>JBFHJA010000422.1:0-4330 GCA_041596165.1 Draconibacterium sp. | reverse complement strand
TTTGCCATCTTTTTGGAATATATAGTTGCAGGTTTATTGCTTTGCGTCACAATAATTGGAATTCCGTTTGGCTTGCAATCATTCAAATTGGGTATCCTGGCATTGTGGCCTTTTGGGCAAAAAATTGAATACATGGATTATGCCCCAGGTTGCCTTTCAACGATCATGAATATACTTTGGTTTTTTATTGGAGGAATATGGATAATGCTCACCCATGTTTTATTCGGAATACTGCTCGGTATCACCATCATTGGAATCCCCTGGGCAAAGCAACATTTCAAAATGGCTTCATTGGCGCTAACACCTTTTGGAAGGAGAGTTGTGTGAGGTAGTCGGAAGTCAGTAAGATTTTCAATCTAAAACATTCAATATCGAATTTACAAATCTACCCCGAAACAAGGAATCTGCCCGGATTTGTCCTTCAGGCGAGCTTTTAACTTTGAACTCAACATAACTGGGATAAAATGACAACCTAATGTAAAGAACTCCTGTAAAACATAATTATTTGAATGAAATTCCAGATAAATAACGATTGGAATTATAAGTTGAAAAAAAGAGAACCATAAAACACTTCAAAGTATTTTAATATTTGTTATTATTTTGTAATTTGCTTAACAATAAGGAATTAATTCATTTTTGTAAAACAAATTATCATGAGTAACTTAGAAATTTTAAAACAAGGCTACAAAGCATTTGCTGCCGGTGATGTTGAAGCAGCTATCGCCAATTATAGCGATGACATTGTGTGGGAAGAGTGTATTGGATTACCGTTCGTAAAGGGCGATGGTAAATACATAGGCAAGCAATCAGTGGTTAAAGAAATTTTTGCAACAATTCCGGAACTTTATGACAATTTCAACATTGAAGTCAGCGATTTTGTTGATGGTGGCGATAGAATTGTAATGGTTGGCCATTATACCGGAACATGGAAAGCCACAGGTAAAAAATTCAGGGCAAATGCCACTCACACCTGGACAATTAAAAACGGAAAAGCAACGCATTTTATTCAGGCAGTTGATACTGCTGCGATTATTAATCCATAAACTTAATTCTTACCACGATGAAAAATATTATTAATCAGATGTTGGCAATAATGTGTTTTGCCATTTTTAGTATTTCCTGTTCAAACAGCAATCAAAAACCAGGAGAAACAGATACTTCAGCAAACGTTGTTTCCCAGGAAGATCTTGTAAAAAGAGGTGAATACCTTGTAACTATTATGGGCTGCCACGACTGTCATTCGCCCAAAGCAATGGGGCCAAACGGTCCTGAAATTATTCCGGAGTTAATGTTGTCGGGCTTTCAGTCAACCAATCCAATAGTAAAATTTACTGACCCAATGATAAAAGAAGGTTTTGCTATGTTTTATCCGGATTTAACTGCAAGTGCCGGTCCCTGGGGTGTTTCCTTCTCTGCCAATTTAACGCCCGATCCAACCGGAATTGGAACATGGACTGAAGAACAGTTCAAAATTGCTTTAAAGCAAGGTAAATTTAAAGGGATAGAAGGTGCGCGAATGCTTTTACCACCAATGCCCTGGTTCAATTTTACAGAAATTAAAGATGAAGATGCAAGTGCAATTTTTGCATACCTAAAAAGCGTAAAACCGGTAAGTAACGTTGTGCCACTGCCTATTCCGCCTGATCAGATGTAAATCAATTCTTATTTAAAATCAAATATTAAATCCTTTGATTAAAAATTTAAAGAAACTTCCGGTTTTCAAAATTGAAGTTATCACACTCCTGATAAAAGGAAGTTTGAACGAGTAATAATTAATTAAAACAAAGTTTTATGGAACAAGATTCAAAAAATATGAGCAAATGCCCGGTAACTGGAGCAACAGGAAAACACAGTATTGGAGGCAGCGGAACAAAAAACCGCGATTGGTGGCCAAATCAGTTAAGACTTAATATTCTTCGACAGCACTCATCAAAATCAAATCCAATGGGCGAAGAATTTGACTATGCCAAAGAATTTAAAAGTCTTGATTTGAAGGCTATCAAACAAGATCTTCATAAATTAATGACTGACTCGCAGGATTGGTGGCCTGCTGATTTTGGCCATTACGGACCATTATTCATTCGTATGGCATGGCACAGTGCCGGCACATACCGGACAGGTGACGGACGTGGTGGTGCGGGAGGCGGGCAACAACGTTTTGCCCCGCTAAATAGTTGGCCGGATAATGTTAATCTCGACAAAGCACGCAGATTACTATGGCCAATCAAACAAAAATATGGCAAAAAAATATCTTGGGCAGACCTGATGATACTTGCAGGAAATGTAGCTCTTGAATCAATGGGGTTCAAAACTTTTGGATTTGCAGGAGGACGTGCTGATGTTTGGGAACCTGAAGAAGATGTGTATTGGGGTTCTGAAACCGAATGGTTGAAAAATGACGAGCGAAACCTGGATACAACAGAAGTTGACAACCCGCTGGCTGCTATTCAAATGGGGCTTATTTATGTAAATCCTGAAGGGCCAGACGGAAATCCCGATCCCCTGGCAGCTGCTAAAGATATCCGTGACACTTTTGCCCGCATGGCCATGAATGATGAAGAAACAGTTGCTCTAATTGCCGGCGGACACACCTTTGGAAAAACCCACGGAGCCGGAGACGCAGCACATGTTGGAGCTGAACCGGAAGCAGCAGGAATTGAAGAGCAGGGTCTGGGGTGGAAAAGCACCTTTGGTACTGGTAAAGGAGGCGATGCAATTGGTAGCGGATTGGAAGTAACCTGGACACAAACTCCCACCAAGTGGAGTTACTATTTCTTTGAAAATCTTTTTAAATATGAATGGGAACTAACCAAAAGTCCGGCAGGCGCACATCAATGGGTGGCAAAAGATGCGGGCAATATTGTCCCTGACGCTCACGACCCATCCAAAAAACATGCACCAACCATGCTCACCACCGACCTTTCCTTACGTTTCGACCCTGTTTATGAAAAGATTTCAAGACGTTTTTATGAACATCCGCTGGAATTTGCCGATGCGTTTGCCCGTGCATGGTTTAAACTAACACACAGGGACATGGGGCCACTGACGCGCTATCTAGGTGCTGAAGTCCCCAAAGAAGAACTGATTTGGCAAGATCCGATCCCTTCAATAAATCATACTTTAATTGACGAGAAAGACATTGCTGAATTAAAAACAAAGCTGATAAAATCAGGACTTTCCGTATCGCAATTGGTTTCAACTGCATGGGCTTCCGCTTCTACATTTCGTGGCTCCGACAAGCGTGGAGGAGCCAACGGTGGTCGCATCCGGATTGCCCCTCAAAAGGATTGGGTTGTAAATAATCCTGTACAATTAGCAAAGGTTTTAGAGAAACTGGAAGCTGTTCAAAAAGAATTTAACGACGCACAAACCAATGGAAAAAAGGTTTCACTTGCCGACCTGATTGTACTGGCTGGTTGCGCGGGTGTTGAGAAAGCGGCTAAAGATGGAGGAATCAAAATAACCGTTCCTTTTACTCCAGGACGTATGGATGCCTCATCTGAACAAACCGATATTGAATCATTTAAAGTATTGGAGCCGGCAGCCGATGGCTTTCGGAATTATTTAAAAACAAAATATAAAGTTTCCACTGAGGAATTATTGATTGACAAAGCTCAATTATTGACATTAACTGCTCCTGAAATGACTGTACTCATTGGAGGAATGCGTGTACTGAACACAAATTTTGACAATTCTAAACTTGGTGTTTTCACGAAACATCCTGAAGTTCTTTCCAACGATTTCTTTGTAAATTTACTCGATATGAGTACGGTATGGATGCCTTCATCTGAGGACAATGAACAATTTACCGGAAGGGACAGAAAAACAGGTGAAGTAAAATGGACAGCTACCCGCGCCGACCTTATATTTGGTTCAAGCTCAGAGCTTAGAGCACTTGCTGAAGTGTACGGAAGTGTTGATGCTCAGGAAAAATTTGTGAAAGATTTTGTGAAAGCCTGGAATAAAGTAATGAATCTTGACCGTTTTGATTTGGCTTGAACCGCAGAAAATCAAAATATCAAATTCGCGATATAACAAAAGCATTCTTCAATAGTTTTGAAAGTATGTTTATCACCGGGTAACTTTGAATTTACCCGGTGAATTTAATTTCCATATAAAAGTAGATTACACAAATGAATTGGAAAACAGAAAACAACAAATGGGTTAAAGAATTTGAATTTGCAAATTTTGTAAAAGCAGTTGAATTTGTGATTAAAGAATCCACCATCTAAGAAGGTGGAATTGTAAGAGCCCCTATAAGGGGCCAAAGTTGAGGCTTTGTTGCTCTTCGATTCGTTCTTGTTCTTCTTGGTATTTGACATATTTCTTG
>JBFHJA010000421.1:0-4333 GCA_041596165.1 Draconibacterium sp. | reverse complement strand
TGGTATCACAACAGGGATGACATTTGGCAGCAGTGGTTCTATTGCTACAGCAGTTGGACCACCAGTAATTGCCAATCCACTTATTACCTGGGAAACACAAACAACTTATAATGTCGGCTTTGACTCCAAATTATTGAATGATCTTATTCATTTCAATATAGATGTGTTCAAAAACCGCAGGGAAGATATACTTGCCACAAAAGATGCATCGGTACCAAGTTTTACCGGTCTTTCATTACCACAGGAAAACATAGGTATCGTTGACAACAGAGGTATCGAGTTTGAAGCAGGGATCCACAAAGCAATTAACAAAGACTTGTTTATCAACTTTGGCGGTAATTTTAGTTACAACAAGAACGAAATTGTATATATGGACGAACCTGAAAAAGCAGTTCCATGGCAACAACTTACCGGGCATCCATTTGGTGCATGGTTAATGTACAATGCTATTGGTATTTACAAAGACGAGGCTCAGGTTAATAGTACACCACATGTTTCTGGAGCAAAACCCGGCGATGTTATTTTTGAAGATGTATCGGGTGACGGTGAAATTACAAACGATGACAGGATTCTTGTGGATGAATACGATTATCCTTTTACGTTTTACGGTCTAAACATGGATGCAACCTATAAAGGTTTTACACTTTCGGTTCTTTTACAAGGACAGGGAAAAGTTTTCAAACGTTCGCAATATGACAACCGTCGTGGTGAAGCAGGTAACTACTACCAATGGCAGTATGATAACCGCTGGACACCAACCAATACAGAAACTGATGTTGCACGTGCATACAACCGTGATGACCTTTACTGGTCGCCTGATGTTCGCATGAGTACCTACTGGTTGGAAAACTGCGCGTACCTCCGTTTGAAAAACCTTGTGTTAAATTATGCAATTCCGGCCAATTATTATTCAAAAGCAGGTATTGCAAAAATTAGTGTATTTGTTTCAGGAAACAACCTTGCGTTGCTCTATACTGCAAACAAAATCTGGGATCCGGAAGCCAATAACCCTGGCGTTTATCCGCTGATGAAAACATTTGCAATTGGTGCAAATATTACTTTTTAATAACCATTTAATTTATAAATAGTTAGGATATGAAAAAAATATTATTTAACATATTAACAATTGCACTCATTCTGTTCCTTGCACCGTCATGCGAAGATGTACTCGATCAGCAAGCAGTTGATAAGTTTAATGAAGACCTTGTTTTTTCTGATTTAAACGTTGTAAACGCATATCTCGGTAAATGTTACGACCGCATGGGCGGCAACACCGACAACGGAATACTTGGCAACCGCGAAGACCTTTTGGTTTCAGGTACCGACCAAACGCTTTGTATTCACAGACCAGCCAGATATGTAATGATAAAAGGGACAATGAGTCCTGATGATCTTCAGTATTTCGACCAGGATAACCATGGTGGTTATTTACGTTGGAATAACCTTTATGCCAACATTCAAAACGTAAACAAAATTCTGGACAACATCGCTGAAGTTCCTTTAACTGCCGGCCAGGACGCCCTCCAGAAACAAATGATTGGGGAAGCCTATTTTATAAGAGCTTATGAATATGCTACACTCCTTATGGTTTATGGCGGAGCTATTCTTCAGGACAAAGCTTTTTTATTGGGAGAAGATTTCCTTACCATCCAAAGATCTTCCATCAAAGAAACTCTTGATTTTGTTTTGAAAGATATTCAAGGTGCTATTGACAATTTGCCTGCAACTGTTGAACAGGGCCGGGCAAACCGGGCAGCGGCAGCGGCTTTAAAATCAAGGGTTTTGCTTTTTTCTGCAAGTAAACTTACCAATGGTGGTTATGAAGCATCAAATACGCTTGTTTCTTTCCCTTCCGGCAGCCAAAATGGTTTATTGCAACAAGCACGTGATGCTGCAAAGGATGTTATGGATGGTAAATACGGAACTTTTTCTTTGGTCGGTACAATTTCAGATCCACCATCCCCTTTATCACCAGCTGACGTTCAAAAATATGCTGACTCTTATTTTAGTAATTTTGTTCAAAAATCGGGTTGGAATACTGAAACTATCTGGGGAATCCAATTTCCTCTTTCTGGCGGTAACGTAAACAATTGCAACTTATGGTTTGGACCAAACGGTTACCATAACTGGGGGAACAACAACCCAACCGAACCGCTTGTAAGAAGTTATGAAATGGCTGACGGATCAAAATTCCAATGGGACAAATATAATCCTGGCAATATGGAAGTACGCACAGCAACAGCAGCAGAATTGGCAGCCGATCCTGAAAGAAATCCTTATATGGGTCGCGAACCTCGTTTTTATGCCTCTATTTTGTATGACGGTGCTCCCTGGCAACAACGTCCCTCCGACGCTGCCGGTCTGGAACCTGACAACGTAATTCAGACTGGTTATTATTTAACAAAATCAGGTGATGCAAACCCATACAAAAGCGGCCTCGATACCCGCCAGGGTTTAATAGAATCATGGAACGGAACTAAAAATGGTTATTATATTCGTAAACTCACTGATCCGGCAACTGCTGGACAGTATTTTAGAGGCACGCATACCTGGGTTGAATTCCGATATGCCGAAATCCTGATGAATTATGCAGAAGCATGTATCGAATTGGGAGGTGCAGATCTTCAAAAAGGTATAGATGCCATGAACATGATTCGCAATCGTGCCGGGCTACCCGACAGGGTTACAACCGATCAGGCCATGGCTCGCGAATATGTCCGTCATGAAAGGAACATAGAATTCTTTGCCGAAGGTCACCGTTTCTATGACATGCGCCGCTGGATGATTGCGGAACAGGTAATAGAAAATGTGTATGGAATGAGAATTGAGCATTACGATGATGGCTCACACATGTGGAAATACAACAAAGAAGACAAAGCTGACGAACGTGTTTTCAATGATAAGAAAATGTACTGGGTACCAATTTCACGCAGCGAAATGAACAAAGCGCCGCAATTACAACAAAATCCCGGTTACAATTAGTTTAGTTTGGTTAATATCGAATTAAAAGGCCGGCTCCAATCGAGCCGGCCTTTTTTAATTTTTCAATTTACCTGATTTTACTTTTCCAAAGGCCAGTGATCAAGGGAAAACACTAAGAATAAAAAATATATATAAAATAAATTACAGGAATATGGCAAGATTTAAACTTTCAACAATGATGCTGCTGCAATACATGATGTATGCAGTTTGGTGGGTTCCGTTAGCTGCATATCTTACAAACCTTGAAGTTGGGCATACGCAAAAAGCTATGATTTTAAGTTCAATGGCAATCGGCTGCATCGTATCACCCGTAATCGGCATGCTCGCCGACAGGTTTTTTGCAGCTCAAAGAGTGCTTTCAGGCTTAAATATCATCAACGCTGGAATGTTGGTTTTGGCCGGATCTACGAACAACCCTGACATACTTTTCATTTGCCTTATCGTTGCAATGCTGGGCTACATGCCATCCTGGGGTTTAACAAGCTCAATAGCAATGGTACATTTACCTTCCGAGCAATTTCCAAAAGTGCGTGTTTTTGGTTCAATTGGTTGGGTTGCCTCGGGTTTATTTAGTGTGTTTTTTATTCACTTTCTGAAACTTGATTTCGATGGAACAAATATTCCGTTTTATTGCGGTGCAGGAGTAAGTTTATTTGCAGCCTTTACAAACCTGTTTTTGCCAAATACTCCGCCACTTGCAAAAGGCAAAAAAATCTCGTTAATCGATGCTTTTGGATTAGGAACTTTAAAATTAATGAGAGACAGGAATTTCACCATCTTCATCATTTTTTCCTTTCTTTCACTCATTCCATTTGCCATGTATTATTCCTATTTCTCCGAATTCTTGCTGAATATAAAAACAAAATACATTTCAGTTACAATGAACTGGGGTGTGCTGGCCGAAATGGGTTTTCTACTGCTAATTCCAGGCGCAATTAAAAAATTCGGGTTGCGAAAAGTAATGATTTTTGGTTTGGTAGCCCTCGTTATTCGCTATCTCTCCCTTTACACTGGTGGAGTTATCGACCAAAGCTGGATGTTTTATATTGGTATTTTGATACACGGACTAATCTTTGGATTTTTCTTTGTGGGAGGACAAATATATATCGACAAAAAAGCACCGGCAGAATTACGTTCTCAAGCGCAGGGGTTTATTTTTCTTGTAACTTTTGGAATCGGGTTACTGGCTGGCAACCTCATTTGCGGGCACATTATCGGACATTACAAAACCGACGCAGGTTATAACTGGGACGCGATTTGGGGAATTACAACTTTAATGTCAGTGGTACTTCTGGTATTTTTCGTTCTTCTTTTCAGGGATGAAGATAAAGCATAACGATTATAACTTCTG
>JBFHJA010000420.1:0-4341 GCA_041596165.1 Draconibacterium sp. | reverse complement strand
TTCATTCAGCTCTTTGCTATAATAATTCCATACCTTCGGTATTAAAATTCTCGATATTTTAGTTCTTGATTAACATTAGTAGTTCAACGTGAAAATCCAATTCAAAAGAATAATAAAATCCTCTGATTTTGATCCTGTCAGCGAATTATATATTGCATCATTTCCACCTGAAGAACGCAGGGAATTATCTGAAATATATCAATTGATTTCCAAAGGCGAAATCTTCATCTATCAAATGATTATTGCAAAAAACAAGATTGCAGGTTTATGTATATTTTGGACTTTTGACGAATTTACTTATTTAGAACATTTAGCTGTAAACCCCGAATTACGTGGCGTTGGAATAGGAGAGGAGACAATTTCTCTTTTACATAAGAAATCTCAGGTTTTACTTCTTGAAACTGAACTTCCTGTTGATGATATCAGTAAACGGCGCATAAAATTTTATGAACGTAACGGTTTTAAATTGATGCAACGTCAATATTTTCAGCCTTCGTATGGAAAAGGAAAACCGGAAGTTGAATTGAAATTAATGAGTTCAATTCAAAATCTCTACGACGAAAAACTCAGTGAATATATTCTTCAAATCAGGAATAAGGTTTATCGGCAAGTTTTATAAAGAATTTTTTTCGGGATTCCTTTCAAATTATACTTTTGCAGTATATCCGAAATGTCTATGAGAAATTTATTCCCTGTTTTACTGTTTTTTACAATAACATTATTTGTTTTTTCCTGTGGCAAGAAACAGGAAAAACCAAAGCCTGAAATCAATTCAGATTTAAAGGGAAGTATTAACCGTTATAATGTTACCACATTCGACAGCATCGCAATTGACTCTTTTGTAAAATCGTTTCCTGCACTTGGCAAATATGAAAACGATGTTAGGAAAATATACAGGGGATACAATTTTCACCATATTTGGTTTGATGAAAAAGGTGTACTGGAATATGCCAACTCATTGTATGGTAAAGTAAAAGGGATTGCCAGAGAGGGTGTTTACAATGTTTTTCCGTATCCCGAAACAATTGATGAAATTTTTGAAATGGAATCGGAAAATACCTTGTCAGATGCTAAAACGGAAATAATGATTACAACAATGTTTTTGTTTTATGCTGAAAATGTGTACAAAGGTATCGACGATAAAAAAGCGACTGCAATTGAGTGGTTGCTTCCTAAAAAACAGGTATCGTATGAGAATCTGCTTGACTCTGTTTTACTGAATAATGGAACTGCAAACTTAAATGATTCAGTTTTAATTCGTCAGTATTTTAAGTTACGTGAGGTTCTGAAAGTATATCGCGATATTCAAAAAAACGGTGGCTGGGATTCAATTCATATTGATGCAAAATTTAAATCATATCAACCCGGCGACACTGCTACAGCAATTGTTCAAATTCGCAAACGCCTTTTTGTTACAGGCGATATTGCGGAAAACGACAGTAACAATATCTATGACGAATCACTGTTGACAGCCGTAAACAAGTACCAGAAGCGCAACGGAAAAAAAGTGCAGCCTGCCCTCACCCGTGAATTGGTAAACAGAATGAATGTGCCTGTGAGCGAGCATATTAAAAAAATAGTTGTAAATATGGAACGTTGGCGCTGGGTTTCGCCTGAAATTGCTAATGCAAGTGAATATATTTTTGTGAATATCCCGTCGTACATGTTACAGTTTAACCGCAATGGCGCAAAGGTTTTGGAAATGCCTGTGGTGGTTGGCAAAAGCATGTCGAAGACAGTGATTTTCAGCGGGAATATGAGTTATGTTGTTTTTAGCCCTTATTGGGTTTTGCCCACAAGTATCATCAACAATGAAGTTAAACCGGGGATAAAAAAGGACAAAAACTATCTTGCCAAACACAATATGGAATGGAACAACGGACAAGTGAGGCAAAAACCCGGAAGGAATAATTCGTTGGGGCTTGTCAAATTCCTTTTCCCAAATTCAAACAACATTTATTTGCACGATTCGCCAATGAAAAGTCTTTTTGGGAAGGAAAGCCGCGCTTTTAGCCATGGTTGTGTGAGGGTTGGTAACCCGCGCGATTTGGCGATTGAAGTGCTAAAAAACGATACAACATGGACTCCTAAGGAAATAGATGCAGCAATGAAAGCCGGTACCGAAAAATGGGTTCAGTTGAAAGATAAAATCCCAGTTTATATTGGTTATTTTACCTGTATGGTTGATGATGAGGGAGCGTTCAATTTCTACGAAGATGTTTATAACATGGATGACAGATTGTATGATATTCTTATTGGTTATGAAAATGATGTTCAGTGAGTTAATCTGAAATATTTTTTATCATCCAAATTTAAAGATTGTTTACATTCATTAACAAAACGTTAAGTAGAAACTGGTTTTTGGTTTCATTATAAAACCTATTTTTGTGCGATGAAAAAAATCTTTTTGATTATTCTTCTCATTTTAGTTTATCCTGTTCTGGAAAAAGCAGTTTCTGAAGAACCTTATGTGTTGGAAGATAAAACTGATGTTTATTCGTTTTTAAATTTATCGCAATTGGGCTTATCGAAAGAAGCATACCAGTTTGCAGTTAAAGGGTTTGACAAACTAAAAGAACAGGGGCAGCTTCTCAATTCATCGATTTTAACCATCATCGATTTCTCGCAATCCAGCAACAATAAACGTATGTATGTGATTGATTTATACAAAAAAGCACTGCTTTTTAATACTTACGTTGCCCACGGGAAAAATACAGGTAATGAATTTGCCGAAAAATTTTCAAATATTCCGGGTACATTTCAAAGTAGTTTGGGGTTTTATATTACTGAAAACATGGCCATTGGGTCAAAAGTTGGTTTGTCACTTATTCTGAAAGGAATTGAGAAAGGAATTAACGATAAGGCGCGCGAACGCGAAATTATAATTCATGGTGCCGATTATGCCACAGAAGATTTTATAAAGAAAAATGGCCGTCTTGGACGCAGTTTTGGTTGTCCATCGTTACCACCCGATTTAATAAAACCCGTTGCCGAATCAATAAAGGATGGAACTTGTCTGTTTATCTACAAACACGACGATAATTATATCCGCAAATCATCAGTACTGAATTAATCATATTTTTACGGATGACTCCCTGATTACCAGGCTAGTGGATAGAATTATTTCTTCCGCTATATCTGTTCCTTTTGTAATCTGTTCAAAAAACAAACGTGCTGACTCCCTTCCCATTTGCAGTGTTGGATGAGTAACCGAGGTGAGCGCAGGATCTACAACAGTCGAATGAAATTCATCGGTAAAACCAACAAGAGCAATATCTTCCGGAATTCTTAACTTGTGTTTTTTAATCTCCTTCATTGCCGCGAAAGCCACGGTGTCATTTATTCCAAAAATAGCATCAGGAATTTGTTTCAAACCCAGTAATTTTTGAGTGGCTAACTTTGCATCTTCTGCATTTAGGTTGCTTTCAACAAGCAATTCGGGGTTAAAATCCAGTCCACACATCTTTAATCCTTTTAAATAGCCTTTCTTTCTGTGTTTCGAAATATTCAGATGCTCAGGACCCGAAATGTAAGCTATGCGCCGGCAACCATTATCATAAAAATGGCGGGTTACATTTTCTGCTGCTTCGCTGCCGTCAACAGTTACCGATGGAACTTTCAGCATTTCAGCAACGCGATCGAAAAAAACCAATGGAATTTCGTTATGAATTAGATTTTCGAAATGCTCAAAACTGCTGGTTTCCTGACTGATGCAAGCAATAATTCCCTCGACCCGCGTTTTAAGCAGGTTGTTCACAGCCTCTTTTTCTTTTTCAAACGATTCGTTTGACGATGCAATTAATATGTAATAGCCATTTTCTTTGGCCACTTCTTCAATTCCGGAAATAATGGATGAATAAAAATGGGTAACCAAATCGGGTACAATCACACCAATCATTTTTGTTTGTTGACGGAGCAATCCCATTGCAAGCGGGTTGGGGATATAATTTCTGGCAATGGCAAGCTCTTTAACCTTTTGGGTCAATTTGGGGCTAATGATTGGGTTGTCCTTTAACGCCCTCGAAACTGTGGAAATTGAAATCCCAAGTTCATCTGCAAGGTCCTTTAACGAAATAGGTCGTTTTTTCATTCAAATCAATAAAAGTGAAGAACAAAAGTATACAAATTAAGTGTGAAAGGAAGGTGAAACGGGTTTTGTTAAGCCCGGAAAAATCATTCAAATATTGGCTTATACATTTGGGAGATAAAAAAATGATACACTTTATAAAAATACCTCCAAGTATTAAATTAATGTTTTGTTTATATTATTTCGTTGATGATGTCAACTATTATGCAGTACATTTACTGATAAAATTTGAAATTATGTCTTTAGAAACACCT
>JBFHJA010000419.1:0-4359 GCA_041596165.1 Draconibacterium sp. | reverse complement strand
TAATTAAAAATACAGGAAAACCTTATTAGTTTAGCCTATGGTTTGTTAAGAAGATGTTTCTGATTAGTCATAATTTTTTAATTGAAAGCTAATCAGAGACACTTCTTATTTTTTTTATGTTTCAATAAATAAAAGTTTATTTAGTTCCGAAAACATTACAATGTATATGTTTTTTAATGCATAATACATTTCAAAAGATGGTACAATAACAAACATTAATAGATTCTTTCTAATAGTTAAAAAAGTATTTCATGTCAATTCTTAGGGTTGGTATGCTAAAAATACTTCAAATTAAATTTTTAAATTAAATACTTGATATGCTGCAAAAAGAGAAATATTCAAAACTGATGTACATTTTTTTCCCCGCTTTAGCAATGATGCTGGGATGGGGACTGCGTGGCCATATTGGTGGCGGACCATTTGGTGCAATGATTCCCGGAGCAATGGTTGCCCTTAGTATTAGTCTTTTACTTGAACTTCCCGTATTTGCTACTTCGGTAATGCTTGTTTTTGGGGTTGTTGCAATAGGGTTGGGTGGCGAAATGACTTATGGACAAACATTAGGTTTTCTTCGAAATCCCGATACAGTTTGGTGGGGAACTGCCGGAACCACATTAAAAGGTGCCGTGTGGGGCTTGACCGGTGGGGCTGTTTTGGCGTTTGGATTTGTGTTTAAGGGAACACAAAAGAAAATAATCATAACCGCCTTTATATTATTTATTCTGGGAATGCTTATTGGGTTTAAATTAATTAACGATCCAATGATTCTTTACTTTTCTGATCCGGTGAAACCTCGCGCTGAATCTTGGGCAGCACTTTTATTTGGTGCGATCCTATTTCTAATTTATTTGAAAATAAAAATACCCGCTTCTGAATTTAAAATGATACTTCTCTTTGCTTTTCTCGGTTTGATTGGAGGTGGATTAGGATTTGGACTGGGTGGTTTATGGATGGTATTGGGGAGTCATCTGCCCGATGTAATCTTCAGCAATTGGTGGAAGGCAATGGAGTTTACTTTTGGTTTTTTATTTGGGGCATTTTTGGGGTACGCAACCTGGTTAAGCCGCACCAATTCCGTAATAAAAAATTTGAAAGAAGATTTGTCACCCAAATTAGTAAATTATCCAATTTGGAAAGAACTGATAATTGTACTTTTTACAGGACTTCTTATTTTTTGGTTTATCCCCGGTATGATGGAGCTGCTTACACAAACTGCAATTGACAATAATATGCCCGGAGGAACTTTTCGTAATGAAATTGCAAGATTGCTGGTTAATTATTCCGTTACAGGACTAATATTTGTTGCGGTATTAATTCGTTTTCCAAAAGTGGCCTGGCAAATCGGAATTACACTAACTTTTTGTCATGCAGCCCTTGATTTAATCCGCGATATTTATCCTGATGTAAATATATGGTCGCCTTTAAACATTAGATTTATACTTGTTTTATTTATGACTGCAATTGTGGCCTTTTTAACTTATTTATATAGTCAGAAAGATAAAGAAATCATCAATCTGTATATGTTGTTAATTTGGTCTTGTATTGTTGTTTCATTTATACGATTATTTGTCGAGCCTTCAAATTTAAATATCGAAGGTTTAACTTTCTGTGAGATTGTTTGCGGAAAATATATTGTAGACATCTTTTTTGCAGTATCTGCTATTTTACTGAGTTGGCTTTTGCAAAAGAAAATGAAATCAGATATCGAATACCAAATAAAATAAAAAATTTCCATTGCCAGCTTCTTTAAAAATTTGTAAGGTTCTAAAAAAAAAATAGAATTAAGGTTTTGCTTAAAATGCGACTTTGTTAAAATTATATATCATAAATTCCACATAAAAATTATTAAATGAATATTATTATGAATTGTAAAGGATTAAAATTAAATGTTTTAACAGTTTTTGTAGGATTGTTTATCATGTCATCATGCAATCAAACGCCTTCACCTGATAAAATTAAGGCGGAAGTTCTAAAAGCGGAGTTTATTTACGAAACTGCGGCATTTCCACAATGTCATGCATCTACAATTGTTGAAACAAATGACGGGTTTCTTGCGGCCTGGTTTGGCGGCACACACGAAAAAAATCCGGATGTTTGTATATATACCTCCGAATTGGAAAATGGAAAATGGAGCGAACCGGTTCTTGTGGCCGACGGAATTATTAACGATACGCTGCGTTATCCGTGCTGGAATCCTGTTCTTTTTAAAACCGAAAATGGGAATATTGTCCTTTATTACAAAGTTGGGCCAAGTCCGCGCGATTGGTGGGGTTTGTATAAAACTTCTGCCGACAATGGGGTAACATGGTCGGAAGCGGTAGAAATACCTGAAAAATTATTAGGACCAATAAAAAATAAACCCGAATTACTTTCCAACGGTAATATCTTGTATCCAACGAGTTTTGAAACCAAAGAAATTTGGAATGTATATGTGGAAACTTCGGATCAGGATTTAAAAAATTGGACAAAAACCGAAATTGACAATAATGGTTTTAATGCTATTCAACCATCCATACTTTTCTATTCTGATGCAAAAATTCAAATGCTTTGCCGAAGCAAGGAAAAAAAGATTGTGGAAACCTGGTCAAATGACAATGGTAAAACCTGGTCGCCAATGGAGGCAACTTCGCTGGTAAACAACAACTCAGGAATCGATGCGGTAACCCTAAAAAATGGTTTGCAACTGCTCATTTCGAATCCCATTGAAAAAGGCCGGAATAAACTCGATGTAAAAGCTTCTGCTGATGGGAAAACCTGGTTCAGTATTATTGTTCTCGAAGATCAGCCGGAAGGCGAATTCAGCTATCCGGCAATAATTGAAGGAAACGATGGAACTATTCATATTACTTATACATACAATAGAGTGAAAATCAAATATGTACATTTGAAATTGGAATAACATGACAAGAAGAAGAAACTTCATTAAGAGTGGTTTGTTTTTGGCGTTGGGAACAAGTTTGTTTTCAAAGTCGAACGCTCAAAATTTTAAGTCCGACTTAATTGACGATTCAAGCATTGGATATAAAAGAAATATTCCCCTTCGATACGATGCTGACGTTATAGTAATCGGAGGTGGAATTGCAGGCGTTTCAGCAGCTGCTTCAGCCGCCTTATCGGGAGCAAAAGTTGTACTTATTGAGCGCTTTGGAAATTTGGGAGGCATGCTTACAACTGGTGGAGTGGCTAATTTTTGTGGGCAAATTGAAGAACAGGGTGAGGTTTTTGATCAGATAATAAAAGATTTACAGAGATATAATTCATTGGGAGAAGGTACAAAAGAAACAGTCTTCAATTATGAAATTCTATCATTGGTTTTGCAGGAAATTTTACTGAAAAGAGGTGTTAAATTATTGCTTCACACACGTTTGGTGGATGTTTTGGTAAAAGGAAACGAGATTAAAGAGTGTATTATTTGCGGTAAATCAGGGCTAGAAGCAATTCGGGGGAAAGTCTTTATCGACTGTTCAGGCGATGCCGATTTAGCCAGATATGCCGGCGTTTCAACTATGAAAGGTGATGAAAAATCTGGCTATCAATTACCGATGTCGAAAATGTGTTTTGTTAGAGAAGTCAATGATGAAGATTTTTTGAACCAGGTTCCTGATAATTGGGCTTCGAAAATTACGAATAAGGAAGATTTACCAATGGTTAGCAATTGGCCGGATGGTCCGGGTGGCAGGGCACTCAAGATAAAAATTCCAATGTTTGATTCGACTTCTACCGAGGGCATAACAAATGCCGAAATACAGGCACGCAGGAGAACAATGGATGTTCTGAACTATTTTCAGAAAGTGGAAAATAAAAAATGGAGATTAACCCACAGTGCACAAATGATAGGTGTTCGTGAAGGGTGCCGGGTTGAAGGCGATTATATTCTGAAAGTTGACGATCTTAGAGCAGGCAAGACTTTTGACGATGGTGTAGCCCGTGGAACTTTTTATCTCGATGGACATGGGTTGACTGACGATAAACGGACATATATTCTTCCAAAAGATCAGTTGAAAGTACCTCCATACCAAATTCCAATGAGGTGTCTGATTTCGAAGGATGCTGACAATTTACTTGTGGCTGGGCGCTGCTTATCTGCTGAACAGTTGGCTTTGTCATCAGCAAGGGTGTCAACAACTTGTTCTATGATGGGACAGGCTGCAGGTATTGCCGCAGGAATGGCGGTTCAAAAGAAAACAATAGTAAGAAAATTGGATTATAAAATAATTCAGAAAGAAGTTTTGGGTAGAGGTGCTCAACTCGATGTTTCAAAACAAATATATCCAATTCATGGCTAAACTTATTTCTGTATTTACAAGGGATGAACTAAGAAATGATTCAATTATTTTGTTAGTTGTTCTTTTAACCTTG
>JBFHJA010000418.1:0-4365 GCA_041596165.1 Draconibacterium sp. | reverse complement strand
TGTCTTTTTTTGTTGCTTTTCTCTTTGTGGCGCTTGTTGAATTTGTTTTTCATTAGCTCAGCCGATGCGCCTTTTTACTTGTTTATCATTTTAACCCTGGCTTAAAAGGCAAGGTTGTTCAAATTGAACCCTTATCAGGGTCTTTCTTACTACTTCCCCTTTTGGGGGATGGTAGGGAAGGGGGCTTCTTCCAGTTTTTTAGCCTCTTCCCAAAACACATCCATTTCAGCCAAACTCATATCATGCAGATTTTTCCCTTTTGCCAATGTTTGACTTTCGAGATAATTAAACCGTTTTGTAAACTTCAGGTTGGTGCGTTCCAGGGCGGCCTCCGGGTCAACGCCATACAAGCGGGCTGCGTTTACCATAGCAAAAAACAGGTCGCCGAATTCAGCTTCAATTTTATCTTTGTCAACCTCGTTAATTTCGTGCGCCAGTTCGTTAATTTCTTCTTTTACCTTATCCCAAACCTGCTCTTTGTATTCCCAATCGAAGCCAACGCCACTTGCCTTTTCCTGAATCCGGTTGGCTTTTACAAGCGCAGGCATGGCAGCCGGAACTCCTTCCAAAACCCGTTTGTTTCCACCTTTTTCCTTTAATTTCAAAGCTTCCCAGTTTTCTTCCACTTTCCTTGCTGAGCCATCAACATCAACTTCTCCAAAAACGTGCGGGTGACGGTAAATCAGTTTTTTGTTGATTCCTTCCAGCACATCGCCAATATCAAACGCCCCTTTTTCTGACCCGATTTTCGAATAAAAAACAATATGGAGCATCAAATCACCCAACTCTTTTTTAATCATTTGCAAGTCGTTTTGCAGAATGGCATCAGCCAGCTCGTAGGTTTCTTCAATCGTTAGTTTCCGCAACGATTCAAGTGTTTGTTCTTTGTCCCACGGGCATTTTTCGCGGAGTTCGTCCATAATATCGAGTAGTTCTTTGAAGGCGGCTATTTTTTTTTGCATTGCAATAATTTTCAAATGATCACCGAAAATAGTGAATCCTGATTACTTTTTTCTCTAACCGGAAATAATCTTTTCCACATTTAGTTTGCTATTATTTTTTAATTTTGAATCGTTTTAAACTATAATTTACACAATTGGACAAACAAATTATACTGGAAGGAATTGATCCGCTTGAGTTTTTTGGCATAAACAATTCAAAAATAGATCTTATCGCTTCATTCTTTCCAAAAATCAAAATCATTGCAAGGGGTAATTCGGTGACTATTCAGGGTGAAGATGCCGAAATCAAAATTTTCGAAAAAAAATTTGCTTTTATACTCGACCACTATGTGCAGTTTAATATACTCACTCCCGATATTATTCGTGAAATCCTGTCATCCGGTATCTCGTCGCTTGAAGAAAATGGATTGACGGACACAGATATTATTGTATTTGGAAATAGTGGAAAACCGGTGAGAGCACGTACTCCCAATCAAAGGATTTTATTGGATGAAAGCCTTAAAAACGATCTTCTTTTTGCAATTGGCCCCGCTGGAACTGGTAAAACTTATACTGCTATTGCGTTGGCGGTTAGAGCGTTGAAAAACAAGGAAATCAAAAAGATAATATTAAGTCGTCCGGCAGTGGAGGCTGGTGAAAATCTTGGTTTTCTTCCCGGCGATTTGAAAGATAAAATCGACCCATATTTGCAGCCACTTTATGATGCGCTACAGGATATGATTCCGGCCAAAAGACTGGAAGAATTTATGAAAGACGGCACGATTCAAATTGCGCCATTGGCTTTTATGCGCGGACGAACTTTGAGTAATGCTTTTGTGATTCTCGATGAGGCACAAAACACAACCGTCAATCAATTAAAAATGTTCTTAACTCGTATGGGTTTGAATGCCAAATTCATTGTAACAGGCGATATTACCCAAATTGATTTACCACGAAAAAGTCAATCGGGATTGATTCATGCACTAAAAATTCTCAACAAAATCAAATCGATTTCTGTTATTGAATTTGACAAAAAGGATATAGTGAGACACAGATTGGTACGCGATATTGTGGAGGCGTATGAAAAGAAGGCGGAGGAAGAAGAAGAGAGAAAAGCAGAAGGCAGAGAGGTGAGGGTTAATCGTTAAATATCAGTAATAAGAGAGCTGTAAATAATAACAAGAATCAAGTATTCAATAATAATTAATAAATAATCATTCACAATGGGTAACGCATTAACAAAAACAGAATTCAATTTTCCCGGACAAAAAAGTTTGTACAAAGGAAAAGTACGCGACGTTTACAACATCAACGACGATTTTTTGGTGATGGTAGTTTCCGATCGAATTTCGGCTTTCGACGTGGTTTTGCCTGAAGGAATACCTTATAAAGGACAGGTGTTGAACCAGATAGCGGCAAAGTTTTTGGATGCTACGGCCGATATTGTTCCCAACTGGAAAATTGCCGTACCCGATCCAAATGTTACGGTTGGCCACATGTGCGAACAGTACAAAGTGGAGATGGTAATACGCGGCTATTTAACCGGACATGCCGCCCGTGAATATAAACTTGGAAAAAGAACTTTGTGCGGAGTACCTATGCCCGAAGGAATGGTAGAAAACCAGAAATTCCCGGAACCGATTCTTACACCTACAACAAAAGCCGCTGTTGGCCATGATGAAGATATTTCACGAGAAGAAATTATAGCACAAGGTTTGGTTGACAAAGCCGAATATGAAATGCTGGAAGATTACACCCGAAAACTGTTTCAACGCGGAACTGAAATGGCTGCCGAAATGGGCTTGATTTTGGTGGACACAAAATATGAATTCGGAAAAAAAGACGGTAAAATTTATCTTATTGATGAAATTCACACACCCGATTCATCGCGCTATTTTTATGCCGAAGGTTACGAAAAACGGCTGGCCGCCGGCGAACAACAAAAACAACTTTCGAAAGAGTTTGTGCGCCAATGGCTTATTGAAAACGGATTTCAGGGAAAGGATGGACAAAAAGTCCCCGTGATGAACGAAGATTTTGTTGCATCGGTTTCAGAACGTTACATCGAGCTTTTCGAGAAAATCACAGGCGATTCATTCAAAAAATCGGATATTTCAGAAATTCCTGCCCGCATCGAAAAAGCAGTAAACGAGTTTCTAAAAAATAAATTATAGTTTGAAAAGTCATGGTACTACTCAAAATGGTTCTGTGACTTTTTTATGGTAACATATAAAATAATGAAACACTTTTTTCTGATCTCTTTTCTATTTATTTTTTCGATAACGGTTTTCGCACAGGACGAAGCTACATTGGTAAAAGTTGGGGACAAAGCTCCTGATTTTACAATCGAGTTGGAAAACGGTAAAACCTTACAACTTGCCGACCTGAAAGGGAAAGTAGTCTGGATAAACTTCTTTGCTACCTGGTGCCCACCTTGCCGACAAGAATTACCACACCTGCAAAAGGAAGTTTACGATAGACTGAAAAACAACCCGAATTTCGAATTGATAATTCTTGGTCGCGAACATTCGTGGGAGGAGATCAATAAATTCAAGGCAGACAATAAGTTTAATATGCCTTTTTATCCTGACGTGAAGCGAAAGGCTTTTTCGTTGTATGCCAGTCAAAATATCCCGCGAAATTTTATAATCGATAAAGAGGGAAAAGTAGCGGTATCTTCCATAGGTTTTAACGAAAAGGAGTTTGCTGAAATCATAAAGAAAACGGAAAACTTATTAAAATAAGAAATTCAATAAAACCCGGGTATTGACTATCCGGGTTTTTATTTATCTGCCAAAATAAAATCCTTTTTTGTCTTTTAAGCAGAAAAACCTACTTTTGCCCCGCAAATTTTATGAGTAGCAACAATGTTTTTATACAATAGAATAAATAAAGAAGAATTAAAAGAAAGGCTGCAACAAGAGGCTTTTCAGCGTCTTACCATTTCCTTTTACAAATACCATTATTTGGAAAATCCTCAGGAATTTCGCGACAATATTTTCCAGGATTGGTTTTCGCTCGATTGCTTTGGTCGTATTTATGTTGCCCGCGAAGGAATTAACGCACAAATGAGCGTGCCGGAACATCATTTCGAAGCCTTCCTTGAAACATTGAAGAAATATGAAATTCTAAACGGAATCCCGATAAAATATGCGATTGAAGACGATGGGAAATCCTTCTATAAACTTACCATAAAAGTGCGTCCTAAATTGGTAGCAGATGGACTTGATGATGGAGCTTATGACGTTACAAACGTTGGAAAACATTTGAGTGGTGTTGAATTTCACAATCAAATCGGAAAAGAAAATACAGTGGTTGTTGATATGCGAAACTACTACGAAAGCGAAATTGGCCGTTTTGAAGGAGCAATCTGCCCCGAAGCCGATACTTTCCGAGAGGAGTTGGAAATTGTTACAGATTTGCT
>JBFHJA010000417.1:0-4370 GCA_041596165.1 Draconibacterium sp. | reverse complement strand
TGAAAGATATCCTGGCTCAAACAGTCCGTCATCGTATGCCAGCGAAGTTGTGCTAAAAGACCAAAATACTGAAAAACCATTCAGAATATACATGAATAATATATTGAAGTACAACGGATATCGTTTTTTCCAGTCATCTTACGACCGTGATGAAAAGGGAACCATTTTATCCGTTAATCATGATTCTCTGGGGACTTCAATTACTTATTTTGGATACCTTTTAATGGCAATTGGTATGATTTTTATCTTTTTTAATAAAAATAGCAGGATAAAAGCATTAATAAAAACCTCAGCAAAACTCCGGGAGGAAAGAAAGAAATTCTTTGCTATTCTAGTATTCGGATTGTTTTTGGGAATAAATGCTAACGCACAAAACGTTCAATACAACAAAGATCATGTTTCGGAATTTGGCAAAATGCTTGTTCAAAGTGCACAAGGAAGAGTTGAGCCAGTAAACACTTTAGCCTCTGAAATCTTGCGCAAAGTTGCCCGGAAAAACAACTGGCAGGGAATGTCGCCAACCGAAGTTTTTCTTGATATGCAGGCAAATCCAGAGAAATGGAAAGATATCCCGGTTATTAAAGTTGCCAATTCTGATTTGAAAATATTATTAAATGCCAACGGAAATTTTGTCTCCTTTAATTCATTGTTTAATCCCGTAAACGGAGAATACAAACTAAATCAACTGGTTGCGGCAACTTATGAAAAGAAACCAAACGAACGTAACAAATACGATAAGGAAATAATAAATGTTGACGAGAGAGCCAACATTATGATGGAAGTTTTTCTTGGTAATTTTCTTACCATTTTACCAGTTCCAGGCGATGACAACCACAAGTGGATTTCTCTAAAAGAGTCAAAATTACTGGGAAGTGAAGGTGAAACATTTGCAAAAAATACAATCAGCAATTATTTTTCATCTGTACAAAAATACGACTGGGCAACCGCCACTTCCTTATTAAATCAACTTAAGAATTATCAGCAAACACAAGGAGCTAAAATTATCCCGTCAGCAACAAAAATAAATTTTGAAGTGATTTACAACAACCTGAATATTTTCGGAAAGCTTTCAAAAATTTACATGTTGTTAGGTTTGATTTTGCTCGCAATGAATTTAACCACCATTTTCAATCCAAAATTCAAATTGACAGGGTTGAAGAAGACATCTTTAGCAATAGTTTTTGTTTTGTTTTTAGCGCATACAATTGGACTTGGAATCCGGTGGTACATTTCTGATCATGCACCATGGAGCAATGGCTACGAATCGATGGTTTTTATCAGTTGGGCAACTTGCCTGGCCGGATTGATATTTGCCAACCGATCGGAAATAACACTTTCAACTACTACCCTGCTTGCCGGACTTTCTCTGATGGTGGCTGGTTTTAGCTGGATGAGCCCGGAAATTACTAACCTTGTTCCCGTGCTAAAATCATACTGGCTAATTGTTCATGTAGCGATTATAACCTCAAGCTATGGTTTCCTTGGCGTAGGAGCTTTACTGGGAATGATAAACCTTATTTTAATAATTTCAAGAAATAAAAACAATTCGGCGAGGGTGAATTTCACAATCAGAGAATTGGTTAATATCATAGATATTGCGCTATTGATTGGGTTGATTATGGTGACATTAGGCTCATTTCTTGGAGGAGTCTGGGCCAACGAATCATGGGGACGTTACTGGGGTTGGGATCCGAAAGAAACATGGGCACTTGTTACAATATTAGTTTACACGTTTATCAGCCACATGCATAAAATACCTGGTTTTAAGGGAAACTTTGCCGTTAGCGTGGCGGCACTTGTCGGGTTCAGTTCAGTATTAATGACCTATTTTGGCGTGAATTACTACTTGTCGGGATTACATTCTTATGCTCAAGGCGAACCAGCACCAGTTCCAACGGGCGTTTATATTGCTGTAGTAGTGGTTTTTATGTTGATTATTTGGGCATACGTGAAGAACAGCGCGGTAAAGGGAGGAATAAGCGAAGAAGCGGAATAATGGATATGAATAGTTGTAGTATTTCCACATATTAGTTTTGAAGAAATGCTGCCTTTGTATTTTCAATACACTTAATTCTACCATACTTGTGCAGCGATGCTGCTTAAAACAACAATTCAAATTTTCTGTTGGCAACAAGTCGCACAAGTATGGTAACAAAATTGAGTAATGGAAATCTTCAAGCACTATTTGTGGGGAAATAATAGTTTTTCACTACAAACCCCAAAATAAAATTCCGCTGGCACTTACCAGTATTAAAAGTCCGGCTACCAAGTGAAAGTACTTTTCATGCTTTTTGAATTTAACCATTGCCGCTCCTTTGTGGCCAATAAATACTGTCAACATCATAGTTGAAATTGTAGCAATACCAAAAATCAGAGTGACAGTCAACATCCCCAAGGTGCTACTTTCATAAGCAGGAAAAATCAACAAGGGGATCAGAACCTCACACGGTCCAAAAACGAAAATCAGAAACAGAAGCCAGGGAGTTAATTTTGTGTTGTCTTCTTTTATTTCCTCTATTGGCAGGTGTTGAAATTCCCTTATTTTCTTTGGTATTAAAAATTTTGGCAGATGAAAATGATACGAATTCCTGATATATTTATACATACCATAAAAAGTGTAGCCAACACCAAAAGCAAACAACATCCAACCAACTATTTCTCCACGATAAGCTTCAATATATTCCAGCTTATTTAAACTTATCCCCAATGCAATACCCAAAATCCCAATAATTACAGAGCTTCCAACATGTCCAATCCCTGAAATAAATGTAATCCACATGGTTTTGTTGCTCGACCATTTTCGGGCTTTGCTCAACACTATAAATGGCAAATAATGATCGGGGCCCAAAATTGTATGCACAAAACCAAGTGAAGCGGCCGAGGCATAGAGTAAATATAATTCCTTCATAACAACAAAATTTATAATTGATTGATTAAAGAAGCCTGGCATGCAGCACCAAAACCATTATCGATATTAACCACACTAACGCCACTGGCACAACTGTTTAACATTGAAAGCAATGCCGAAAGTCCTTGAAAATTAGCGCCATATCCAATACTTGTTGGAACCCCAATTACCGGTTTGTGCACCAATCCACCAACAACACTTGTCAGTGCCCCTTCCATTCCTGCTACAACAATAATTACACGTGCATTGCGAATGATTTCAAGTTTGTTAAACAACCTGTGGATTCCGGCAACTCCAACATCATATATAGTTTCCACTTGATTTCCTAAAAACCGTGCTGTTACTGCCGCTTCTTCGGCAACCGGCATATCTGAAGTTCCGGCAGCCACAATTGCAATGTATCCACGACTTTCAACTTCATCTGTTTTTCTGTAAGAAATTGTTTTTGCCAATTCGTTGTATTCTGCATCCGGGATTATTTTTTTTACAGCTTCGGCCATTTCCCTTGTTACCCGGGTTGCCAAAACGTCAATTCCCTTCTGATACATTCTTTCAGCAATCATTTTTACCTGTTCCACAGTTTTCCCTGATGCGTAAATAACCTCAGGAAGTCCTGTTCTTCGCTGACGATCAATATCTATTGTAGCAAAACCCATCTCTTCGATTCCTCTGTCAGGAAAATGCTCAAGCGCTTCAGTTAGATCAATTTCGCCATTTTTATATTTTTCAAGAATATCTTTTGGGTTCATTTTCAATCCGTTAATTTATTGACTGCTTTTTCGATTTCAGAAATTGTTGTTTGGTGCTTTTCAGCCAACCTTTTACAATCTTCATATTCAGGTTTTGACCTTACCTTTTTGCCGTTGAAAAAACTCTGTTTTACCCTAACCGCTCCGTAAATTGTTTCAATTGCAGATTCTTCGCGTCGAAGCATGCTCTTTTTTACCTTGTATTCCCGAATTCCAATGCTTGTACTATTTGTTAAAACAACTTCTTTCATTTTGTCCACCAATTCATTTCTACAAAGAATAGAAAGCGTTGCTCCCGGGCGTGATTTTTTCATAATAACCGGACTTATCCATGCATCGCTGGCACCAATTTGAAATAATTGCTCCAACAAATAATCATAATGTTCTGGATTCATATCATCGATATTACTTTCCAAAACAGTCGAATCTTCCGTATTTACATCTTTCAAACTGTTTGAATCTTCGCACAAATAAACACGCAGAACATTGGGAACTTCACTGTCGCGGTTACCAATCCCGTAACCTGTTTTTGAAATCTGAAAATCCATCTTATCTGTAAACTCATTAACCGTTGCAACTAAAATTGCAGCACCTGTTGGTGTTGTAGCTTCATGATTTACAAGTCCTGTTTTTACAGGAACATTCATTACAATTTCGGCAGTTGCAGGAGCGGGAACAGGCATAATTCCGTGCGCACATTTCACCATCCCGCC
>JBFHJA010000416.1:0-4375 GCA_041596165.1 Draconibacterium sp. | reverse complement strand
AGTGCCTGCACCTCATCGTAAATTGCAATTGAGGCGACACGCGTTTCGCCGGGCATGTTTCCGCCAACCATTAATACAACTCCGAATTCGCCGATGCTGTGGGCAAAAGTTAGCGCCACTGCGGTAATAATTGACGGTTTGATATTAGGCAGTAACACTCTGAAAAATGTTTCTGTTTTTGATTTTCCCAATGTGAATGAGGCTTCGCGAAGGCTATCGGGCAAAGCCCGCAAACCGTTGTGTAGGGGTTGAACCATAAATGGCAAACTAAAAATGACAGATGCAATTAACACACCCTCAAAAGAAAATGCCAGCCGGATATCGAAAAATCGTTCCAAAAAACCGCCAAAAGTATTGCGCGGACTATAAAGCACCAACATGTAATAGCCTATGACAGAAGGTGGTAAAACCATTGGCATGCTGACCAAAGCCTCAATCAAAGGTTTTAACCGAACTTTTGTGAATACCAGCCAATGTGCAAAAGGTAATCCGATAACAATTAAAATTGCGGTTGTAGAAACCGCCAATTTTAAAGTAATTACAAGGGTTTGAATAAATTCTGTATCCATATTTTTTGTTTTTAACTTTTCATCAACGAAACTTCGTTTGCTTTTACCAATGCTTCAACTTTGTCACCAACTATTAGGTTGAGCGAATCTACCGAACGTGTTGTGATTGCAGATGAAACCTGAAATTCTTGAAATTTCAAATCTATTTTACTCAGTAATTCGCCGCGCTCTATTTTTGTAATTGTGCAATTCATACGATTTCGTGTGCTAATCAACCCTGAAAGATTTTTGGCCAGAGAAACTTCTGTCTCTTTAAAAACAAGTTCGATTGCATTTCCAGTTTTTAGCCAATCAGGTTGGACAGTGGATTCAATCATCAATGCCGAAAACAAATGGCCCTCAACGTCAATATCAACAAGCAAAATAGCGCCAGACTGCAGGATTTTTGAAATGGTTCCTGGTAATTTATTCATGGTTTTTGTATTTTTTGTTGAATTCAGTATTTTAATTGTAGAATTGTAAATTTGGCTAAAGCCGGGAAGTTAGTCGCATTTTTTAATCACCGGGCTGAAGCCACGGTGTAAAAAAAGAATTCTTATTCTTCAATCCAATTTTGATTCTGACTAAAGATTCTGTGCTTTTCTTTTGATTATCATTCACAATTATCATTTCTCTTTTTTTACTTTTGCGCCTGGCTTTAGCCTGGCGATTGTGGATTCTCGGTTTCTTTAGCTTTAGCGTTTAATTCAAATCAGGCAACGCATACCCATTTTTTTCAAATATCGATTTGCAAGCCGGGCTTAATACGAATTCCATAAATCTTTCCGCAACGGGGTTTTTATTTCTGCTTTTCACTAAAACCATTGTTTGTTCAATGGGTTTGTAAGATTTTGGATTGAGGATAAAAACCGACCCTTTCATTTCAGGGGTTAAAGTGAGCGACATGGCCAAAAATGCAACTTCAGCATTTCCGGTTTGGGCAAACTGGGCGGTTTGAGAGATATTGTCGGCATAAATTATTTTTGTTTTTACCTTTTCGTACAAATCAGCATTTTTTAAATATTCCAAAGCACGGTCGCCATAAGGGGCAAGCTCGGGTTTTGCAATGGCGATGCGTTTTACAGTCGGATTTTCAAGCACACCCAAGCCCTTGGAAACGTCGAGTGTGTTGCTCCACAAAACGAGTTTTCCGAGAGCGTAGGTTTTAATTTCTCCTGAAGTTGCGCCTTGTTCTTTCAATTTTGCGGGACAGATATTGTCGGCTGACATAAATATATCGAATTCAGCGCCGTTCAGAATTTGTTGAAGCAGCGCACCCGATGAACCAAAATTGGCAGATATTTTCACATTTGGGTTTGTTGATTCGTAAGCGGTTTTTATTTCCTCGAAAACAAACCGGAGATTGGCAGCCGCAGCTACTTTTACAGTTTGCGAACGCACCGAAACAGTTGTAATCAATGCTAAAAAGATGATTAATATTTTCATTTGTTTTGCTTTATAAATCAATTACTTACTTTTCTTGCGAACTTTTATATAATTTGGGTTTAAAAGTGAACATGAGATAGGCAAATTGCGGAAATTTTGTGCTTACCTGTGTTGAATTGAACTTTAACAAGCGGGTTCCATCTGTAATAAAGTACCCGCACCAGGCAAACTGGATGGTGGTTTCTTCAGAGAATTTGTAATCGAAAACTATATCCAATTCAGACCCAATATTTTTCTGAACTTGCTGATTACTGACATTCATTTCTTTGGCTAAACTAAATCCATAAAAGGTAATTTTTGAACAAAACTTATTTGTAAACTTCAAATCCGCACCCCCAAAGTAGTTGAAAAGGCCGCCTTTTGGCAAAATTGCCCAATATTCCATGTAGCCGTTAAATGAGTGGTTAACGCCATAGGGCAATTTGTTCCAGGTATTTGTTTTTGTTGGGTCGAGTGTCGGGTCAGACCCCGAATAATAGTCAATTCCGGCAAACACCCCGGTTTTATCTGTAATGGAATAACAGTTTGTTATGGCCAGAAGAAAAGCGTTTAAGTCAACTGTGGCTGCACTTTTACCAAATTGATAATAGCTTGTTGCGAAAAAGCCAAAGGGAAGATTATCTTTTTTCAGCTGTAACGTTCCTCCAACTGTACAGCGATGAAACAAATCAAGGTTATTGGCAGCTTTTTCAAACCCTTCATTTACACCCAGAACGGTCAAATCAAGTCCTGTTTTAAAGGATTTTTGCACATGCAAAAAAGTCAATTGGCGGCTCATTTGATTTACATTATAATATGAAGAATCGGCATAATAAGTTTTTTGGTTATTACGGGCTAAGGCGAGTTGAGCATTAAAACCTGAGGCAGAATACCTGAGTTGAGCCAAATCCATCGCATTTCCGGTATTGCTCCAGTTGCCCGAGCTGAATAGTCTGCCATCTTCAAATTGAACTGCCTGTCTGCCAATTTTAAAACTTGTTCCCGAAAATAAAAGCAATTCGGCCCAGGCTTCGAAAACGCCTACACCACCGCTCGTTGTTAAGGCATGCTGCTTTATGTTAGTTTCCCCAAAAATCCTCGAATCCTGCAAAACAAGGTTTGTGTTTAAATTGCCTTTTTTGTAGGTGAAATTGATGCGTGTGCGCTGCATCGTAACAAATGCAGGATTTAGCGTATCTATCAGCGGTTTGTAAAAACCGTGCAAAAATTCAGAGCGAGGGCGAAGTTCGGCGTCAATTGAAACTTGGCCGTTTGTTTTGGTTAAAACCCGGAATATCAGCAAGCCAAAGACTACTAGTATTTTTGCGTTTCTCATTCGATATAAACTAAATTAGATAACGGTGGCCAAAAAAAAATCAAAGGTTTATTTCGACATTTATCTGGTTCACCACTTTCTTTATTTCATTTTGAATTTCATTGTATTCACGGAGCATCCGCTCTCCATAATCCGAAACAGAAGTTCCGCCGCCATTGGCGCCCCCACGTTGTTTTAGCACCAATGGCGATGGAGAAACCCGGTTCATTTCATCAATCAATGTCCAAACATGCTGATAAGAAATCTGCATTTTTTTGGCGGCTCCACTTAAACTCCCATTTTGCCTGATTTCTTTCAGAAGTTCAGTTTTCAACGGGTTTAAAAATGGCACACCATTTTTCTTGATGGAGATATGACATTCGATTTCAATCATAATCAATGGCAACCACAATCGCCTTTTTTACACTCGCATGGTGTACCGATAATTACTTCTGTTGATTTGATGATTGCAAATGCCTCTTTGCCAGGCCTGAGTTCCAAATCGGTAATTGCATCTTTTGAAATGATGGCAGAAATAATGTTTCCATTGCCCAAATCGAGCATTACTTTTGAGGTAATCAATCCTTCGTCTACCTTAATAATTTTTCCTTTTAACTGGTTTCTTGCACTTAATTTCATGTTTTTGTTTTTAAATGTTGTTATAAAATCGAATTCAACTTGCTTTGCTAACCTGAAAAAGACAGCTTTCAACCCAGGTTTGCAATTCGGAAATAAAGCGTGACATTCTCTGTACTTCACCATCGGTGGGAATACGTTCTTCAACAACTTCGAGCGAGCAGAAATTCATAAACAAATTCAGGAAACGGACTTCCACGGTAAATTCATCGGGGACGGGAATTCGTTTTTTCAGTTCGCGCAGCATGCCCGAAATGCTTGAATGTTCAGGGAAAACGCCTTCACGTGCCAAAAGGCTTGTCAGAAACCCTTCGGCTGCCATGCTTACCATATTGTAAATCACAATATTTCCCAGTTTTCCTTTTTGTGCAGCGCCTTGTGAAACTTTGCTGTAAGCAGCTCCTTCGTCATAATATTTTTTCCATTCTTCCATTTCAAATTTCCTTTCTTT
>JBFHJA010000415.1:0-4380 GCA_041596165.1 Draconibacterium sp. | reverse complement strand
TTCCAGGTTCGGTTGGGGCAGCGCCTGTGCAAAACATTGGTGCGTACGGACAGGAAGTCGGAAATGTTGTTGAAAAGGTGAAAGGTTTCGATTTGTCGAATTATATGTTGGTTGAATTTTCAGCTGAAAAGTGCGAATTTGACTACCGAAACAGCATTTTTAAAAGCAAGTTCAAAAATAGATTTATCATCACTTCGGTTGTTTTTAAGCTCGAAAAATTCCCGGAGTTTGTGTTGAATTATGGTCAGGTTGAAGAAAAAGCAAAAGAAAAAGGTGAAGTAACTTTGCATTCGGTCAGGGAAGCAGTAATTGAAATCAGGAGATCAAAACTGCCAGATGTAAAAGATTTAGGAAATGCAGGTAGCTTTTTCAAAAATCCTGAAGTTGATATCAGAACTGCCGAAAAGCTAAAAGCGAAGTATGAAAACATTCCTGTTTATCCCACAAAACCGGGACAGGCGAAGCTTGCAGCAGGTTGGTTAATCGAAAATACAGGCTGGAAAGGAGTTCGAGAGGGCGAAGTTGGCGTTCACGAAAAACAGGCGCTGGTTTTGGTTAATTATGGCAATTCAAGTGGGCAACAGATTTACAATTTTTCAGAAAAAATAAAACAAGCGGTTTCAGCAAAATTTGGAGTAGAGTTGGAACGAGAGGTGAATTGTATATAATGCCAAAATTCAATCCACTTTCATAAATTTCCGGAATACTTTTCTTTCGTTTAATTTAATTTCAAGGAGATAAAAACCTTGTTGCAATTGGTTGATATTGATTTGATTGCCATTGAAATCATTCTGAAAAAGCAGCATTTTTCCATCCAGATTGTAAATCTTTATGTCAAATAGTTCTGCTGTTCCTTCAAAATAAATTACAGTTTTGGCAGGATTTGGATAGATTTTAATTTCGTCAAATAAATTCTTTTCAGCCAAAGCATTGGTGCCAACTAAAATCTGTTTTGAAATTGTATCACAAGCGAGATTTCTGTTGAATGCAGTTATTTGTACTTTGTAATTGCCGGGTTTTTCAAATGTGTGTAAAACTTCATTTCCACTTCCAGTAGTTCCATCCCCAAAATCCCAGTTTGCATCATAAATTTCTGATGACGTATTCGAGAAATGAGCTGTCAAACTTTCAATATCAGTTTCATAATCAGCTTTTGGTTGAAACTGTTCAAAAAGGAATTTGCTAATTTTCCATTGTATTGTATCCCAATATTCATTTGGACCTTCAGGGTAAAACTCGCCTGTGTCAACACCATAAAATTCGTGTTTTTTACCTTCCACAAAATAAGTTTCGTGCGTTATATTGCGATTGTTGAGGGCGGTATCAACACAAAAACTGCCGTAGGTTTCGGGCATTTTAAAAATTATTGCCGAATTGTCGGGAACAATTCCAGACAGGGGAACCCCTTTTTTGAAAGGTACAACGTCATCATCGGTTCCGTGAACAAGAAATACCGGTATTTGTTCATCTTCAATTAGTTCAGGGCTTTCAAGTGCTCCCCAAAGCGAAACTATCGCATCAGGGGTTGCACCATATCCCTGAATTCCAACTGCATCTAAATCTCCTAAATTTGGAGACAAAAAAGCATTTGACGAAACTTCACTGTTTTTATCGAGATATAAATTTTGCAAGGTTAAAATTCCTCCGGCACTGCTGCCAACAAGGTAAATTTTTGTTGTATCGATGCCAAAATTTTCAGCATTGTGTTTTAAAAATCTGATTGCAGCGCGACTATCCTGAACAGCACGATAAACGGTGCGATATGCATTCTTCTCCTCTAATTTTAAACCTGTGGGTATTCCAAAAAAACTTGATAAAGTTGCGCCCATTCCCAAACGATAATCAAAAGTTGCAGTAACATAACCTTGGCGGGCAAATGAATCGCAAAATGCAAGCATATCTTCATTGAGGCGCGATCCGATTAAAAAAGCACCGCCATGTGCGAAAATAATCGCAGGTCTTTTTTTCAATGTATCTCCTTTTGGCATGAAAATATCCATGTATAGCGGTTTGTTGATGGTTTTATTTTCGCCATCGTGGATGTTTCTATCTGCCAGTAAACTAATAGGATTATTTAGCCATTCGGCTGTGGCAAACTCAATGTTTTTCAAAGTATCGGACTCAGTAAAAATCGAGGTTTGATACCGGAATGGTTGTGCAAAAGAATTGAATGCAAGTCCAATACAAAAAAATAATAATATGTTTTTTATTGTCTTCAATACCTAATTTTATATCAACACCTGGAATAAGTTCTCATTTTCATTCAGATATTCATATATGAACCCGTTTTCTTCCATGCGCTGAATTAATCCGTTAAAATCATCTTTATTCCGAATTTCAATCCCGACAACTGCCGGTCCTTTTTCGCGATTAGTTTTTTTCGAATATTGAAAGTGTGTTATATCATCGGTTGGTCCTAATACTACATCAACAAAAGTACTCAAAGCGCCTGCCCGCTGTGGGAATCGGATGATAAAATAGTGTTTAAGTCCTTCGTATAAAAGCGAACGTTCCTTAATTTCTTCAGTTCGTGTAATGTCATTATTGCTACCGCTGACAATACAAACCACATTTTTCCCTTTAATTTCATCTTTGTAAAAATCCAAAGCGGCAATAGATAGAGCCCCGGCTGGTTCCAAAACAATGGCATCCTGATTGTACAAATCAAGGATTTTTGTGCAAATCCGTCCTTCGGGTACAGTAATGATATGGTCAACCACCTGTTTGCAAATTTCGAAAGTATATTCGCCAACTTTCTGTACAGCAGCACCATCAACAAATTTGTCAATATTTTTCAGCTCAATTACTTTTCCTGCTTCAAGCGATTTTTGCATAGATGCAGCTCCGGCTGGTTCAACGCCAATTATTTTGGTTTGTGGGCTGACTTGTTTAAAGTATGCACCCATTCCGGCAATTAGTCCGCCACCGCCAATCGGTACAAACACAAAATCGATATTTTCTTTTGAATCCTGCAAAATTTCCAGCGCTACAGTTGCTTGCCCTTCAATGATTTGAGGGTCGTCAAATGGATGGATAAACGCCATTCCTGTTTTTTTCGAATCCTCCATTGCTGAATTTTGTGCATCATCAAAAGTGTCGCCTGTTAAAACTATCTCTACAAATCCCTTCCCAAACATTTTTACCTGTTTGATTTTTTGCAGCGGAGTAGTAGTTGGCATGTAAATTTTACCTTTAATACCAAGCTTTTGGCACGAATATGCAACTCCCTGTGCGTGGTTTCCTGCACTGGCACAAACCACTCCGTTTTTTAATTCTTCAGTAGTAAGATGAGCGATTTTGTTGAAAGCACCCCGTAATTTGTAAGAGCGAACTATTTGTAAATCTTCACGTTTGAGAAATATGTTGGCCTTAAATTCATCGGAAAGATTTATGTTTTTTTGAAGTGGCGTTTTCATGATTACCCCGTTCAAATTGATTTTTGCACGGTTGATTTCCTGTAAACTGGGGAAATATTTTGATGATGTCTCCATTTGTTTATAATTTTTGGCAAAGATAATCATAATAGGAACAGCGTTGTTTTTTGATTTCTGAATAGTTACGGTTTAATAACCTTTGCAAATTCTTCCAAATCAATTTGACAATAAAATAGTTGTCAGGATTTTGCGTGTTGAAAATAATTGATGGAAAACGGAATGTGTTAAATTGAAGCAAGCCTTTAAAATATTTTGAAAAAAAATGAAAGTAGAAGGAACCCGTTTTACCCGGAGAACAGAGATAAGCAAAATCTGTTTTTGGTAATTTTCAACAATGTTTTTTTTAGCCATTAACTGTAACAACTGGATCCTCTGTTCTACAAAATCCGGCTTTGTTTTTCAAAAAAAAAAATTAGATCCTTTCAGCGATTTTTCGATATTGTTTTTTGCCTCAGCACTTTGTGTTGCTATTTTGTCTGTAGAATTCAAATGAAATATTAAGATATTAACACTTAATTCAGATTCTGTTGATTAACCTCATACTTCTTCGGGTAACAGACTAATATGATTTGCCGGTATTTCAACTGAAACAACACTGTTGATCTGATTTAAACGGATGATAAATTTATTTTTCCCCTGTGCTTTCACAAGTTCACCTTTGAGACCAATCATTGGTCCTTCAATGACTTCTACTTTTTTACCGGATTCAAAATTTTCGCTTGTTACATTCACCTCAAAATCATATTGTTTCAACATTTTCTTCAGCGAATCAATCTGGTTTTCGGGAATAACAGCAGCCTTGCCTTCAAAACGCACATAACCTACAATATTGTTGGTTTGTAAAACCAAATCATATTCTTTTTTTGTAATGTTCACAAAGCAATAACCTGACATAAGGGGCATTTCAACCCACTTTTTACGATCTTTCCATTGGCGCAGTTTTTTC
>JBFHJA010000414.1:0-4384 GCA_041596165.1 Draconibacterium sp. | reverse complement strand
ATTAAAAAACGCCACACTTGCAGAGCGTGGAAAGCATGGTTTACCCAAAGCCATTGCCCGATTGGAGTTTAATCCGCACGATGAAGCGGCGTTAACCTACATTACAAATGACCTTGATAATAAATATCAAAGCATGTTTGACTTTCCGGGCATTGCATTGGCTTTGTGCCGATATTGGGACAGCTTTAATGCCATGCAGTTGGGAAAAATAAAAAGCGACCTTGAAAAGCTGGCTAAAGAAGACAAACAAGACGGGGAAGGTTTTCTTGGACATGGCACAGAAAATCATGCCACCATGATGTGGTGCAGTGCTTATTTATTCGGACAATTGTTTCCCGATGCCCAATGGGCAAATGGAATGACAAGTGCTGAATTGATGGCAGACATGAAAGAACGTTTGCGAAAAACTTTTAAAAACGTGTACAGTCATGGTTATACTGAATACCTTTCAACAACTTACGAAGTGGTAATGAACTTCCCGGTTGAAATGTTACTGGAATATGCCGAAGACCCCGAAATGAAAGCCATTGCAGAAGCCTTCATGCTGTATAAATGGTCGTTGTTATCGTTGAACAATTTTGAAGGGAACATTCTGGCTCCATACGGCCGAATGAATACACAACAAGATCATCTACCCGATGATAGCTATATTTCAGCTACTACTTATTACAATTGGCTTATGTGGGGCTGGGGGCCGGCTACAGGAAATGTAAATCAGGATCAGTTTGTGAACTATCAGGAAACGAGTTATACTGTTTTTGCGGCGTTGTCAAGAGTGGTTCCCAATAATGTTTTCTTTCGCCTGGCTGGTAATGATTTTTCGCCTTTTGAACTGAAATCTTCTGTGTCAACCTTTGGGCATTTTGGTTCCGGAGCAGCTCATCAAATGATGCGTAAAATTTATCGTGATAAAACTTATGCTATTGGCACTGGTAATTTTCGCTGGGTGCCGGGCGGAGATTATGCAGATCATGATGCAAATGGTTTTAGCATCGTTTATCACAGCCCTGACAGATTTAATTTTATCGGGTGTTTTCATCCATATTGGTACAGTGATGGAGACGAAAAAGACCGTACCCCGGATACCTGGATTAAGGGGAATATTTCTCCTTTTCAACAAACTGCACACGATAAAAATACTGTAATTACATTGTTCAATATCCCGGAAAAAGATCCCTGGCAAGAGACTCCAAGCGCTTCAAAATGGGCCTGGCGCGATGGTCATGCAAACAATTTGATTAAACGCGGAATGTTCCGCTATCCGAAATCAATAGACGAAAAAGTGGAAGAAGATGGTTGGATTTTTCTGCGGGAAGGAGAAACTTACATTGGCATAAAACCATTGAAAAGTTATTACGAACAGAACGATTTGAAGGGTGCTGGATTAGATGGCTTTAATATTGTAAAAAGCGACCATGCACAAACCGGATTTATCTTTGAGTTGGGTAGCAACGTGGAATCAGGGAGTTTTGAAAAATTCAGAATTACTTTGAAACGAAATAAGCTTTCGGTTGATTGGAATACAATGAGCGTTACTTACACTGATTCTCAGAAAGATAAAATACAGATTCAATATCAGGAAGGTTTGAATATAGCTCAGGAAAATGATATGCCTGAACATCTTGCACAAATTGGAATTTCAGGAATGGCTGAATCAATTCCTGTTGTGAAAATCAATAACAAGTTGGAGCCTGAGTATCGTCAATGGCCAATGATTGAAAGTCCGGAAATAAATATGGACGAAAATGTACTGCGAATCCATGAGGGAACCTCAGGTATTGTGGTTGACTGGCAGCAAGACTATCCTGCTATTATAAAACAAACGAATTAAGTAAAAAAATATGAAATTTAAATTAACCGTTGCATTACTCCTTATTATAGCTGTATTCGGAGCAAATGGACAAAAATCAACAGCCGGTTTAAAACATTTTCCCAAAGGAAAAACACCTCAGGAAATAGGATTACGTATATCAGAGAAGTTTCTGAATACTTCCCATTCTCAGTACGGAAATACACGGCCACTAAAACCACCCACACAAATTACTTATCCGGATGTTTGCACCTGGTTAGGTGGAATGTGGTTTGCAGAAGTTAATAAGAATGAGGAATTATTCCAGCGTTACGAAGCCAGGTTTGCACCACTTTTTACAAACGATAAAAGTCTTCAACCCAAACCGAACCACGTCGATAACAATGTGTTTGGTTCAGTTCCTTTGGAATTGTACATGCAAACCAAAGAGCAAAAATATCTTGATTTGGGCTTAAAATATGCCGACAGTCAATGGATTTTGCCGGAGGATGCAACACCCGAACAAAAGCAATGGAACGACAAAGGTTATTCGTGGCAAACCCGCATTTGGATTGATGATATGTTTATGATTACAGCCGTGCAGGCACAGGCATACCGTGCAACCGGAGATCGAAAATATATTGACCGTGCAGCAAAGGAAATGGTTTTGTACCTTGACGAAATTCAATTGGAAAATGGCTTGTTTTATCATTCTCCTGAAGCACATTACAGTTGGGGAAGAGGAAATGGCTGGATGGCGGTTGGCATGGCCGAGATTCTGCGTATTCTTCCAAAAGACAATTCCAACCGGGAGCGTATTATGGAAGGCTACCATAAAATGATGTCTGCATTGCTGAAATATCAGGAAGAAGATGGCATGTGGCGACAAATTATTGATGACACGGAAGCCTGGAAAGAAACGTCATCAACAGCCATGTTTACTTATGCTATGATTACAGGAGTAAAAAATGGCTGGTTGGATAAAAAAACTTACAGTGTTGCAGCGCGCAAAGGCTGGTTGGCTTTAACAGGCTATATCAACGCGGACGATGAATTAACCGAAGTTTGCGCAGGAACAAATATCATGAACAGTCGCGAGCATTACATGAACCGGCCTCGTATTGTTGGAGATTTGCATGGACAGGCTCCATTACTTTGGTGTGCTACCGCCTTGCTTCGCTAAAATCTATCAAACCGCGAAATCATGAGATATACACTTGTGCTTATTTTAATGTTGATGGCTGGAGTCCAATTAATTGCCCAAAACAAAACCGATGTCAGTCTTTTTTTAAAAGAGGACAGTACTGTTTATTTGGATGAGATTAGTTCCAAAACGGGTGATTTATTTTTGAAATTGGGCCATCACGGGCCGGCAATCGAAAACGAATGGTTGGGCCTCCGTATTTATTTTGACCCAAAAGCATCCATTGATGTATATTCGAAAACAAAACCTGGTCTGGAATTAAAAAAAGCCAGGTGGTACCCGACTCCTGATCAACAACAGAATGGCTGGGGTGCCGATTATTATAAAGCAGGAAATACTGTTGGGCTTGGTGGAGTGCGGCTTTGGGATGGCAAAAAGGTTGTTCCGCTCAACCCGGTATCCGCCCGAATTGCCCGGGTGGCAAAAGAAGGCATGGTTTCTTACATGGAAATGCTTTCGGAAGCTGTGCCCTATAAAGGGAAAAAAGTGGATATACTTGTTCGGGTTACTGTATATTCCGGTATTCGAAATGCCAAGGTAGAAGCATTCGCCCTTACCGACGAACCGGTGCAGTTCGTTACCGGAATCAATTATCACAAAGGTCAAAAGGTTATTAAGGACGAGAACTATATTATCGCCTGGGGACTTCATCCCGAAGATGTAGCTGCTGAAAAGGTTGAACTGGGAGCCGCCATTCTTTTCAAACCGGATGATTTTGTTAAAACAATTGACGATGGCGAACAGTTTCTGCTTATTTCAAAACCAGACAAGCAATTGGAGCACTGGATTTCATCAGCCAATGCCAAAGAACCCGAATTAAACACCGTTGAAAAATTTAATGAATTTGTTCTTTCAGAATTAAAAAACCAAAATAAATAAATCGATGAAACGAGCATGTAAAAGTTCTTACACACAATTTGTCCTGCTGAGGTGGTGGTAGGATGTTGATTATATGTGAGTTACATATGATGCCATAAAAAATAAACAATAATAATCGAATGAAAAAACTGATATTTAATTTTTATGTTTTACTGGTGCTTGTGTTGTTTGCTCAACCCGCAAAAGCATATTCACCCGGAATTGAAAACCAAATTTCGGATACAGTCCGGATTTTGACCATTGGAAACAGCTTTGCCGACAATGCATGCAAGTATTTGAAACAAATTACAGAATCAGTAGTTGGCTGCAATATAATTATTGGAAATGCCAATATTGGAGGTTGCCATTTGGAAAAGCATGCTTTACTTATGCAGCAAAGCGAACTGGACTCAACGTTCAAACCATACGGCGGCAAATCGTTAAAAGATTACTTGCTGATGGATAAATGGGATATTGTTACAATTCAGCAGGTTAGTCATCTTAGTTTTAAAGCCGAAACATATCAGCCTTAT
>JBFHJA010000413.1:0-4392 GCA_041596165.1 Draconibacterium sp. | reverse complement strand
CCTTTTTCGGCAACCAAATTTTCCGAAATCATAATTGTTAAATTGGGTTTCCCGTTAATTTCGGCACCCAAAACCAAATACAAATCTTCCACTTCGCCTTTTAATTGGAAAGCCAAATCTTTTATCAAAGCCGCATCGTCAATATCAATAATTCCGGAAATAATATTTACACCTTTTTCAAACAGCACTCTGCTTTTCAGGTTGGCTTTTATAATTTTTAAACTTTCACGCTGAAAACTCTCCAATTGTTTTGTTAATTCCGAGTTTTGCTGTAACAAAGCAGACACGCTTCCCAAAATATCTTTTGAGCCTTTTATTGTTTCGCGAACACTGTTCAGGGTTTTAATCTGGTCGTTTACATATTTTTCGGCACGGGCTGCGGTAATTGCTTCAATACGGCGCACCCCGGCGGCAATTGCACTTTCCGACACAATTTTCAGCATGCCGATATTCCCGGTTGCCGGCACATGTGTTCCACCGCACAATTCAACCGATTCGCCAAATTTTATTACGCGCACTGCTTCTCCGTATTTTTCGCCAAAAAGCATCATCGCACCGCTATTTTTTGCGTCTTCAATGGGCATCGAACGGTTTTCTTCCAACACCGAGTTCAACCTGATTTTAGTATTTACAATTTCCTCTACTTTTTCAATTTCCTCTTCCGTCATTTTCTGAAAATGCGAGAAATCGAAACGCAAATGGTCGGCATTTACAAGCGAACCTTTTTGTTCAACGTGCGTTCCCAAAACCTGTCGCAGTGCGGCATGCAACAAATGTGTTGCAGTGTGGTTGTTGGCAATGTTCATCCGGCGTTCGCCGTTTACTGTTGCCTGGAAAAAATCGGATGGGTTTTCCGGCAGTTTTTCCACCAAATGTACAATAAGGTTATTTTCCTTTTGTGTGTCGAAAACTTTAATCTTTTTTCCGTCAGATTCAATTGTCCCCCAATCTCCAACTTGTCCGCCCGACTCGCCATAAAATGGTGTCTGGTCGAAAACCAACTGATAAAAAGTTTTCTTTTGCTGAGTCACTTTTCGGTAGCGTGCAATGCGTATTTCTGCTTCCAGTTTATCGTAACCAAGAAATTCAGTCTGGTCGATTTTACGGATTTCTACCCAGTCGTCAGTTTCCTGTTGGGCTGCGTTACGTGAGCGGTTTTTCTGGGCTTCCATTTCAACTTTAAAACCGGGTTCATCAACCGACAAGCCGTTTTCACGTGCAATCAGTTCCGTCAAGTCAAACGGAAAACCAAAAGTATCGAATAACACAAACGCATCTTTTCCCTGTATTTCCGACAGATTTTCTTGTTTTGCTTTCAGAATAATTTCGTCAAGCAAACGAATTCCTGTGGTAAGCGTACGCAGGAAAGATTCTTCTTCCTCTTTAATTACCTTTTCAATCAGGTTTTTCTGGCCTGTCAATTCAGGAAAAGCCTCCCCCATTGTATCGTTTAAAACTGCAACGAGCTTAAAAATAAAAGCTTCGCGGAAATTGAGGAAAGTGTAGCCATAACGAACCGCCCGGCGCAAAATCCGGCGGATTACATATCCTGCCTTGTTGTTCGATGGCAACTGACCGTCGGCGATGGCAAAGGCAACAGCGCGTAAATGGTCGGCAATAACACGCATGGCAATATCAGTTTTTTCGTTATCGCCATATTTTATATTGCACAATTTGCCAATTTCAGTAATTGTATTTTGAAAAATATCGGTGTCATAATTCGAAGTAACACCTTGTATGGCCATGCAAAGGCGCTCGAAACCCATTCCTGTATCAACATGTTTGGCGGGCAGTTCTTCTAATTGTCCGTTTGCCTTCCTGTTGAACTGAATAAAAACAAGGTTCCAGATTTCGATTACCTGAGGATGGCTTTTGTTCACCAATTCAAGACCCGGTACTTTTGCAATTTCATCGTCACTCCTGATATCCACATGAATTTCGGAACAAGGACCACAAGGACCTGAATCACCCATTTCCCAAAAATTATCCTTCTTACTTCCGTTTAAAACCCTGTCGGCAGGTAGGTATTTCAACCACATATTGGCGGCTTCGTCATCGCGTTCCAGTTTGTCGTCAGCACTTCCTTCGAAAACTGTAGCATACAAGCGGTCTGGATTCAATCCCATACGACCCACCAAAAATTCCCATGCCCACTCTATTGCTTCTTTCTTGAAATAATCGCCAAACGACCAGTTGCCCAGCATTTCAAACATGGTGTGGTGGTAGGTGTCAAGTCCCACCTCTTCAAGATCGTTGTGTTTACCTGAAACACGCAAACATTTTTGAGTATCGGCAATTCGCGGCCATTTTACAGGTTCATTTCCCAGGAACAAATCTTTAAACTGATTCATCCCGGCATTTGTAAACATCAATGTTGGATCGCCTTTAACAACCATTGGAGCCGAGCTCACAATCTGGTGGTTTTTCTCTGTAAAAAAGTCGAGGAATGCCTTGCGTATTTCCTTTGAAGTCCTTGTCATTCGATTATGTTTTATTCTAAATATTGTTAAAAAATGTAAACTTCGAAATGCAAATCATGCTATCTGTCAGTTATTTGGTTATTTTTGCCGTCTTGAAAAAGCAATAAATAAACGGCTGCAAAGTTATATGATTTAATTAATTTTGATTAAGTCATTCAATAAAAAAGCCTTACAGTATGACGAAAAAGAGATATAGATTTAATCCGGACACGCTCAATTACGAAAGAATTGGAATTTCAATAAAAGAGAAATTAACAAAAATTCTGGCTTATTTTTCAAGTAGTCTGGCTTTTTCATTAATTATTGCAATTGCCGCTATCTATTTTTATGAATCACCAAGTACTAAAGCTTTAAAACGTGAAAACCAGGAATTATTATCACAATATGAGCTGTTGTTAAAAGATTTAGATAAAATAGATAATGTGCTAACTGATCTTCAGCAACGAGACGACAATATTTATCGTGTTATTTTTGAAACCGACCCAATACCATCAACAATAAGAAAAGCTGGATTTGGTGGAACAAATAAATACTCGCATCTTGAAAAGCTGAGTAATTCGGCATTGGTAATTGAAACTGCAAAAAAGCTGGATGTTCTTTCAAAAGAAGCTTATATTCAATCTAAATCGTTTGACGAAGTGATGAAAATGGCGTTGAACAAAGAGGAAATGCTGGCAAGCATCCCGGCGGTTCAACCCATTACAAACCGCGATTTAAAAAGGACTGCAAGTGGCTGGGGATACCGGATTCACCCAATTTACAAAGTACGCAAAATGCACTATGGAATGGATTTTACAGCTCCTGTTGGTACGCCAATTTTTGCTACAGGAAACGGTAAAATAATAGAAACCTCGGGTTCCAAAAAAAGCCGCTCCGATTATGGTTTGTGCATAGTAATCGACCATGGTTTTGGTTACCAAACCCTTTACGGGCATTTAAACGGCTTCAATGTAAAAGAGGGGCAACAAGTTAAACGAGGAGATATTATTGGATACGTAGGAAGTTCGGGTGCTTCAACTGCGCCACATCTGCATTATGAAGTACACAAAGATGGTCAGCGGGTAAATCCTTCGTTTTATTATTTCAAGGATTTGACAGCCGAAGAATATGATAAAATGATTGCCATTTCATCAAATATTGGTCAAACACTTGATTAATTCTGCGAAAACAGATGCCCTACAAAAAGCCTAAAATCGAAAAAGTTTTTTTCTCTATTGGCGAAGTTGCCGAAATCATTGGTGAAAATCAATCGTTGATACGTTATTGGGAAAATCAGTTCGATGCATTAAAACCCCACAAAAACAAACGGGGAACCCGACTGTTTACAAAAGAAGATATTGAAACCGTAAAAATAATCCACCATTTGGTAAAACAGCGCGGGTTGACTTTAAAAGGTGCGCAGCAAAAACTGAAGGACAATAAAGAGGGAACAATCAATAACTTTGAGATTGTCCGCCGTTTGCAGGATGTTAGACAGCAACTTGTGGAAATTCGGGATGAAATGATGGATTAATTTTAATGACCTGTCAGCTTATACAGCTTGCGGATTCATCGGAACAAGCTCTGACAAAGTCAAATACGAGCAAGATTTTGATTTTACAGAATTAAGAAAACAACAATAAGAAATATAAAAGTGGTTATAAATGAATTGTAGCAAAAAAGTCCTGATTTCTTATTAGATATTCCTTATCAAAAATTAACTATGCCCACATTAAAAGTTATAACCAACTTCCTTGAAAGCTTTTCCCCGCTTGGATTGCAGGAATCTTATGACAATGCAGGTTTAATTACCGGTGATGTAAATTCGGAAATCACAACTGTTTTGGTAACACTGGATGTAACCGAAAAAGTTGTGGAAGAAGCAATTCAAAAAAAAGCCCAGTTAATTGTGGCACATCACCCCATCATTTTT
>JBFHJA010000412.1:0-4401 GCA_041596165.1 Draconibacterium sp. | reverse complement strand
CAAATAAATAGATACCTTTTGAAGCATATCGGGTTTCAGAAACTCAAAGAATGTTTGTCGTTCAAATTGAATAATTTTGGCTATGAATACGACATTATATTTTAACCATTACTTATTTATGAAAAGTATTACAAAAAAAAATGCTTTGTATTTGAATCTGAAACGATACAAGAAAATTCGGAGTTGAACCAGGAAGTGAATTTGCCGGTTTGCAAAAAGTGCAAAAACACACCTTCTGAAAAAGAAAAAATAGCAGAATTGCTCGACAGCCTGGCGGATGGATTGGTGTGCGGGTGTATATAAAAAGAAGGACTGCAAAAATTTGCAGTCCTTCTTTTGTGGTTCACAATTGTTAATTCAATAAATGTGTGTAACCTTCATTCAACAAAAATGGTAAATAACTGGCTATCAAACCTAATGCCTGCTCATCGTTTACTTTGTTTGGTGTTAAAATTTCCTGCTTTTTAAACTCTTTCATATTTATTACAGCTTTGTTTATTTTTTGAGGAACGTTGCTCCAGGTGCTTTTAACCATTTTCGTCCCAAAACCATTTAACGATGCCAAATAACTCACCTCGAAATATTTGGAATAAACGATATACTCTGTCCCTTCCAGAGTTTTTCTCTTTAAAACTGTAACCGGCGTTTCGTCATTACTGTAACTTATTGACCAAACAGCCTTTACACTCTTCGCGACAAAAATATCGTCAACCGTTGTAATTGTATATTCTTTAAACTCGTTGCGGAAATCTGTAGCCGACGCAATTACTGAAACCAAAACCAAACAAATCAAAACTGATGCAAACACATTTAATTTTTTCATGACTTTAATTTTTTGAGTAAATAATATATGTTTCTGTATAAACTATTTCAACCTAAAAACAACAGCAAATGTAGAGATACTTTTAATACTTTAATATGCTACTAAACAGAAACTTATAACACAAAATAAGTTGTTGATATGAAAATTTTTTCATCTGTTGCGTTTGCCTTATTTTTGATAGTGTAAACTAAACTTTTGTTAAGAACTGAAAATTTAAAAGTGATTTTGCTTACAAGAAATATTTAGCAGAAAAAAAATCTTTTTTTCCCTACTTTGAGTTTTATCGAAAACAATCACAGAAAGTAATAATTAGTGAGTAAGTGTTCAAAAAAAACTATAAAATAAAAGATGCTATTTTAAGTTTCTAAGATATTCTGCAAGCCTGTCCAGTCCTTCTTTAATGTTTTCGATCGAGTTTGCATACGAAAAGCGTAAAAACCCCTCTCCGTTTTCGCCAAAATCAATTCCCGGAGTTACTCCAATATGCGCTTTTTCAAGAATATCAAAAGCAAGTTTATAGCTATCGTTTGAAATATGCCTAGCATTCACAAAAACATAGAAAGCCCCGGTTGGCGGTACTTTTATTTCGAAACCCAATTGCACAAGTCTTTCAATCATGTATTTTCTACGTTTGTTATAAACCTCTTTCATGTTGGCAACATCTTCATCAGCTGACTGTAAAGCGGCAATTCCGGCACGTTGCGCAGTTGAACCTGCACAAATAAAAAGGTTTTGTTGTAATTTTTGCATTGGTCTGATGCACTGTTTTGGTGCAATTACATATCCCAAACGCAACCCTGTCATTGCAAAAAGTTTTGAAAAACCATTTAACACGAAAGCATTATCCGAAAATTCAAGAATTGAATGTGCGTGCCCTTCATAAACCAGTCCATGATAAATTTCATCAGAGATTACTGGAACATTAAATTTTACCAGCTCCTGCATAACTTCTGCGGAAAGCAGGTTGCCCGTTGGATTCATTGGGCTGTTTATTATTATTGCCTTGGTTTTTTCAGTAATCCGCTTTGCAATTTCCGCTGGTCTGAATTGAAAACCATCTTCTTCGAAAACAGGGATTTTTACAGGTTTTGCATTTAAAAACCGAATAAAGTTCTGATAACAAGCATAACCGGGATCAGAAATAATTACCTCATCGCCAACATCACATAAAACGCCAAGTGTTAATAGTATCGCAGGTGAGCTGCCTGAAGTAACAATAATTCGATCGGGAGAAACTTCCACACCATATATATTTCGATAACGTTTACATATTTCTTCACGTAACTCAGGGTCGCCCAAACTGTGTGTATAATGGGTACGACCTTCTTTAAAAGCATTTCCAACCGCATCTGCAACACAGGCAGGCACATTAAAATCAGGTTCGCCAACTTCAAGATGGATGACGTTGATTCCCTTTTTCTCCATTTCAGCAGCTTTTTCCAAAACTTCCATTACAATAAATGGCCTGATATCTTTTGCTTTTTGAATAATCATTTAATAAGTGATTTTGGTTTTGATGTAAAATTAAACAGAATTGATTTTGATATATCTGAATTAATTCAGTTTTCTAAAATTAAAACTCATTAAACTTTTGAAAATTGAACGCTGATTGCAATGATTAAACGGATTTCCGCTGATTAAATCAGTGTAAATCCGCTATATCTGTGTCATTTGCTTTCTAATTTAACTCTTTACAAATAACTTTTGGCAATAAGCAGCGCCTGATTCAAATATCCACCTCCAAATAAATAATAGTGATTTAAAACATGGTACAATTGATACAATTTATTTCTCTGCTGCCAATCTGAAGGAAGTGGGTTAACTTCGATATAACTATCATAAACACGTTGCGGGAAGCCGCCAAACATTGTCATTATGGCAAATTCCATTTCACGATCGGCATAATATGAAGCGGGATCGATCAATGCCGGGCCTATTTCGGAAATCATGTAATTACCCGACCACAAATCGCCATGAATTAAAACTGGAACCGATTCTATTGGTAGCAAGGTTTCAATTCGATCCAATAATTTTTCTAAGACTTTCCTCTCACCCGAAACAATTTGTCGTTCTTTATCAATTAAATTGATTAGAAACTGAAGTCGGTTTTCGCGAAAAAAATTAGGCCAGCTTTTATTCCAATTGTTGTTTTGAGGCGTTGCACCACAATAATTATTTGCATAAAATCCAAATTGAGAATTGCGAAATTTATGTAAAATTGCCAGTCCCCTACCCAGTTTTTCTTCACTGCCAACTGCAGAACGACTACTATCGAGATATTCAAGAACCAAAAAACCTGGCGTTTTATCAACAGTTTTTGCGGCAATTACTTCCGGCACAACCAAAAAATCTCCAGTAGCCTTTTTTAATTCCCTTAAACTTTCAGCTTCGCGGATAAATATATCGGCAGCGCAATCGGTATTCCATTTCATGAAAAAATTACCCGCACTGGTTTCCAACTTTGAAGCATTGTTGATACACCCTCCTCCCAAAGTCCGTTCAGAATGAATGACAATCGGTTGCCCCAATTGCTCAGAAATTGCGGAAGCGGCAATTTTTAATATCAATTGATTATTGTTTTGATTTGAAATCATAGTTCGTTTATTCTTCTACTCTCCTAAAACCTTCGAAAATATTCGGTTAATTTTGGCATTTAACCAATACTTTAAATATTGTGGCCACCTGCAAAATATAAAAGTATAAAAATGGAAAAATAATTCAACCTCAAATTTCGACTTAATTCTGCGAACCTAATTTTTGATACATATTAGAAATAATCCTAATTTTGAGAAAATATGGGTTTAGCGAAAATGAAGATTTTTATAAAAATATTTTTTCTGGTGTTGATAGCTGCATCACTAAAAAGTAATGCACAGCAAATGGAAATATTGATGCCAATGCTACAGGATTCAACGCAAATTGCACTTGAAAAACAAATTGAATACCGCCAGCTCATTTCGGGAGAAATGTTTCCGGGATTACATGGTGAAACAATTTCACTTAGCGGATTTGATTTTGATGCAGAATTTGCCAAACGATATGGGTTTAGTTTCGATACGTATTCATTTGCACACACGCCAATGACAGGCTTTTCAACAGGTATATTAAATCCACTTTTTTCGCCATTTAATCAAAACGGAATGATTTTAAGTGAAGGTTCCTATAAAATCAACAACAAATTTACTTTTGGCGGTTACAGTTATGGCACAAGTCCGATGAATTTACCACCGCCGATGCCGGGAATGAATGATTTCTCCCATTACGGAAATACAATGTTTATGCAATATAAAGTAGGTAAAAACTTCAAAATAGAAACCCGTTTCAACATTTCAAAAGGTGGAATGTATCCTGGATTTTAGAAAAAAAATGTACAGCCTGCAATTTACATCTCTGAACTTTAAACCCGAAACTACAAACTAACTATGCTTACCGTTTACAAAGCCTCAGCCGGATCAGGAAAAACATTTCAACTTGTTGTTGAATACCTCAAACTTTTACTGAAAAACCCGCAAAATTACCGTCATATTCTTGCAGTTACATTTACAAACAAAGCGACAAACGAAATGAAAACCCGCATT
>JBFHJA010000411.1:0-4409 GCA_041596165.1 Draconibacterium sp. | reverse complement strand
TCAGTTTTTGCATCCAATTTTGCACCGCCAATCCCAAAAAATTTCAAGTTCCCACCAAAAGTTTGATATAGTTTTTTCCCTGCCAAACGATAAACCAATTTCCGTGTTATACTGTTTTTATGAAGTATTCGTGTAAATGCTTTTTTCTCGATTTGAGGCAGGATACTATTTTTATAAACCTTTTCGATTATCATCGGCACGGTCAGAATTAAATCAGGCTTCACGCTTTGCATGGCCGGAATCAGTACGCTTGCAGTGGGTGGTTTCTTCAGATAAGTTATGTTTGCACCTTTCATGATTGGTAAAATCAGCCCAATTGTATTTTCGTAAGTATGCGAAAGCGGAAGTACCGAAAGAAATCGAAAATGCTCCTGAATATTTTGAACTTCGCCGGATTGATAGGCATTTGTTATCACATTTTTCTGCGATAACATTACACCTTTTGAGTCTCCGGTTGTACCCGAAGTGTAAAGTAAAATTGCCATTTCATCGTCTCCGGAGAAATAAAGTGTATTGCTTTGCACTTTTTCATCAAAGTAAACACCTTCTTTACTGCTTCTTATTACTTCAAAATTATCTATCCGAATTATTATTTCAGGAATACCATTCTTTAACTCTGTCATTTTGTATTCGAGGCTTTGCGAAATAAAAATGGCCTTTGATTCAGAATGTTTTACAACGTTTTCAAGTTCAAAAGGATTAAAATCGGGAAGTACTGGCACTGCAACAATACCGAGGCACTGTAATGCAAAATATACAATTCCCCAATTGGGCATATTTTGACTATAAATCACAACTTTGTCGCCCTGCTTTATTTCCAGTGCTTCAAGAAAAGCTTTTACTGCCGAAATCTTCTTCCCCATTTCAGCATAAGTCATCATTTCTTCTCCAACAAAACCTAATGCCTTGTGATTGGCAAATTTCGAAACAACTTCCGGAATTAGGGTTGCAAAGTTTAACTGGTCATTCGATTTCATTGCATTTTAATTTTTAAACACAAATGTAGTTTTAAATTAAGAAAATTGGAAAAATTCAAGTTAGTAGTAGTGATTGAACCTCAATAAAAATACTGTCCAATGAAATCTCGTTTATAGTTGTATTTTTGGGAAAATTAAAATTTGTATGTCAAATGAAGAATCTCTTATTACCAATTGTTTTTGTTCTTGTTTATGGTTTCACAAATGGTCAACAAAACACAAACTGGAATCAATATCTGGGACCAAACCGAAATGCTGTTTCTAAAGATACAGGGATTTTAAAATCATGGGCAGATGAAAAGCCTGAAAAACTATGGGAAATAAAACTAGGGCCTGGTTATGGTGGTGCGTGCATTTATGGCGATGAAGTTTTTTTAATGGACAGAGTTGATGAAATAAATGATATTTTAAGATGCATCGATTTCAATACCGGGAAAGAAAAATGGAATTTCACTTATAAGGCAGAAGGTGAAATCCCCTACCCTGGCTCACGAATTGTCCCTTATGTCGACAATGATTATGTATGGTGTGTTGGTCCGCATGGCCATTTTTACTGTATCAGTAAGAAAACACAAAAACAAGTTTGGTTTCATAATATTAAAGAAGAATTTGATGCAGAAATGCCCCAATGGGGATTTTCGCAGGCGCCATTGGTTTATAACGATTTGGTAATTGTTGCACCTCAGGGCAAAAAGGCTGGTGTTGTGGCATATAATAAAAAAACAGGTGAGTTGGTCTGGAAAAGCCGGGCACTTACCGGCATGAGTTTTCATTCGTCGCCAACCCTTGGCAATTATGGCGGAGTTGACCAGGTGATTATGATTAGTCCTTACAACAAAAAAGATTCAACCCAAACCCACGAAGTAGTTGCTTTTGATGCCAAAACAGGTGCTGAACTTTGGAAATTTGAAGGATTGAAATCGTTCGCAACAATAACACCGCCAACCATTATCGATGAAAAAAGGCTTGTTTTAACCGACTGTTCATACAACGGAAATTATAATCCGGTAACTATTATGGTTGAAATTACACGTGGCGAGAATGGGTTCAAGGTAAACGAACTTTTTAAAACAGAAGAAACCGGATGCAAAATGCACCCACCAATTTTATTCGAAAACCACTTGTATTTAAATAATAATGGCAGGCCAAATGCTTTAACTTGTTTAACATTAGATGGGAAAATGGTTTGGGAAAAAGGTTCTTCTGAAAATTTCGAAATGGGAGGAATTATAATGATAGATGGACTTTTAGTCTGTCAGAATGGTAAAAATGGCGATATTCATTTGGTTCAGCCTTCTCCCGAAGGTTACAAAGAGTTGGGAAAAGCATCATTTTTTAATTCTGATAAATCGCAGGCCTGGGCTCCACTTGCCTTTGCACAGGGGAAATTAATTGTTCGTGACATGGAAAAAATGGTTTGTATTGATTTGCAATAGTATATCAACCAAATATATGTACTTTCGCGCCGAACAAAAAAAATAACTGTTTTGAAGAATTTTGAAGAACTGGGAGTAGGAAAAAAGTTTATACTGGGCTTGAACGATTTAAATATCATCACTCCAACCGAGATACAAAATAAAGTAATACCAATCTTAATCAATTCGAATACCGATTTGGTAGGTCAGGCACAAACCGGAACCGGAAAAACCGCAGCTTACGGTTTACCTCTGCTTCACAAAGTCGATCCAGGTCAAAACAAAGTGCAGGGTTTAATTCTTTGCCCAACCCGCGAATTGGGACAGCAAATTGCAAAACAGCTGTTCAAATACACAAAATATTCTGCTAAAATATTTACCGAAGCTGTATATGGTGGCGCTCCTATCGAAAGACAATTAAACGCATTAAAAAAGCCAACTCAAATAGTAGTTGCAACACCGGGGCGGCTGATTGATTTGTTAAAAAGAGATGCAGTAAATTTAAGCAACGTAAAAACTGTAATTCTTGATGAAGCTGACGAAATGCTAAGCATGGGTTTTAAAGATGAGTTGGATGAAATTCTGCGTCATACTTCATCGGCTGAAAACAAATGGCTTTTTTCCGCTACAATGCCTGCGGGTATCAAGCAAATTGTTACAAAACATTTGGCTGCCAATGCAATTCGTATTGAAGTGAACGAAAAAAATGTAATTAATAAAAATATCGATCATCAGTATATGATAGTTGATGAGCGCGATAAACTTCATGCGCTGTTGCAATTTCTGAAATCAGAAGGTACAAACCGTGGCGTAGTTTTTTGCCGGACTAAAGTTGCAGCGCAAAAATTAGCACTGCAACTGGAAGCTAAAAATATTACAGTTGGAGCAATTCATGGTGATTTAATGCAAAAAGAACGCGACAAAGTGATGCGGGCTTTTAAAAACGAATCTTCGCAAATACTTGTAGCAACCGACCTTGCAGCGCGCGGGCTTGATATTGAAGCACTGTCTTTTGTTGTTCACTACCAATTGCCCGACAAAGATGAATATTATACACACAGAAGTGGAAGAACCGCCCGTGCAGGAAAAAAAGGAATTTCGTTAAGCTTGATTACTCCTTTTGAAATCAAACAAATTCGGTTTTACGAGAAAACATTGCACATTTCGTTTAGTCAGATTAAGAAAACGGATTGAGGAAAAAAAGTAAGTGGCAGGTAAGGAGTTGGAATTCATTATAAAGCACCCAGCTTTCAATTCATTCTAACAAACGATATTATATTTCAATAAAAAAAGTTGTGCCGGCAGGTTCATAACTTTCGAAACCAACTTTTCCCTTCAGGTATTTTTCACCTAGCAATTTCATGCTGTAGGTTCCCAATCCGCGTCCAACTCCTTTTGTGGTAAATGAACGTTTAAATAACTGAAGTTGTACATTTTCAGGAATAACCGATGAATTATGAACCGAAAACCTAACTGACTGATTATCGACCTTGCAACTTAATGTAATTATTGTTTTTGGGTTATAAACTTCAATTGCATTTTTTATCATGTTACCAATAACACGCCGAAGCAAAACAGGATCAGTATTCACTGTTTTAACTTCTGAGTCTTTGTCAATTAAAATGGTTTTTCCTGCTTCCAGTGCCTGTAATGAAAACAAATTCTTCAAATCTGTTAAAACCGACATTGAGTTTATTTCCTTGTTATCGGGATTTAATTGTCCGCGCTCAGCTTCGTTTAACTGCCGTTGTCCCTTTATTTCATCAACGAGATTATCAGCGGCACGTTGAATTATGTTGGCTATATCGGTTATTTCAACCGGATCTTTAATTTCTTGCAACATGTTGGATAATCCAGAGATACCACCGGCACTATTTAAGATATCATGGAAAAATAAGCGTTCCAATGTTTCTTTTCTCTTTTTGTCGCCAATATCGGTTAAGGCAAAAATCGTAAAATCCTCACCATTGTATTCATATGGCGTACTGGTTACCAAAAGGCTTTTTGACTCCAATGT
>JBFHJA010000410.1:0-4413 GCA_041596165.1 Draconibacterium sp. | reverse complement strand
TGAACCAAACCAGATTTTACCGTCAATATTACTGATTGCAGTTAACTCAGTCCATGGCATTTTTCTTTGAACATCGCCAACCTGTTTTTTTGTTTTCGAATCGATTTCAAAATAACCATCCTTTGTTCCAACAAACACTTTGCCCGTTGCCAATTCAAAGCAGGTGATATTTTCGTTATCAATTACTTTCGATACTTCTTTACCTTCCGCAGAAAAAGTACTGATTGACGATTTTCCCAAAATCCAGAAAAGTTTTTCGGCAGCATCGTATTTAATTTCCCTCACTTCATCACCTGCGAGTGAACCGTCCCACAAACTTTCTGAATCCCTTAGCAGCGTTAGGTTTTTTCCATCAGAAATAAGAAAGGCAAAATCCTCTCCCCCACAAAAAATATTCGCTTTGGGCATGTTATGTCGCGAATACAATTTTCCGGCCCAGGCATTGCTTAAAACTGCTTTATCATCGATATAAACCAACTGATCGCGGTAAGTTCCGAGTGCAGAAATATTTTTATCAGAAGTTGCCCTATCCTGAACATCTTTCACCAAAGTACCCGGAAAAAGAAACTGGCCAGCCCTTGTTCTAAGTAGACCTTTGGAAGAAAGCATTTGAATGTATCCGTTCCTGTCGGATACCACTTGCAGCAAAGCAGCGTCAGGATTTTCATTTATATATTTAATACTGTAATCCTGTGTAAACGTTTTGTCCTGATGAGATTGCGCAATTTTGGATTCTTCTTTTTTTGTGCACGAAGTAAATCCGATTGCCAACAACGCGAATAAAATAATTTGATGCTTCATATAATTGTTTTTTGATTGATTATAAATTTATTTCTGAACAGGTTCGCTAATAACACCAAGGTATCTTCCCAGCCAGTAAGGCAGCAACCAAATATCACCGGCACTGTTTTCGGAGCTTCCGTTACCTCCAATTCTGTCGAGCCTGAACGTGTTTCCATTGTGGCGTTGAACAGGAGCTTCATCGGGAGGGAGAACCTCTTCCGTTGTTTGCTCTCTAAAGTTTGGTTCCAGTAATACAATATCTTTCCTGTGACTGTTTTTAATATCCCAACCAATTAAATCCATTGGATATTCACGTAAATACCAGGCAGCATTTTCCAAATCAAAGTTGTTGCTTACCAAAGCGGTAAACATATTCCACAACCCATCTTTTTCAGGGCGCTCTGCCTGCCAGTGGTCAATAATTGCCGCTTTGTACTTTGCCTTTAATTCATCGTTAAAAGCGTACCGATATAATCCCCAGTAACCCACAAAATACATTTCATCATCCGAATGATTCCATGATTCTGAAAGCATTTTACTCCAGTCGTCGGCATCTTCAGGAGCTTTACTGATTGAGTTCATCGGGCGCATTAGATTTTCGAGATACCCATGTTCGTACATCAGTTCTTCTGCCTTTTGTTTATAGATTTCCTTTTTTGTAAAGTGATAGGCAGTCTGCAACATTGCTATAATATTTGATGAATTTACCTTGCGGTCACCCACCATAATCGGGCGTGCATTTACATACTCCGGATTCCATTTTCCCCAGGTAGTTGGTTTACCATCAAAGTCAACCATGTACATGTCGTTATCGACAATATGCTGCATTAACTGGTCGATAATTTTCACAGCCCTTGTGCGATAGGGTTCAACGTCAATTAATTCAGCAAAGGCACCCATTGCAAAAATATGTCCGATTGCCTCGTCGCTGCTTGTAGTCGATTTCCAATCCCACTCCGGATCTTCAGCATGTTGCCAGCGATCAGGGTCGGCCAAAACTTCAATATACCCCCTTCTTTCGAACGAACGCGAAGGAAATCCGGCTACCGGATTAATTGTATAAAGTCTTTCCATTGCATCCAGTGCTTCGATGCAATTTTGCAGAGCATCTTCAGATTTTGTTACTGCATACCTAAATATTTCACCACCCAAATACATCGATGTCCAAAGTCCATCGTTATCAGAATCACTTAAATAACCTGTTGACAGATCGCCATGTTTTACACCACTTAGCGAGGCATTAAAACCGTTACGAATGTGGCGGCTGCGAACCTGCTTGTCAAAATAACCGGCTTTTTCTGCCAGAGTTATCATTTTAAAACAGATTTGTCCCAGCCCCTTTTCCGTTAGAATAAGCACAGAATTCTCCGGGCCTTTTGAAATATCTTTCACTACATTTCCGGGCAACCAACGCTCACCGTAATAATAGTTGTATTTACCATTATCGTCAAGCATAAAAGCACCTTGAGATGAGCCAAACCAAACATTCCCGTTTACTTCTTCCACTGCTGTAATTTCGGTAACCGGCAGTTTGCGTTTAATTTCTCCTAATTGTTTTTTTGAAATATTATTGATTTCAAGATAACCGTTAATAGTGCCGATTATGGTTTTTGTGCCAAATGCAACGACATCGAAACTTGTAAAATTTTCACCTACAAAAACCTTTTCCAATTTTTGTGATGACGGAGAAAAAGTACTTAAAGATTTTGAGGTGAGAATCCAGAATAAGTCGTTGTCGCCGGTGTAACGAATGGCAATAATTTCATCCGGGTTTGAACCTTTCCAGATTTCTTTTGAATCCTGAAAGTATTTCACGTTTTTTCCGTCTGAAACAAGAAAATCAAAATCATTTCCACCGGCAAACAGTTTTACATTTTGCATTTTGTGCCTTATAAAAAGGCTTCCTGCCCATGCATTACTTAGAATTGCTTCATTATCTAAATAAACAAATTGATTCTTATAAGATGTTGCAGCTTTAATCTTCTTATGCGAAAGAGTTCTGTAGGTTTCATCGGCTACAATTGTTCCTGGATATAAAAACTGTCCATCGTGGGTTTTGAACAAACCATTCGCGCCAAGTAACTGAATATTTCCGTTTCTGTCAGAACCGGCAGATTGCAGGCTTTGTGAGTCATTGTTACTATAGAATTTAATACTGTAATCCTGTAAAAACCGAATGTCCTCATATACTTGTTTTTCAGAATTTTGAGCATATAACAAAGGGGTTCTGACCATTAACAGGATAATAATAAATACGGCTAATTTTAAATTTCTCATCTCTTGTTTTCTATTTAAAAGTTATTGTTTTGTCTTCTGATAAGCTATTTCAAATATTCTTTCAGTTTATTCCAGTCCAATTCCATGACGTATATTTGTTTAAATTTTTTCGTTTCATTTTCGTTTGAACCAGCTTTTAAAACTGAATATGCAAGCATATTTCCATCGTTCGAAACAACCAAATCTTCACGTTTCAATTCATCGGAGGTGAGCAAAAATGTAAGGCCAAAGTTTTTTCCAGGTTCGGCACATAAAGCGGTAATATTTCCATCGAAAACAGTAAATAGCCAGTTCTTTTGGGGATGCCAGCGCGGCGCAGAAGCACTTGAATTGAAAGTTGAAAGTTGAAAGGGTTTAAAGTTTTCATCTGCTGACAAATCAGAACCTTTTGAATTGATTACAAAAACCTGCATAACCCCGGAATTGTCGGGAGACAGATAAGCAATCATTTCTCCGTCAAACGAGCCACGAACAATTCCTTCAACTTTCCCTGAATTTGTTAACCGGCGGATTGATATTCCTTTTGGCGGCTTAGGATATACCTCTCCGTTTCCTGAAAAAGCTGTTGTTATATCAACACTTTCCGGAATATCGGCAACAAACAAATCCGTCTGGAAATCCACTCCGTTTTCAGCCCTCACTTTTCCGATAAAAGCGCGCATTGTACCTGCGGGATCTACCCATGAATCGCCGTAAGCCTTTTCGATTTCACCGGGTTTGGATTTATCTTTTTCGGCAGGTTTTAATATTACCGCAAAATAGTGGGTGTAACCAGCAGGAGCCATTTTGTTTGCTTCCATAAAACCAATTGTCCTGTCTATTTTTGTATTCAGGAAATCGTCATAAGTGAATCCTATTCTTTTGCCATTTCGGGAATATTCATGACGGTGGGTTCCTCCGCGTTGGGCGCCGGGTGTGGTTGGGCGATCTGTTGCAATATCGCGCATATCAACATTTGTAATTGTACTTAAGCCATCTGCACTTACTTCAACGCCAGTGCGGTTTGGAATTGCGTAATAGCCACGAGCCTCAACTTCATCCAAAAGCGGACCGTGTATAAAAATCATTTTGTCGTTGGCCGGATGCCAGGAAACTGCGCCTACTCCGGGAGCAGCCTGCTCGCCTGTCATCGATTCCGGGTTATATAATACGGTTTCAGTTCCCGTTGAAATTTCTATTTTTTCTATGGTTTTGCTGTTGCCAATATTGTCATTGAAAACAGTTCCGCGTGTGTCATAACACAAAAAACGGTTATCGGGCGAAAAATTATCGTTGTTGTCGAGGGCATGGTTTTTATCGGAATGCGAGATTTGTTTCTCTTTCATTGGAAGGGAGAAGAACTTGTCGCTAAAG
>JBFHJA010000409.1:0-4419 GCA_041596165.1 Draconibacterium sp. | reverse complement strand
TCAGTTAGAAAGAAAATTGAAAGAAAAAGGAGTTTGGGAAAACACACTGTTTATTTTTACTGGCGATAACGGAACAAATGTTTCTGTAGTTTCTGCCACTAAATATGCAAAAGTAAAAGGAGGTAAAGGTTCGTCGAAAAACACAGGCAATCATGTTCCAATGATTATTTCCTGGCCGCAAAAAATGGAAGGAAAAAGAATTGCAGAATCATTGATTTCGTTTGCTGATGTTTTACCAACTTTATGCGAAGCAGCCGGTGTTTCCCCTTCAAAATATAAAACGGATGGCAAAAGTTTTCTTCCGGCCATTACAGGAAATAACGAAATTCAGGATGAGGTTTTTATTCATTATTCGCCGCGCTGGGGCAATTTTAAAAGTAACCGGTGGGTTATGAACAGGGAATATAAGCTGTATCGGGATGGAGGTTTCTTCAATACAGTAACCGATACATTGGAAAAACTTCCACTGACGAATCTTTCTGAAAAAGAACAGCTTATAAAAGAACAATTTCAGTCTGTTTTAAATGAGAAAGAAAAAGAATTTCCTTTTCATTTGAATGATTCAGTGTTTCAAATCATACCATGAAAAGAGTTTTTGTAATATTGTTTATTTGTGTGAATCAAATCGTTTTTGTTTCAGCACAACAACAAACTTCTCCCGATTTTATCTGGGGAAATTCTTCTTATTTTAATTTAGATATCGGGGAAACAATCCATTTTAATGAAACTGAAATTAAACTGATTCAAATTGAAAACCATTTTAATAAATTGAAAATAGGTGAAGATTCAATTTGGATAAAAGTTAGCAGGCGGTCACTTCCTGAATATGTTGGAAATCTGCGCATTTTTGTTGCCGATAACAGAAATGTTAAGAACCTTTCTCTGGATAAATCAATGCACGGTTTATTAAAAAAAGACGCCCTGATTTGTTTGTCATTGGGTGCTTTGCCATTGCTGGACAAAAATAAATATATATTCCCAATCAGTTTTAATGATGGTTTTATTTGGAGCGCCGATGAGGATAGTTATATGTTCTCTGCTTCAAATTTATTGGAAGTAAAGAAAAAAGGTTTTGATACAGATGCAGGAATCGATTTTGATTTACAAGATGCACGCGGGATTGAAAAACATTGGATTGTTGCCATAGAAAACAGTCAGGTAGTTTGGGTTGAAGACAAAAATATTGACAAAGCCGGAAAAGAAGCTGCTGTATTACTGGAAAGTGAATCGCAGCGAGGAATCTATTATTTGTATAAACATTTGCTTAACAAAAATATAGAAGTTAAAAAAGGGCAAAAATTAATGAAAGGGGAACCAATTGGCACCATTTGGGGTGATGAATCCTGGGGGCATCTTTCCTTTTCAGTTATTAAATCGGATTCAATCCCTTCTTTTCAAAACTGCGAGCAAAATATTGTCAACTGTTTTCCGCAAATTTTTGAACTCTATTTCAAGCAAACAACAGCTTTTCCTAAATATTTTTCAAAGGGGAGGATTTTCTTTGGCAAAATTAGTTCTCAAAATGGCAATCAGAAAAATACAAGTGCATATGAAATGTATTCAGGCAAAGGTTGGGATTTAGGAAAATGGAATACCGCAGATAAAGTTGATAATGTATCCAAAAGTTCAGAAGGAAATGTTAGGTTGGGCAAAAAGCTATTTGAGGGAACCGTTGCTGAATGTACAAATCCGACTGATTTTTATGAATTTCAAATTAATGTACATAATGGAGTTTACAGGATTAGGGCGAAAATGGGGGATGTAAATTTGCCAACCTGGCAAAAAATATCATTTGAAAATATTGAAGCTGGAATAATATCGAACGAAAAAGGTGGTTTTAACTGGACCTCAGAAAAGGTTGTAAAAGTTAACGACGGCAATTTAACCATCCGTATTTTTGTTGATCCCACCAATGAAAAACCCGCTGGAATAAGTGAAATTGTATTCCAGCGGGCTTATTAAAAAAAAAGTGTTTTTTTACTCCAACAGTTCGTAATCGTGCATTTCTTTCATAAAGGCAACAAAATCATCTTTGCGTTCCGAATCCATCCATTGCATTGCACTGCGTGGATGTTCGTTTAAAGCTCCTGTAATTAAATACGGTACATGATATCCCCAATCAATTCTTTCCTGCCATGGTTTTACATGGTTTTGAATTGCAGCAAGCAATGGTAGCAACCTGTATTTTGGATTTTTCAAAAATGCAATTAATATTTCAATTGGGCAGTTACCTGCACCACGACCCATGCCCAGCAAGGTAGCGTCGAGCAAAGTTGCGCCATTTATTATCGAAGTAATTGTGTTTGACATTGCCAACTGCATATTGTTATGTGCATGAATTCCCAACTCTTTCCCAGGAAGTGCAGCTTTGTATTTCTTAACCAAATGTTCGATACTTTCGCAGTAAAGACTACCAAAACTATCAACAACATAAATTGTGGGAACGCGTGATTTGGCAAGGTCGGCCAAAGCCTGGTCCAATTCAATCTCGTTCACTTTCGAAACTGCCATTAAATTGATGGTAACCTCGTACCCTTTGTCCATGCAATGTTCAGCCAGCCAAACTGCTTTGTCTACCTGGTGTACATAACAGGCAACCCGCATCATGTCAATTAAACTATCACTTGCCGGTGGAATATCATCGGGAGAAATCCTGCCAATGTCAGCCATTGCCGAAATTTTCAGGTTTGTGTTGTTGTCGCCCATGATCCGGCGTAAATCTTTTTCGTCACAAAACTTCCAGGGACCAACTTCGTCACGCGAAAAAGCCGATTCACTACTTTTGTAACCGATTTCCATATAATCAATACCAGCTTCAACACAAGCATCATAAACGCCGCGCACAAATTCATCGCTGAATTGCCATTTGTTCATCAAACCGCCGTCGCGCACGGTGCAGTCCATTACTTTAATATCTTCTTTATACATTATTTTTCATTTTTAATAATTTCATTTCATGTTCTATGTTGCTGTTTACCAATAATGTGTATATTTTTTCAAAAGTATCAGCATTAAGTCCTTTTGATTCAGCCCATTTTTTTCGTTGAAGAATCACCTGCTCTTTTCTTTCCTGAGCAATTATTGCATCCTTATCGTGTTTAAACCGCACAATTTCTTCAACATATTTATGCCGTTCAGAAAAAAGTGTAATAATGTGTTCGTCAATCTTATCAATTACATTTCGTATTTCTTCCAATGATTGGCAATCTTCCGGTGCTTTAAATCCCATAATCCGTTAAATTAAAACTGTATTAATCAATTTGATGTCTTCCGCAAATAAAACAAATATGGATGGATTTATGCAATAATTCAAAAACAAACACAGGGGTTTTGTGAGAATTTAAAATGAATATCAATAATAAACTGACAATTTATAAAAAGATTGATCTTGTTATATTGAAAATCAAAACTGAAAAATCATTCCGGTTTTTACCTGTTTTGTATAGAAATTATTGTAAAACTCAGCTAAAGCTGGTAATTCAGTGCAATGGGAAGGGTACAATTTTGCAACATTATTGTTATTGAAATATTTAATAGATTCGATGGTTTGATGATTGTTTAATTTTAAATGAAAACCTCCAATAACGGCCAGTATTTCTGAAATCCCTGTCACTTTTATTGCTTGTTCACAAATGTTGCAAATGCCCGAATGGGAGCATCCGGTTATAATAACCAACTTGTTGTCAACACTGGCAACCAAAGCGGAATCGTCTGAAATGAAATCGTCTTCCCCATTTTCCAATTCAAAAGAAGTGCTTTTGTTTTCAAATTGATTTACACGTGGAATTTCACCTAGAAAGTAGAGGTTTTTTGAAATCTGAAATGGGATTTTTGATTCAATCAACGTGAATTTATTTTTCGCTTCCTCTCTGGAGAAACTTAATCCAACAGGAGATTTGTCATTTTTGCGAAATCTTTTTACAAACGAATCTGGATGTGTTATCAATGTTTTTTTATCGAGAAAACGAAGCCCGTCACCATGGTCCCAGTGACCATGACTGAGAATAACTTTTTGCACATTTTTATGAATATCGATTCCAAGCGTTTTTGCATTTTTCAGGAAAACGTCAGAATGGCCAGTGTCAAATAAAATCTGTTCACCGTCAATTTCTATTAAATAGGAGAGACCGTGTTCAGCAAGCAATTTACCGCCGGCGACATTTTCTGTTAATATGTTAATTTTCACATTCTTATTATTGATATTTTCAATAATCAAATTAAGAAGTTTTTTCTGAAATACTACAGTTGTTGTTATTCGTTTTTTAAACGGTTTTGATGATGATGATCATGATGATGATCGTGATGGTGGTTATGGTGGTGATCATTATGATGATGATCGTGGTTGCAATTATTTGCAGACAATTCAAGCGTTTCATCCAAAAAACTTTCCACAAGCGAATTTGAATAAAGAGTTGGTGC
>JBFHJA010000408.1:0-4420 GCA_041596165.1 Draconibacterium sp. | reverse complement strand
CATCTTTTTTATAGTGAAAGTGAAACAGGCAGGGTAATGGGATTGGTAAGCCCTGATTCTGAGCGAACAATGGCAACATATCTTGGTGCTGCTGCTGAGTTGACACCAGCCGACTTCAGTCTTCCGATTTTTAAAGATTACAATTATGCTTATATGGAAGGCTACCTTGTTTTTAACCATGAATTAATTAAAACAGGGGTTGAAATGGCAAGAGCTGCCGGTTTAAAAGTAGCCATTGATTTGGCTAGTTTCAATGTTGTTGAAGCCAATCTCGATTTTTTAAAAGACCTTGTAAAAAATAATGTAGACATTGTTTTTGCCAACGAAGAGGAAGCAAAAAGTTTTACAGGTAAAGAGCCACTTGAAGCTTTACACGAAATAGCAGAAATGTGTGAATTGGCGATAGTGAAAGTAGGTAAACAAGGTTCGTATATTAAACGTGGCAACGAAATTGTGAAAGTGGGAACCATAAAAGCAAATGCAATTGACACAACCGGTGCGGGAGATAGCTATGCTGCCGGATTCTTTTACGGATTAACGCAGAATTATGATTTGGAAACCTGTGGTAAAATTGCAGCACTCATTTCTGGTAAAGTTGTTGAAGTTATGGGCGCAAATCTGCCAGATCATCGGTGGTCGGAAATAAACGAAGAAATCAGAAAAATTGTGGAATTGAAAAGTTGAGGGAGTTTTTTATATTTCTTCCGACTTTCTTTAAAACAACCCGTGAATTTGTGCGTCAATTTTGTCGATAATAAAACTCAGGTCTTCTGGTTTTGTTGTAAAATCAAGTTCATCTACAGGTATAATCAATAGTTTATCCAATTTGTAGCTGTTAATCCATTTGTCGTACCTTTCATTTAATTGTTTCAAATAGTCGATTCGGATTGAACTTTCATATTCACGGCCTCGTTTCTGGATTTGATTAACAAGAGTAGGCACCGTAGCCCGAAGGTAAATAAGCAAATTAGGAGGTTGAATTACATTTACCATTGAATCAAACAGGGTTTTATAATTGTTAAAATCACGGGTACTCATTAAACCCATACTGTGTAGGTTTGGCGCAAAAATTTCAGCATCTTCATATATCGTGCGATCCTGAATTATTGTTTTCCCTGATTTTCTTATATCCGTAATTTGTTTAAACCGGGAATTTAGAAAGTAGATTTGAAGATTAAACGACCAACGCTGCATGTCGTTGTAAAAATCGTTCAAATATGGATTTTCATCTACATCTTCGTAATGAGGAGTCCATTTATAATGTTTGGCAAGAAGCTCAGTAAGAGTTGTTTTGCCTGCACCAATATTTCCAGCTATTGCAATATGCATATTATATAAAATTTGAGGTCTAAATTATAAAAATTTGAAGTTAATCCTGTATCATTTTTAAAAGTTCATCAAGATATTTTCTATCGTTCGACAAACGCGGAATTTTATTTTGTCCACCAACTTTTTGCCTGGTTTTCATCCAATTATAAAAAGTTCCTTGAGAAACGCTAATAACATGTGGTTTTTCAAGGGCTAGGTTTTTATGTCGTTTGGCTTCGTAATCCGAGTTGATTGTTTTTAAAGAATTGTCTAAAACAGTAGTAAAAAAATCAAGATCCTCAGGCGCTTTTTCAAATTCGATAATCCATTGATGGGCACCCTTTTGTTGATCACCCATAAAAACGGGACCGGCTGTGTATTCGTTAACTATTGAACCGGTATGATCGCAGGCAATCTGTATTGCTTTTTCTGCATTATCAATTATTACCTCTTCTCCGAAAGCATTTATAAAATGTTTTGTTCGTCCGGTAACTTTTATTTTGAACGGATATTTACAGGTAAATTTTATTGTGTCGCCAATTATGTACCTCCACAATCCTGCATTTGTTGAAATCACAATAGCATAATTCTCATTAAGTTCAACATCCTTTAGGCTAACAACTTGAGGGTTGTCAGAATCCCAGTCTTTCATCGGGATAAATTCATAGTATACGCCATAATCCAACATTAACAGCATATCGTTGCTGTGTTGACTGTCCTGAATTCCAAAAAAACCTTCTGATGCATTATACGTTTCCAGATAATGCATCTGACTTGAAGGAAATAGTTTATTGTATTGTTTGCGATAAGGTTCAAAATTTACACCTCCATGAACAAACACCTCCATATTTGGCCAAACTTCAAGAATATTGTTTTTTCCCGTTTTTTCAAGTACCTTTTTAAATAATACAAGGTACCAGGATGGAACCCCTGAGAAAGAGGTAACATTTTGGTCGAGAGCTGTTTCTATTATTTTGTCAATTTTTTCTTCAAACTCCTCAATGAGTGCGATTTCTGTTGAAGGAGTGCGAATAAAATCGGCCCAGAAAGGAACATTCTCAATTAATATTGCCGATAAATCGCCATAAAATGAATTATTGCTTGTTCTGTTAATACGGTGACTCCCTCCTAAAGTAAGTGTTTTCCCTTTTAGTATTTTTGTTTCTGGGAAATTCTTGATAAACTGAGCAAAAACATCTTTAGGCCCCCGCATGTGGCAGTCTTCAAGCGACTCTTTAGTTACGGGAATAAATTTGCTTTTATCATTTGTAGTGCCCGATGATTTTGCAAACCATTTTACTTCACCCGGCCAGAGCAAATTTTTCTCTCCTTCACGTAATCTGTCCACAAATGGCTTAATATCGTCATATTTCTGTAACGGAACGGCACGTTGGAAATCTTTGTGGGAGGAAATCTTGTTATAATCATGAGCAGTTCCCCATTCGGTTTGCTTAGCACTGTTTAGTAAACTGAATAACACTTCGTTCTGTATTTCAAAAGGGTGTTCATTGTAAAGTTGAATTTGATAAATCCGCTTGAAATTTAACCACTGAACCACTGAATTTAATAGAGGCATCTGCTTTTTTTCTTGTTTTTTAAGTGTCCAAATTTATGAATATTTTATTCACTCCTGTAAATAATGATAACCGAATTGTTTTCGAATCACCCATGATGAGGTTTACACATGACATATTTTTTATTACAGGTGTCTGGCTAATTTCTTTTTTCACAAAAGAATTTGTTTCACTTCGTTGCATTTCGCTGATAATGACAGGCAATCAGGATTCATAAAGTTGTAGTGAGGAGTGTGCCGGAAGTTCTGTCACTACCCAATCCCTCACAAGAGCGAATTGCCTGAAACACTTTTTATTACTAATTAAAGCCGGGGTTCTTTTCTTTTTGTGCCATACAAAAGTTATTGTATCGGTTCTTTTCCTTCGAAATTTATATCATTTACGATAAACACCAAATGTGCATAACATGCGATTTTCGGATGGGTGTTATGTTGCTTGTAATTTTAATTTTCATCAATGAAATGTGTGGCTAATTAATTTATTACCTGCTCGTAAACAGATGTATTAGATATTCAGAATGTTAGCCGCTTTTTGATAACAAATAGTAAAACATTCCCAATTTGAAAAAATCACAGTTATAAAAGGGAATTCAATCATCTATTAACTAACAATTCGGTAAATATTTCATAAATTGTATAGCTTGTATAGGAGAAATATGGGTCTGTTATTCTTTCTATATAAAAAAACAAGTTTGAAGCATAATACTAAATTATAGAAGCGTGGATTAAATTTTTTTCTATTTTAAATAATTATGTTAATCTACATGTCTGCTATTTTTAGAAATTAAGGTGTAAAACATTGTTGATGTTAGCAAAAATATTGCGTGCATAATTGTCATAAAAAAAGAAGAGGTTGATATAAAAGTTATTTGAAATAAGAAATCTTGCAAGGATCTTGTCATATACAACAGTCCATGCTAACTAATTAATATTGATAAGGATAGTTGTTGTATTAAGTTAAGAAAGTTTTATATCTGAACCGCCCTTTTTTATAATACTAATTGTAAATAACGTGAAATACAGTGGTAGTCATTATGGAAAACTAACAAAGGTATTTTTCTTAATTCTTGTTACCCTACAGAGTGTAGCACAACAAGATCCTATCTTTACTCAGTACATGTATAACGGTCAGGTTATTAATCCGGCTTATGCAGGTATCTGGGAAAAAGCAGGATTTACAGCGTTAGTTCGAGAGCAGTGGGCGGGTATAAACCGTGCTCCACTCACTGAGTCGATATCTTTGCATAGTCCTTTAAAAAACGAGTCTGTTGGCATTGGGTTAAACATTATCAATGACACTTATGCCCGTGAAAAACGACTTACAATTTTGGCAGATTACGCTTATGAAATCAACTTAACACCCTGGCGAAGGCTTAGATTTGGTGTTAAATTTGGCTTTACCAATTATAAAAATCCGTTAACAGATTACCAACTTTTTCCTGATGGCGAATATGATCCTGCATTCGCACAGGATATCGATCTAAAGTTCCTCCCTAATTTTGGAGTAGGTGTGTTTTTATATGAGGATAATTACTACGT
>JBFHJA010000407.1:0-4457 GCA_041596165.1 Draconibacterium sp. | reverse complement strand
TACCTGATTACAATCATTTTAACAACCTTTTTTTCAAGTTATTCCGAAACTGAAAAGTTCGATTTTATTTCTGAATTTAACAATATTCAAACCACCCCAGAGACCATAACTTTTTCAAACGAATTTGAAATAAATAACACCGACGGACATTTACAAGGAATCCAGGCTTTTGAAAACGTGAATGGAAAGTATGTTTTGATGACTGGTAGTTCTGATTCTTATTCTTATTGTTCGGTTGTGAAACTGAGTAATGAAAGCAAGGTAGTTTCTGTGAATAAATTGATAGAGAAACCATTTAAACATGCCGGCGGATTTCAGATTTTTCAGAATTATTTGGCTGTTGGTATTGAAGATAATTCAGCAAAAGACAAATCAAAAGTTTGCATTTACGACATTTCTAAACCTGAAAATACTTTTGCAAAACCAAGTGCTGTAATTGAAAGAAGTGGCAAATCATTAAGAAACACAGCGGGTTGCGTGGGAATAACCAATTACAAAAACAAAACTTTACTCGTTGTTGGCGACTGGGATTCAAAACACCTAGATTTTTATTCGTGTGATTTTGAAAAAATGAATAATACTACGTTTAAAAAAATTGATTCAATTGACACAGATAGTATTTCGAAAAAGAATTGGATTAATACAGATTGGCATTCCTACCAAAATATTAATCTCTTTAAGATCGACAAAAAACTGTATTTAATTGGGTTGGGACAAACCAAAAACTCAGATAATATTGCTGATTTATTTATAGTTACGGAGGAATCAAGTGATAATTTTTCGCTAAATAAAGTTGCCACTAAAACTTTCAATTGTACAAACGACTGCAGTTTTAAAGCAGGAGCAGGAGTGGAATATATAAATGGGAAACTTAAAGTATTTGCTTGCGGTTACAACATTCAAAACATTTCATATTTGAATGTTTTTCATTCGAAATAAAATTATAAATGCATCCAATCTCTCAAACTTAGGTCTTCCGACTTCTGACTTTTCCCTACTTCATAAATTTACTATAATAATTCACCTTGTTTTCATCGCCAAAACGTGCGTAAATATTGGCAAAATAACTGGCATATTTTTCGCCTGGCTCAATTTCCCAGAGCTTTTCGTAAAACGGAAGTGCCTTTTTAAAATCGGCTGTAGCCAAATCAAGTTCGGCTAAAAGAATTTTGTATTGCTTGTTGGTTTTATTCTTGTTGTATTTTTCCATTTCACGTTGGTAACGATTCTCGCCAAACCAGTAATATTTACTACCATTCCATTCCAAAGCATCAACATTTACAGGTTCTTTTTCAAGAATAACCAACGAAAGAGAATCGCAGATCTCAGTATTTTCCAAAGTCTTGTTGATATTGAAATAGGCTTTCAGGTTTGAAACTTCATTTTTCGAAATTACATCCATTTCTGACCACGACTCAAGTGCTTTATCCACCATTTTAATCTCGACGTAAATCTCAAATAACCGTTCGTTTACTTCATTCAAGTTCTCCTTGAAATTTGCTTTAATATACTCCAAAGCACTCAGTTCTTTTGAAATATTTTGTTGCGAATTGAAGATTTTAGCGAGTGTTAAATACATTTCGGCATCAGCAAAACTTTTATAACGAGCCTGATCGAACCAGTTAATAGATTGGGTTGCTTCGCCCGCTTTAAAAGCAGATTGAGCTGCCTTTGCAAATTCGGCGCCGGTAGTTTGTTCCAGCGAAGTTTGTCCAAAATATAGTTTCCATGCATCAACAGCCTGAACATAATTTCCGGCAGCCATTTCATTTTCAGCAATCGTTTTATTCGAAATTACAGGTGTTGTTGCCATTTTTGGGCCACTGCAATTTGTTAAAAACACAATTAAAACCAAGCCAACAAAAAACAAAAACTGTTTCATACATTTTTCAATTTAAGTCGCCAAAGCTAATGAAATAATTTTTGTGGGAATTGATTTTCTAAAATCCCGTATTCTGAACCTTGAAAAAATCAGTATTTTAAATCTGTTAAAATACCAAACAGAAATTTTTATAATTTTGCCGCAAAACGGAGAGGTGCCAGAGCGGTCGAATGGGACGGTCTCGAAAACCGTTGTGCGGGCAACTGCACCGAGGGTTCGAATCCCTCTCTCTCCGCCAATTAAAACCAAACATGTATTTCTGTTGAAATAAAAATCGCACATTTCTGCCTCCTCAACATTCAATATATTATGGATTGAATAACAGATTAATTGCAGATAGTTTTTATTTTAGCGACTATTAGAAATCAAGTCATCAATTGTTAATTCATGAAGAACATATTATTCGTTAAAAAAAAGATTGGAAAATCATACCTGATTTGGTTTCAAAACAGCAATTTGTATTTTTCTCTTGAAGAACCTGCCTGGTTTGTTTTTAGGAGAACAATAAAACGATATAAATCAGAAACAATTGCAAAGGAATGTTCTGACCGATATGGATTAAACTTTGAAGAAAGCTTAAAATTTGTTGTGGAAATTAAGCAAAGAATCTATGAAATGAATCGGTCAGAAAAACCAGCAAAATACATTGAGAAATATACAGAGGAAATCAACCTGCACACTTATCCGGTTTATTCAAAGCATTGTTACGACATGCAGAACAGGGTAATTGAATTTTCATTTGAATCACCATGGCTTGAGAATTTTATTCATCCATTGATTAAACATCTGGAAACCAATGAAGAAAGCACCAACAAGTCTCAATTTGAATTATTTACCTATAATGAAAGGGTGTATTTCAGGCTGGATAAAATTTTAATTGGAAGTTGGGAAAAGAATGAAAGCCATTTAACCAAAGGCCGAATATTTATCGAACTTGTTAATGTATTACATGATAAATCAGATGCTGATTGGCTAATGACAGTTCATGCTTCAGCAATTACCAATGGACATAAAACTATTCTTTTTTCGGCGGCGCCAGGAAGCGGAAAGTCAACAATTGCCGCCTTGCTTCAAACAAAAGGATACAAGATTGTTTCAGATGATTTTGTACCAGTTGAACGATCTTCATTTAAAGCTTATCCGTTTCCAATTGCAATGTCAGTTAAAGAAGGTTCGATGGATTTACTGAAACCGCATTATCCTGAATTAGAAAATAATCCATTAATAACTTTGAATCCTGAAAAAAAAATTAAGTATTTGCCAGTTGATAACCAGATAATGAAAATGGTATTTCCTGTTAAAGAATTCATTTTTATTAAATATGACAATACTGTTGATTTTTCGATTGAAAAAATAAAACCGGCAAATGCAATTAAAATACTTTTTGAAGAAGCATGGATACCACCACAACCTGAAAATGTCGAGATATTTCTGGATAAAATTTTAAACATTTCATTTTACAAACTTACGTACTCCAACAATAAAAAAGCGTTGGATGCTATTCGCCAACTTTTTGAGAATAACTAAAAAGCAATATTAATTAAAAGTTTGTACCTTATGTCCTGAACCATTTATAGTAAAACCATTTTTTTCAATGAATTTCTGAACTAGTAAAAGATGAATGAAATAAATACAATCAATATTTGGGGCATTCGGATTGATGAACCCATAGTAACCATTACCGATTTACTTGTTACAGTTGTTTGTTTTATTGCCGCTTATAAAATTCATAAATCTGGAAAAAAGGAAAAGACATTTCTTTATTTTAAAATCTATTTTTTTACCATGGCCATTGCAACATTACTGGGTGGTATTATCGGCCATGCTTTTTTGTATGCTTTTAGCTTTTACTGGAAACTTCCTGGATGGATAATGAGTATGATATCGATAATGTTTGTTGAAAGGGCTGTTATCGAACACACGCGAATTTGGTTAAATAATTCAGTTGTGCGTGTACTTGGAATAATTAACATCTTAGAATTTTTAACATTCCTTACTCTTACAATAACTACACTAAATTTTTTCTTTGTTGAATTTCATTCCGGATACGGACTTATGTTTGTCGTACTTTCGCTTGAAGGCTTTCTATTTCTGAAAACAAAAAATACAGCGGGAAAATATATGCTCGCCGGAGTTGGTTTTGCAGCTCTCGCCGCCTTTTTCTTTATGACAAGAATTTCACCTCACCAGTGGTTTAATTATTTATGCATAAGTCATGTATTTATGGCTGCCGCTGCTACCCTATTTTATTTGGGAACTCAAAAAATTGATATGTCAATTGTTTCAAAAGATTAGTTTTAAGTAAGCAATAACTATAAAACGATACATCTTCATTCTCTTTTTATTTTCATCCTGTAATGTTTCGTTTTTTCTTTAAACTGAAAGCGAAAATAAGCTAAACATCACACTTACAAATCGTTGCTCAATCGATTTGTATCGTTATTTCCTGCATTTTTATTGAAGAAAACCAAAAAGTACAAGTATTTGCGCAAATAGTACATGATATACGCATCCTTATATCCTAATTTTACATCAAACAATAAACTTTAAATTTAATAATTATGAAAACATTAGT
>JBFHJA010000406.1:0-4471 GCA_041596165.1 Draconibacterium sp. | reverse complement strand
TCGTCCTTACTGAGTGCGCTAAACAGCTTCTCTTTTGATTTAATCTGACTTAATGGTAACTTCAAACAAGTTACAACATTAAAAAGTACAAGTCAATATTTTTTAGGTTTTTAATGAATTTTAAATAATAAAAAGGTGAAAATGGATTCCTTTTTTATTTAAAAACAAAGGTTTTAATATTTTAAATTTAGTAAAATTTTGAAGTGGAATTTCTAAAGAAAATACATTAAAAACCAAAGGTTATTCCTTTGTGATACAAGAATATAACAAGATATAAACTTTGAATGTCCTGCATATTTTTTAAAGAAACCTATACAAGTTTGGCTGTTCCCACTGAATGGGGGAACGGAAATATAAGAGTGCCATTTAATATTTTTTCATGGTGAGCAGCAGGTTTTCAATTTCTTTTAAAAGTTTTGAACCAGAACCCGAAAAATGGTTGAACATGATAGAAAATGTAATACCCTTGCCTGAATCAGTTTTTAAATATCCGGCGTAACAACGCACCCTGGTCATTGAACCACTTTTGGCATTTAAGGTAGTATTGGGAAAATATTCGGTACTAAAACCAGTAAGTGTTCCACTGCCTGCATTTGGAAATGAATTGACAAAAAACTCACTGTTTTCACTTTTTTGCGCCATGTATATAAGAATTGAAGTAATTTGATTGGGCGAAATGGCGTTAAAATGCGATAACCCACTTCCGTCTTCCATAAAAAATTCATCCTCAAAAATCTCTTTCGATTTCCAGAAATCAGTTATTAATTCAATTCCTTTTTCACTGTTTCCAATGCCTGATTTTTCAGCAGCTATTTGTTTTACCAAATGTTCGGCAAACAGATTTACACTTTCGTGATTCAATTCTTTTATGATTTCAGCTAAAGTTGGTGAATCCTGAATAAAAACGGTTTGGAATTTTGACGTATCTGTTTTTTGGAATTTAACATTGCCTGAAATAAAAATCCCTTCTTTTGCCAAATTAGTTATCAATTCATTGGCAAGTATTTCTTCCGGTTGATGCACTGCTGCTTTAATCATGAAAGCATTTCTACCTTTTGGAATTGTGCCGCGAATTACGCGTTTTTTATCCAGCGGACTTCCAAAAACATAAGCCTGGTCACTATTTATCTCCGATGAAACAACTTCGTTAGTAATGTTCAATCCTTCAATTCGGGGATAAGTCGAGATTATTTCTGCCAACTCCCCTGCCCTTGCTGAAGATTTGAATGTAATCCGGAATAAATTATCATAGCAGGTAAACGCGTTTGCACCCGCTCCATAATAATTTCCAATATCGCCCCAAATCCAGGTTGACGGCACTTTTTCGGAGTCGTAAACTGATGCGTCAAAAACTATATCGCCGCTGATTTGCCGAATTCCAACTGCTTTAATTTTTTGAATCCAGAAATTCACAAAGTTGGAATTTGATTCGGAATTGCTAAAATACATAGAGCCTAAAGTTGGATCACCACCACCAATAATTACCAGATCACCGTTTAATTCATTGTTTTCCTTTAATTCCCCGATATAACCAATTTGAGTTTTAAAGCGATAATCAGCACCAAGTAGTTCAAGAGCTGTAGCAGTAGTTACTATTTTTAGTGTCGATGCGGGAATCATTAATTTATTGGGATTGTATTCAAAAACTGACAAACCTGTTTCAATATTTTTCATCTGAATTCCAACCGATGCATTTTTGTATTCTGACTGATTGAGGATTTTTTGTAATTCAATTTCAATATTCCTTTGTGAAAAAGCAATTATGGAAATTCCGCCAAATAAAACAGTAATTAAAAACCGTGTAATCATTTTTATTAGTTTTGAAAAAATAAAAATAAGGGAAATTGAGTTCAAAGTTCAATGTTTCGGGTTCAAAGTAAAAAGTAAAAAGTAAAAAAGCCTTGGATAAGGAATCAAGAATCGAAATTAATTAATATGCTTAAAACTTTACTGATTGTTGGCTCTGGTGGATTTATAGGAAGTGTGATGCGTTACCTGGTTCAATTTTATGTTGAAAAAGGAATGACAAGTACTTTCCCGCTAGGAACTTTAATTGCCAACATTGCCGGCAGTTTTATAATTGGGGTAGTTTTTGCCCTAGCCGAAAAAGGGGATTTACTGAGTTCAGAATGGAGGATTTTCCTGACAGTTGGCATTTGCGGGGGGTTTACAACATTTTCGTCGTTTGCTTACAATAATTTTACAATGATAAAAGAAAACTCCATCGGACAATTATTATTCAACGTTGGTGGAAATTTGTTTTTAGGCATACTTGCTGTGTATCTTGGTGTAATTGTTATACGTATGATCTTTTAAAATCATGCATTATGAAAACTTCAGAAAAAACAGGAATTTTAAAGGTTTACGTAGGTGAAAATGACAGAGTAAATGGCCGTCGTTTATTTGAAGAAATTGTTTTTGAAGCAAGAAAAGCCGGTATTGCAGGGGCAACTGTAACAAAAGGAATCATGTCGTTTGGCGCCAGCCACTCAATTCATACCTTGAAAATATTTGCACTTTCCGAAAAGCTTCCGGTAGTTATTGAAATTGTTGACAACATTGAAAAATTGGACGAATTCGCAAAAACTTTAAACGAATTAATGGATTTAAGCAAGAAAGGTGGATTAGTAACTTTCCAGGAATTAGATGTTGTCCGATACATTTCAGGCGAAAAATATCGAATTCAGACAGATTAATCGGTTTATATTTAAGCATTTTTAAGTTAAACCAATATGAAATATTGGTAACCTTTAGGTTAGCCATCCGTTTGAAAAGGAACAATTTATTATCTTTGAGCCGCTTTGGCAAATTGGCAATAAAACGCTGATTTTCTGATTAAAACAACATAAGTTAAACAATAAAAAACTACTCACAATGTTTATTAGCGAAGTAAAAGCAAGAGAGATTTTAGATTCTCGTGGTAATCCAACGATCGAAGTTGAAGTTGTATTGGAAAGTGGCGCATTTGGTCGTGCTGCAGTTCCATCAGGTGCCTCAACCGGCGAAAACGAAGCGCTTGAATTGCGCGATGGTGACAAAGGCCGCTACCTTGGAAAAGGTGTTTTGAAAGCCGTAGAAAATGTAAACGAAGTAATTGCCAAAGAAATTATTGGTATGGATGCTACTGATCAAGTGGCACTTGACAACAAATTACTTGAAATGGACGGTACAAAAACCAAATCGAAATTAGGTGCAAATGCTATGTTAGGCGTTTCGCTTGCAGTTGCAAAAGCCGCTGCCGATTTTTCTGACCTTCCGTTATACAGATATATTGGTGGTGCAAACGCAAAAACGTTGCCCGTTCCCATGATGAACATTATCAACGGAGGTTCTCACTCTGATGCACCGATTGCTTTTCAGGAATTTATGATTCGCCCAATTGGCGCCACTTCATTCCGCGAAGGTTTGCGTATGGGAGCTGAAGTTTTCCATTCATTGAAAAAAGTATTACACGACCGTGGTTTAAGCACCGCAGTGGGTGACGAAGGTGGATTTGCTCCAACCCTCGACGGAACCGAAGATGCTTTGAACAGTATTATCGATGCAATTAAAAAAGCAGGTTACAAACCAGGCCGCGCAGAAGACGGTGGCGACATTTCAATTGCTTTGGACTGTGCAGCTTCTGAATTCTACAAAAACGGTATTTACGATTATACAAAATTTGAAACACCAACAAGTGCAAAAAGAACTTCTGCCGAACAAGTTGAGTTCCTTGCAGGTTTGGTTGCCAATTTCCCAATTGATTCAATTGAAGACGGAATGCACGAAGGCGACTGGGATGGTTGGGTAGCTTTAAACAAAAGATTAGGCGACAAATGCCAGTTGGTTGGCGACGACCTTTTTGTTACAAACGTTGAGTACCTGAAAAAAGGTATCGAACTTGGTGCTGCAAATTCAATCCTCATTAAAGTAAACCAAATTGGTACTTTAACTGAAACTTTGGATGCAATTGAAATGGCACACCGTGCTGGTTATACTTCGGTAACTTCTCACCGCTCTGGCGAAACTGAAGATTCAACAATTGCTGACATTTCAGTAGCTACAAACGCAGGTCAGATTAAAACCGGTTCATTGAGCCGCTCAGACAGGATGGCAAAATACAACCAATTGCTCCGCATCGAAGAAGAATTGGGTGCAAGCGCAATTTACGGTTACAAAAAAGTTTACAAGAAGTAATTATTCCTTCGAAAGAATATATTTAAAAATGGCTGTCCTAGCGGACGGCCATTTTTTTTTTGCAAGGATTGAAATCAATCACATAAGAAACAGCTCGGTCAAATTATTTCTTCCTCCGGCAGCCCCCACTCTTCCACCATCGCAATTCCCATTTTTTCGAGTTCTTCCAACACAGGTTCGTAAATAGATTTGGTTATGGGAATCTGCACTCCTTTTTCAACAATTTTATTTTCAAGGATCAATTTAACGGCAATGCCCGCAGGTAAAGCAACTGTACGCGCAATGGATGTGTCAT
>JBFHJA010000405.1:0-4476 GCA_041596165.1 Draconibacterium sp. | reverse complement strand
TCCAATTTCTTTTCGTCGACCAATTTCATGATTGCCGGAAGCGGACCAGAAACTTTCGTTATCGAAGCCCAGTCATAAAGATCAGTTTCATGTACTTTAATTTTTTTGTCGTAAGTGTGGTAGCCATATGTTTTGTGCAAAATTACATTACCGTCTTTCGCAACAAGTACCTGGCAGCCGGGATATGCTTTTTTGTTTAATCCGAGGTAAGCCAGCGAATCAATTTTATGATTTAGTAAATCCGATTTAATACCCATTTCTTCAGGAATAGTGTATGCAAGGCAATTGTTTGCACTAATTTTTAATCCATCGTTTAATTTGAAACGATAATCTACTGTTACGGGCAATTTTCCGTCTGTGCCAAATGCGCCAAAAATTAACTGAGCTGCCAATTCCTGAGAAAGATCAGTGTTTTGGTATGCAACTATTAATCCCTTTGCCTTGTGGATATTCTCGAAATGTTTTAATGCATAAGCATTTCCAAAGAAAACAGCAATCGAATTATTTAGCTGAACTATTTCATCAGCAACTTTTCTTTGAAATTCTGTTGCTCCGTAATTTGATGGTGGATAGATATTTATTCCCTGGATACCTAAAATTACAAGATTATAATTTTGCAATTTGGATTTGATTTTTGCCCAATCCTGCTCTTTGGCGTTTTTTGAAAGTGTAAAATGGTCGATATTAGTATATTTTTCCAGCATTTGCTGAAAGGGGGAAGTTTGGTTGATGCCAATTACCACAGATGCTATTCGCAAAGTATCAAGTCCTTGAACTGGCAAAGTCGCAGTGTTTTGAAGGACAGTTAATGAGCCTTTTATAAGTTTTCTGTTGGTTACTTCAAACTTTGGTGAGTTTAATTTTTCGGTTAAATTATTTGTGCGAGCAGGTTTGTAATTGTGCAGATTAGCCCATCTTTTTAAAGCTAAAACTGTTGTACATTTTTCATTTATTTCGGCAATTGTTAATCTGCCCTCATCAATCGCATTTTTTACTGACTGAATTGCTTTTTGCAAATCAGGCACAAACTCAACCATGTCGTTTCCTGCAATCAAAGCTTCAGCTTCTGCATTGCCTTTATCCGTCCTAACGCCCTGCATATTAATGGCATCAGTAACTACAAAACCTTTAAAACCTATTTCATTTCTAAGATATCCCGTAACTATTTTTTTAGAAAGCGATGAAGGAGTAAGGGAATTATCAATCGACGCTACGTTTAAATGTGCTGTCATAATTCCAATTATTCCTTTGTCGGTTAAATAACGAAACGGGTATGTTTCAAGAGAGTCCATTCTTGCTTTTGAATGTGTTAAAAATGGAAGGAATTTGTGTGAATCAGTGTCAGTATCACCATGTCCGGGGAAGTGCTTTGCCACAGGAATAATTCCTTCGTCCTGCATTCCCTTTGCAACCCACCAGGCTTTTTTCGCAACATCCATTTTATTCTCTCCAAACGACCTGAAATTAATAACCGGATTAATTGGATTTGTATTGATATCGGCTACCGGTGCAAAATTCATATGGATTCCCATTAGGCGTAATTGTGAGGCAAAATCACGTCCCATTTGATAAATGAATGTCGAATCCTGTATCGCACCAATTGCCTGGGCGTAAGGAAATTTCATCACGCTATCAATCCGCATTGACATTCCCCATTCGCCATCGATAGCAACTAAAAGCGGAGTTTTCGATTTTTGCTGAAATTCGTTTATCCATTTTGCCGATTCAACTGGTGCTCCCTGCATCACAAGTATCCCGCCTGGTTTATAAAGTTTGATTTGTTCGAGTGCTTTGTTTTTACTTTCGATGCCAAGTTTAGGATAAACCGAAATCGTCATGAGTTGGGCAATTTTTTCCTCCAAAGTCATTTTACCTATTTGTTCGGCCACCCATTTGTCAGTTTTATATTGTATGAACGGTGGTTCTTGTTGTGCATATAGGTTGGCACATAGCGCAATTGAAAGTAAAAAAACGATTAAAATTCTTCCCTGTATATTCATCTATCCTTATATTTTGTGAGCAAAAATCAGATTTTGCCTGTTTTATACTTGAAACGTAATATCAAATGGTATTTTCGCAAATATAACAACGTTTACATAATCATGCTTAAATTTTTAGGATTCATACTTTTTTGGTTTAGTTTCGGATGTAAGTCCGATGCAATTGGGAATGGAATCATAACAGGAGCCGAACAACCAGAGAAATATTTGCCGCTGATTCAGAATAAAAGAGTTGGGTTGGTTGTCAACAATACTTCCATGGTAAAAAGTGTTCATTTAGTTGATTTCCTGTTAACGAATAACATAAAAGTTGAGAAAATATTTGCACCTGAACATGGTTTTCGAGGTGATGCTTCGGCAGGGGAAGTGATAAAAGATGGTGTTGACACTAAAACAGGAATTCAGGTGATTTCATTGTATGGGCAGACTAAAAAACCTGGCGCTGCACACTTGAAAAATTTGGATGTAGTACTATTTGATATACAGGATGTTGGCTGCCGGTTTTACACATACATTTCAACTTTGCACCTTGTAATTGAGGCCTGCGCCGAAAATAACCTTCCGTTAATAGTTTTAGATCGGCCAAATCCAAATGGTGATTATGTTGCCGGCCCGGTTTTAAAACCTGGTTTTGAGTCATTTGTTGGTATGGATCCAATTCCTGTTGTACATGGTTGCACGGTTGGCGAATTGGCAAATATGATTAATGGTGAAAAGTGGCACAAAGCAGAATTAAACTGCGATTTAACTGTTGTTCAGGTTCAAAACTATACGCACTCAACTAAATATGAATTACCGGTTCGCCCGTCGCCCAATTTGCCAAATTATTTATCGGTAAGATTGTATCCGTCGTTATGTTTTTTTGAGGCTACAAGTGTTAGTGTTGGACGGGGAACCGATTTTCCTTTCCAGGTGATCGGAGGATTGAATAAAAATCTAGGGGATTTTAAATTTACTCCGAAAAGTATTCCTAACGTTGCAGTTCATCCGCTAAACGAGGGGAAAGTGTGTTATGGTGTCGATTTTCGTTCATTAAAGGTCGTCCCTGATTTTACGTTAAGTTTTTTTATTGATTTTTATAATAAATACGAAAACAAGAAGGACTTTCTCACCCGTGAATCCTGGTTTAATACCCTTGCCGGGACTGATGAATTGTTGAAGTTACTAAGATCTGGTAAAAGTGAAGCCGAGATTTTGTCACGGTTCAAACCCGACTTGGAGAATTATAAGACAATGAGAAAAAAGTATTTGTTATATCCTGATTTTGAATAGTATGAATCCATATTTGGTACTCGGAATTGTTATTGGTTATTTTTTGATTTTGATTGGAATCTCGATACTTACTTCGCGTAAAGCCGATTCCCAAACATTTTTTACAGGAAACAGGAAATCTCCATGGTATTTGGTTGCCTTTGGAATGGTTGGCGCTGCACTATCGGGCGTAACTTTTATTTCTGTCCCCGGCGAAGTTGGAAATTCGGCGTTTTCATATCTTCAGTTTGTATTTGGGAATATCGTCGGATTTTGGATAGTTGCATTGGTTTTATTGCCATTATATTATCGCTTAAATCTGGTTTCTATTTATTCATTCCTCGAACAGCGTTTTGGTTTTTATTCCCACAAAACGGGTTCATTTTTCTTCCTGATTTCAAAATTGATTGGTGCTGCATTTCGCTTGTTCCTTGTTGCAGGGGTTATGCAACTCGCCTTTTTCGATGCTTTTGAAATCCCATTTGCTCTAACTGTAACAGTTACTATCGCTTTGATTTGGGTTTACACTTTTCGAGGCGGTATAAAAACAATTGTTTGGACGGATACTTTGCAAACGCTATTTCTGCTAAGTGCCGTGATACTTACGATTGTGGCAATTTCAAAAAGCCTGGGCTGGACTGCCGGGAATTTTTTAAGCGAAATTGCAAATGATCCAAATTCAAAAATATTTTTTTGGGATTGGCGTTTGGGGACTAATTTTTTCAAGCAGTTTTTTGCTGGTATGTTTATCACGATTGTTATGGTTGGAATGGATCAGGATATGATGCAAAAAAACCTGACATGCAAAAATATTCGGGATGCCCAGAAAAATATGTTGGTTTTTAGCGTTTCATTTCTTGTAACTGTTTTTCTGTTTTTGTGTTTAGGTGCTATGTTGTACATTTTTGCTGGGAAACATGGAATAGCAATCCCGGCATCAACGGATGATTTATACCCTTTATTGGCACTTCATCATTTCGGATTGCCGGTTGGAATCGCCTTTTTACTTGGCATAATTGCCGCTGCGTATTCCAGTGCCGATTCGGCTTTGACAGCGCTAACCACTTCATTTAGTGTCGATATCTTAAATGTCGAAAAACATGATGAAGCAAAAAGACAAAAAATTAAAAGATGGTCGCACCTTATGTTTTCCGTGCTATTAATTCTTGTAATTATTCTTTTTGAAGCAATTAATAACGAAAGTATTGTTGTTGCTGTGTTTCGT
>JBFHJA010000404.1:0-4485 GCA_041596165.1 Draconibacterium sp. | reverse complement strand
CCTTCGTAGGTTTTCCAAACGAGTGCCCTTTCATAATCTCTGCCTTTTAAGTCGGCATTAATTTTTGCTTCCCATTCATCGGTTGTAACAGGTGCAAAATCGGCGAAAAGTTTTTGCTCTTTTTCTGTCATGTTGAAAATTTTATTGAAAATCGAACCGCAAAATTAGTTGATTTAAGACATTGACAAACAGAATATCTATGGATATTGGTTCAATATGTTCAAAAATCATGTTTAGGAAACAAACACATTCGATTTTGGAACAATCAACAAGCTTTTTCTCAAAAGGAATCACTGGATGGGAAAATCTAATAATTAATAATTAGAAAAAACACAACACTAATATTAACGTATTTTAACAAACCACTAAAAGCTTCTATATTAAGGTATCTAGGAATTATTACATATAATTGTTTAATATATTGAGACATTATATGAACATTAATTGTTTAATGTTGTCTATGTTAGTGTTAGACAAAGAAAAAAACAATTACGATAAAAGAAACAGAAAATTAGAAAACAAGTTAAAAAGAAACAATTTAAAAATTAGAAATCATGAAAACAGGAAGAACAATTGCAGCAGGTATTATTTTAATGGCATCAGTATTTGTAGGTTATGCGAGTGAAAATTTGAGAAATTCAGAATTAAGGACTAACGTGGCTGATTATGAATTGAAATTTGAACCCTGGATGATATCAACCGAATTTTTCGAAGCAATAAAATCAGAAGCGCCAACAGGTACCGTGGTGGATATTGCAGTTGCCAACTCCGATTTCAGCATTTTGGTGGAGGTAGTCACAAAAGCTGGTTTGGCAGGTGCTTTGAGTGCCGATGGACCTTTTACCGTTTTTGCGCCAACAAACGAAGCTTTTAAAGCGCTTTTCAAGCAACTTGGAGTTAGCGGAGTGAAGGATTTGACTGCAGAACAATTGACGCCAATTCTCACATATCATGTGGTTGCTGGAAAAGTAATGTCAACCGATTTATCAAATACCTCGGTGGTAACTTTAAATGGACAGAAAATCAAAATCGATATTTCAAATGGCGTTAAAATTAATGAAAGTAAAGTTACTTCGGCTGATATTTCGGGAACTAACGGGGTTGTGCACGTAATCGACAAAGTGCTTTTGCCCGAATAAATAAAAATTAAATACAACTTGTATAAAGCCGGCTTCTATAAAGAGACCGGCTTTTTTATGCGTTAAAGATTCTAAAAAAAGCTAAATACATTGTTTCAATTGATTTTTATCAAAAATTTATTACCGATAATTTTCATAAATTGCATCCCCGTTAAAAGAGAAATGAGATAATGGAAAAGCTAAAGTGGACGAAAGATATTTTTGGGTCGAAGCTTGAGTTAATGCAGGGAAACGAACGGATAGGGAAAATCCAGTGGGAAAATATGGTTAGCTCGAAAGCACAGGCGATGATAAACGGCAAACTGTTTATGTTGAATCGTGAATTTTTCCTTTCGAAATTAGAGATTTATGATGCCAACGACCAATCGCTTTTGGGAATGATTATGGTAAACATGTTTAATCCGCGCAGTGATGTTGTTATCAATGGAAAAAGATTTGAACTCGAAGTAAAGAACTTTTATCAATCGCACTGGTCGTGGAAATACAACGGCTCTGAAATTATACGGTTTTCTTCCAACGAATTTATAACAAAAGATAAAGGCGAAATTGAATTGTTAACAACCTGCAACGAAGAAGTTGAAATTTTGATTCTTCTCGGGCTTTTTGTTCGCAACCAGTTTGTACTTTATATTTTGCTAATTCTGGGGATTTTGCTGATAGTTATCATTTAAGAAGCCCCTTTTGACTTTCCTTTAGGGAGACAAGTTTGCCATACCTAATTAAACCAGATTTTTTTTTGACCAGGCAAAAATAAAACCGCCCTTGCGTACAAAAGCGGTTTCGATATAATTGGGTAAGCTGCTGATCCGCAATAAACGGTACTTCAGCTTACGAAAAAACCATCAACAAGAGTTGATGATTTATATTTTAGTCGCAAAATTATTTTACTTCAGCTCCATTCTTAACTTTTTGGTCCGGTTCCACAATCGACAACGAACCATCAGCATTTTCAGCACACAAAATCATTCCCTGCGATTCAATGCCTTTCAAATTTTTAGGGGCGAGGTTTACCAAAATTGAAACCTGTTTTCCAATTAAACTTTCAGGTTCATAATATTCTGCAATACCTGAAACAACAGTTCGTTTATCAATTCCAGTGTCGATTAAAAGCTTTAAAAGTTTTTTTGTTTTCGCCACTTTCTCGGCTTCCAGAATGGTTCCAACCCGAATATCTATTTTGTTGAAATCATCGAATTCAATATTCTCTTTTGCAGGTGTTGCTTTTGCTTGTGCGATTTCATTTGCTTTTTTAGTGTTGAGCAATTTCTGCACTTGCGCTTCAATTACGTCATCTTCAATTTTTTCGAAAAGCAATTGAGGTTGGTTGAGTTGATGACCGGCAGCCAATAAATTTGTGTCCCCAAGTTTTTCCCAATCCAATTTTCCAAGATTTATGAATTCGCGTAATTTGTTCATGCTGAACGGTAGAAATGGCTCTAAACAAATCGTAAGGTTGGCGGTAATTTGCAAGCTGACAAACATGATTGTTTTTACCCGTTCGGCATCGGTTTTAACAACTTTCCATGGTTCTTCGTCGGCTAAGTATTTGTTTCCCAATCGGGCTAAATCCATTGCATTTTTCAATGCTTCACGAATACGGAAACTGTCTAAGCTTTTTTCAACTTCAGTTTTTATTGTTGAAATAGATGCTAGTGTTTCTTTGTCAGATTCAGTTAAATCAACACATTCGGGAACTAAGCCGTTGTAATATTTTTGGGTGAGAACAAGCGCACGATTCACAAAATTCCCGAGTATTGCAACAAGCTCGTTATTGTTGCGCGTCTGAAAATCCTTCCAGGTAAAATCGTTGTCTTTTGTTTCCGGTGCATTAGCTGTCAATACATATTTCAAAACGTCTTCTTTTCCCGGGAATTCTTCGAGATATTCATGCAACCAAACTGCCCAGTTTCTTGATGTCGAAATTTTATCATTTTCTAAGTTCAAGAATTCGTTGGCTGGCACGTTTTCGGGCAAATTGTAGGTTCCTTCTGCCTTCAACATAACCGGAAAAATGATACAATGGAAAACGATATTATCTTTGCCAATGAAATGCAACATCCGTGTTTCCGGGTCTTTCCAGTATTTTTCCCAGTCGGCAGTCAGTTCTTTTGTTGCTGAAATATAGCCGATTGGAGCATCGAACCAAACATAAAGTACTTTACCTTCGGCACCTTCAACAGGAACAGGGACGCCCCAATCGAGGTCGCGGGTAACTGCGCGAGGCAACAAACCACTGTCGATCCACGATTTGCACTGCCCGTAAACATTTGGTTTCCATTCTTTGTGCCCTTCCAAAATCCATTCTTTCAACCAGGGTTCATAATCGTCAAGTGGCAAATACCAGTGTTTTGTTTCTTTTAATACAGGCTGGTTTCCGCTGATCATTGAAACCGGGTTAATCAATTCGGTTGGGCTGAGTGAAGTTCCGCAACTTTCGCACTGGTCGCCATAAGCTTTTTCGAAACCACATTTCGGGCAGGTTCCTGTAATATACCGGTCGGCAAGAAATTGTTTATTCTCTTCATCGTAATACTGTTCCGAAGTTTTTTCAATCAGCTTCCCATTATCGTATAATGTTTTAAATATTTCTGACGCAGTTTCATGGTGGATTTGAGCGCTTGTACGCGAATACACATCAAAAGAAATCCCAAAATCCTGAAATGACTTTTTTATGATACCGTGAAATTTATCAACCACATCCTGTGGTTTAATTCCTTCGTTTTTAGCTTTTAAGGTAATTGGTACACCATGCTCATCGGAACCACCAATCAACAAAACGTCTTCGTTTTTAAGGCGTAGGTAACGTGCGTAAATATCGGCAGGTACATAAACCCCGGCTAGGTGTCCTATATGGATTGGCCCATTTGCATAAGGTAAAGCGGTTGTGATGAGTGTACGTTTGAAATTATTCATGCTAAAATGTTTCTCTTATTTTGAATCCGAATTTAGGGTTGCAAAGATAAATGAAAAAATAGAAAACAGATTGAAATTAAAACGCCAGTTGCAAGGTAAGCAGGTTTAATTCACACTGCGTTTCCCTGATCCTGCAAATTACACGGGATAAAATTATATTCTGATATACTACCAAAACGATTTCTACGTATAAATTTCCTTATCCTTTTTTACCTTTGCAACATGGGATTCAAATTAATTTCGGTAAAGCTACCGACCGATTATACACAAGAGCAACTTCAACAAAAGATTGCCAAAGATTTGCGAATCAGTGATTTTACATTTCAGGTTGAAAATAAAAGCTTAGATGCCCGAAAAAAATCCGATATTTTTTGGTTGGTGCAGGTTGTTGTTAATTCACCTGAAATCGCGGGTACTGATCGGCAGGTTATTG
>JBFHJA010000403.1:0-4487 GCA_041596165.1 Draconibacterium sp. | reverse complement strand
TCTTGATATGGAAGTGCAACGTTTACAACCAATTCCGGTTTGAAATTGTTGATTAGTGCAACCATTTCCTGCACATTATCAGCGTTTACCTGTGCTGTTTTTATCCTTCCCTTACCTACTTCCCGGGCAATAATTTCACATTTTGAAACAGTACGGCTGGCCAATAAAATTTCTGAAAAAACCTCTGGATTATCTGCACATTTGCTAGCAACAACACGTCCGACTCCCCCTGCTCCAATAATTAGAACTTTACTCATTTCTTTTGTTTTGAATTAATTTTTTTACCTGAATTTACAGAATAACAATGTCAGTCTCATTTTGTTAAACCTTGAAAACAGGGGAGCAAATTAAGCATTTTTTAGTGAATAATTAAATTCACACATTGGATTTTGATACTAACAAAAAGTGTTTTACGAATGTGAACTATTTGCTTTGGATATGATTTTAATGAACGGATTGAGGTCCTTTTAAGAATTCTTTCCCAGTTTTTCAGAAAAAATGGTTTAATTTGTCGCTTAAATAAATACGAATAATTTTTTGTGATTACGTAAATGAAAAATACCTATTTTGATTTGATTGAGCAAAGCTACTACTTTCCTCAGGAGGGCTTTGATTTAAGAGACAACGGACTTACTTTTCATGGGATTTCATTAAAATATCTGATAAAAAAATATGGAACACCTTTCCGGTTTATTTACCTTCCCAAAATAGGCGATCAAATAAAAAAGGCGCGTAATCTTTTCAACAAGGCAATAAAAAAGAACAATTACAAAGGAAACTACTATTATTGTTACTGTACAAAGTGTAATCACTTTTCGCATGTGATAAATGAAGCATTGAGACATAATGTAAACCTTGAAACCTCTTCTGCTTATGATATCGATTTGATATTGAGTCTTTTCCGTGACAAAAAAATTGATAAAAACCGGGTTATTATTCACAATGGTTACAAAACTGATGAATATCTTGTGAAAATTCTAAACCTACAGGAAATAGGTTTTCGAAATAATATTATTGTTCTTGACAGTATTAATGAGTTAAAGCGAATTGAAAATCTGGCAGGAACTGCCAAGATAAAAATAGGTATACGAATGGCAATTAATGAGGAGTCGCAATCTTCATATTACACTTCGCGTTTGGGAATTAGGCATACAAATATTCTTGAGTTTTATACAAATAATATTAAAGGTAAAGAGAATATAGAGCTGAAAATGCTTCATTTCTTTGTTGACTCGGGAATAAAAGACAGTCTTTATTACTGGGGCGAATTCCAGAAAGCAATGAAATTGTATATCGATTTGAAGAAACAATGTGATACGTTGGATTCATTTAACCTTGGGGGTGGTTTTCCTATCCGAAACCATCTTGGTTTTGAGTACAATTATGAATACATGATCAACGAAATTGTTTCGAACATTAAAGATGCCTGTGCCGTGGAAAAGCTGAGGGAACCTGATATTTATACCGAGTTTGGGAAATATACTGTTGGAGAAAGTGGTGCAATAGTTTTTGAAGTGTTGGAGCAGAAACAGCAAAACGACACCGAAAGCTGGTATATTGTTAACAACAGTTTGATGAACACTATTCCTGATGCGTGGTCGATATTCGAAAAATTTATATTACTGCCTATTAATAAATGGAATAACGAATATAAAAGGGTAAATATTGGTGGAATCAGTTGCGATCATTCTGATTACTATAATTCAGAGGATCTTAACCAGGAGGTTTTACTTCCGTCATATTCTGAAGAAGATGAAGAGCCGTTGTATCTGGGTTTCTTTCATACGGGTGCCTATCAGGATGCAATCAGCGGATACGGTGGAATAAAACATTGTTTGATTCCTTCGCCAAAACATGTAATTATCGATCGCGATGACAAAGGAAATATTGTTGATTATGTATATCGAAATGAACAATCGGCGGTAGATATGTTTAAAATACTGGGATACGAGAAATAATTTTTGAAGGAATAAAATATGCGGCGATTTATAATCGCCGTTTTTTTTTTGCTTATTTTCTTGTCAGATTAATTATTCATTGCAAAGTTTGTTCTTTAACTTTGGAAAATCATATTGATTTAATCAGGTTTATTTTACAAAGATTTAATTATCAGGGGTATGGGTAGTAATTTTAACGACATCATAAAAAACAGGCGTGCAACTCCACCGAAATTTCTTGCAAAAAAAGAAATCTCAAAAGAAGTGATTCATGAAATTCTTGAAAATGCCAATTGGGCGCCAAACCATAAAAATACAGAACCCTGGAGGTTTAAAGTTTATACTGGTGAATCAAAACAGAAACTTGGTAATACAATCCACTCACTTTTAGTTGAAAAGTTGGAATTGGGAGAGCCGATAAATCCGCTAAAGGTCGATAAGTTTAAGTCAAGTATTGGGAATGTGCCTGTTGCTATTGCCATTATTTTGGAACGCGATGCAGCAGAGCGAGTCCCGGAATGGCAGGAAATTGCAGCCGTTTCCATGGCTGTGCAAAACATGTGGTTATCTGCAACTCATTTAGGTTTGGGGGCATTTTGGGCTACACCCGATTTTTTACCTTTGTTAAATGATATTATTGAAATTCAACCCGGCCAAAAATTACTTGGATTTTTCTATATCGGGCATATTGCAATGGATTTTCCGTCGCCGGGAAGGGGAGATATTGAGGCAAAAGTGGAATGGATGGAGTAGGGTAGAAAGTTGAAAGTTTAAGGATTAAAGTATTAAGATTCGAATGAAAAGTTATCAGTTTGTCGTGTTCTCATTTTTTCTGTCAATATTGGTTTTTTCTGTCAATGCACAGAAACTGGATTCAAATAAATATCACTCTATTCGTGAAGGTTTAAGTAATTCATCCATCAAATTTAAACAGGAAAAAAAAGGTAGAATTGTATTTCTCGGAGGTTCAATAACCCACAATTCCGGCTGGCGCGATTCAGTTTGTAATTTTATACAGCAGAAATTCCCTGATACGGAATTTGATTTTATAAATGCCGGAATCCCGTCAATGGGCTCAACACCAGGTGCTTTCAGGTTTGAACGTGACGTATTGAAAAACGGGAAGGTTGATTTGCTTTTTGTTGAAGCTGCTGTAAATGACGACACAAATAAAACTGCACCGGAAGATATAATTCGTGGGATGGAAGGTATTGTTCGACATGCAAAAACAGTAAACCCGCTCTGTGATTTTGTAATCATGCATTTTGCCGATCCTGGGAAAATGGATGACTACAGAAACGAAAAAATTCCTGAGGTTATTCAACTACATGAAAAAGTTGCCGCACATTATAATATTTCAACGATAAACCTGGCAAAAGAGGTAACTGAACGGATAGATGCCGGTGAATTTGACTGGGAAAATGATTTCAAAGATTTGCACCCTTCACCTTTTGGGCAAAATATTTATTTTCAGTCGATTAAAGAGTTTGTCGCCAATTCATTTGCATCTGTTTCTTTTGAAGGAAAACCAGTTGCAATAAAAATTCCGAAGCCTCTTGATAAATTTTCTTATTCAAACGGTGTTTTGGTTGAACCCAATCCTCCAAAACCGATAAAAGGTTGGGATTTTGTTGAAAATTGGAATCCTGCTGATGGAAAAGGTACACGTTCAAATTACGTTAATGTGCCAATGTTTGTGGGCGATTATCCTGGTAAGATAGTCAAGTTTCGGTTTAAGGGAAATGCTGTTGGTATTGCCGTTGCTGCTGGTCCCGATGCAGGAGTTATAGAATATAGCGTTGATAATTCGGACTGGAAAAAGCAGGATTTGTTTACAGCCTGGAGTCAAAACCTATACCTTCCTTGGTATTACATCTTGGATTCTGGTTTAAAAAGTAAAAGGCACACACTTCAAATAAGATTAACGGATGAAAAGAATCCTGAGAGTACAGGAACAAAATGTATTATCCGGTATTTCTATTTCAATAAAACCGATTGAAATTCAACTCCATGCAACTTGAATTATTTAAAATAGTCGGAAATAAAAGTTGCAAGTGAGGTTTCAAATTCATCCTGCAAAATCAACTCGTTTGATGAAACAGAATAGCTTGTTGTGTTCTCTAAAACTCGCATAAATTCGTTTTCAATATCATTTCCGATACAAGCCATTTTGGTCATTGAAAAAGATGAAAATTTAATTTTATTTCCTTCCGGCAATTCATATTTCCCGTTAAACGTGTTGCAGCCGCTGTTTCCATTTACATTTTTATTTTCATTTAGCCTGATAAATGGCTCTCTTTTACCCAATCTTACGGGTTGGCTGTTTAGCTGGATTAACTTCCAGTATTTATAGGTAATTTCAATTTTTTCCTTTTCCAATGTGTAATTTGCCGCCAAATCACTTGAAATTCTTTTTCCTTTTTTGTCAAGATGAAATAAAATGTTTTCGCCCACCTTATAAATTTGATGATTCGAATTGTCCAGGGTAATTGTACTGCCTGAATTATTCCATTTAAAATTTCCTTTTTCAATAAAAACTGAATCGCTTTT
>JBFHJA010000402.1:0-4526 GCA_041596165.1 Draconibacterium sp. | reverse complement strand
GAAATGTGATATTTGAGTATTCCAACTTTTTCTTTGGGACAAAAGTTGCAATCGATGCGGCTGACGGAATTTTTGCTTTGGAACAAAACTGGGTTGGACTACTTACAGGCAATCCGGTTATTCAAAATACACTGAATCTTTGGGGGAAATTAGAAGCTGAAAACCCGCAACTATCCGGTAACTGGCGCTGGCAGCAATTGGTGATGCGGGCTTATTATGATGCTTTTGTCCAGCAACGTCAGACTTACGAAAAAAAGCTTGAACACGAAGTTTATGAAATCCTTTCGATGGCAAAAAATATTGGAGCACAAACTGCAATGGACGAAGCTTTGGATTTATTGAGTAAAGCTGACAAAGAACCTGTTGCGCAGGATTTAAAACAAAAAGTGATTGATTATTGTGATGATTTATTTCATTCAATAGGTTTGCAAACAAGTGTTCCAAAATACAATGCACGGGGTTACGAACGCGGTGCAATCCTTGATTTTATTGATTATCCGCTTAATAACCGTTGGTGGCTCGAAGATGAATTTACAAAAGTTGGTGAATTGAAATCGGAGGAAGAAAAAGTGGCACGGCTCGACTTTATCCGCAATTACGAAAATCCAGGCGAAGGCAGTTTTTACGACAATATTTCCAGTGCCGATGCAAAGCATGTACTTTCTGAAACCGAAGATGCTATCGACTATTTGTGGGAAAATGATGGATTTAGCAGAAAAAGACTTTCAACCCAATTATTCCAGTTTACTCCGGAATTGGATTACAATGAACTTGACCCAAATTCAGATTATTTAATTCGTGTTGCAGGTTTTGGCGAAGCACTTTTGCGCGCCAACGGGGAACGCCTGAAATCCACAAAATATGAAAAGGGTTTTGAACAGTTTAAAGAATTTCCACTCCCCAAAGAATTAATAAAAGACGGCAAACTAAAAATCACATTCGACAAACCCAACGAGGAACACCTAAACTGGCGTCAGCAATCAAGGGTTACAGATGTTTGGGTGATAAAACAAAGCCCCCTTCCCGTTTCCCCGAAGGGGGAAAACTAAGAAAGTACCATAGGTACGATTTATTCTGTAACCCTGGGTTTCAACCCAGGGGATAAAAAGCGAAAAACGCAAATCGTCCGTGCACATACAAGGTTTAAAAATCAAGCTTTGTTGCGGACGAAATGGCTAAGAATATGATAATAGAAATTATGAAGGAACTATTTGAATTAAATGGAATAATTTCAGTTTTAAACACCCCATTAAAAACCGATGATTCCATTGATTTGTTGGCCTTAAAACGAAACGTTAATGAAGCAATTCGCGCTGGTGTTGCCGGTTTCCTTGTTCCCGCAATGGCATCCGAAGTGTACAAACTTTCAGAAAAAGAACGTGTCGATATGGTTGCCTCTGTTTTGGAGGAGGTAAATGGACGAGTTCCTGTGATAGCCGGAGCCGGTGAAACCGATTTGCTAAAAAGCAAAAACCTATTGAAAAAATATATCGCTTTAGGTTGCAAAAATGTGCTTTTTCAGATTACATTTCAAAACGAAACACAATTCAGAAACCATTTTAACGAACTGGCAGAAACAGGACCCGAAATGATTATGCTGCAAGATTGGGATGCCACTGGATACGGATTGCCCAATGAATTGATACTCGATTTATTTGTAAATGTAGAAGCATTCCGTTGTTTGAAAGTGGAAACTGTTCCCGCAGGAGTGAAATATTCACGTATTCTGGAAATAACAAAAGGTAGGTTAAATGTGAGTGGTGGCTGGGCTGTTTCACAAATGATTGAAGGTTTGAAACGTGGTGTCCATGCTTTTATGCCCACCGGAATGCATTGGATTTATTGCGAAATATACAAGTTATGGAAAATGGGAAACGAAGACGAAGCTGAAAAACTTTTTCAACAAATTTTGCCGGTGCTTGCATTTTCAAACCAGCACCTCGATATTTCCATTCATTTTTTCAAACGGCTTTTGTGGATGCAGGGAATTTATCCGACTGCCAATGTTCGGCAACCAATTCTGCCATTTGATGAAATCCATACGCAAATTGCTGACAAACACATTCAGTATATTATTGAATTGGAGAAAATTATAAAAACAAAAAATACATAATGAAAATAAAATATTTGCTTACAGTCATTCTGATAGTTTTCAGCTTAAAACCAAAAGCACAGTCGGTCTCAAACAGCTTTTTGCAGGAAATTAAAACCGACATTTTACTTCCCGAAAAAGCCGGGAAAAATGTAATCAAATTGTTTTCAGTACAAAACACACAAATTGCAGTTACAGAAAACGGCGTTTTCAAATTCAACAATGGAAAATGGAGTGGGGAAGTTATAGGTTCTGGATTTCTGACTGCCTCCTTTGATTCAAAGGAAAAAATATGGCTGGCAACCGATAAAACCATTCAAAACGAAGATGGGGAAACGATAATTTCCTTGCCAAAAACCATACAAAACGATACAATTCTTTTTCTTTTTTGGGAAGATGGAAAGACACTCCAGGTTGGCACAACAAATGGACTTTTTTCATACAACGGCGAGTGGATAGAAATTGCAGAAACAAAAGGCAAAAGGATAAATTCGATTGTAAAAGATGATAGCAATATTCTTTGGCTTGCCACCAACGACGGACTTTTAAAACGAACAGCAAAAGAATGGATTAATCTTGACGACGTTCTGATGTCTACCGGAACAAGAAGGGAATATTTCAGTTTAAATAAACCAAAACATGCAAACGAAGTAGTATTTGGTAGCCTTTTTTCTGTTGGTTGTATTGCCGAAAATGGCGACAACCGGATGTGGAGCGGCGCTGATGGTTTGCCGTTCGGACCGGTTACAACAATTCGCACCATCAACAAAACCTTTTGGTTTGGAACTGAAAAGGGAGCCATCAAAAAAGATGAAAACTGGCATTATTATCTGGGAAAACGATGGTTGCCTGACAATAAAATCAACGATATTTTGCCAATCGATGATTTTACAGTTTGGATTGCAACGCCACAGGGAATTAGTCAGATTCAGCAAGTAGAAATGACGTTCGAAAAAAAGGCTGAACTCTATGAAGAGGTTATCAAAAAACGGCACAACAGGCGCGGACTTGTAAATCTTTCACACTTATCGGTTTCCGGCGATTTGGCGACAAGCAAAACAAAAAACGAAGACAACGACGGTTTGTGGACCTCTGTTTATTTGGCAGCTGAATGTTTTCGTTATGCCGTTACAAAAGAAGCTGCAGCCAAAGAAAATGCAATAAGAACTTACGAAGCACTTGAGCATTTGGAAACAGTAACAGGAATTTCAGGATTACCGGCCCGATCGTATGCTTTGGCTACCGACAGCGTTGAGCAATCGCGCTCTCCACACCCCAAAAAGTGGCGCCCTTCACCCGATGGAAAGTGGCAGTGGCTTGATGACACAAGCTCCGACGAAATTGTGGGACATATTTTTGCCATTTCGATATTCTATGATTTGGTGGCTGATGAAGCGATGAAAATAAAAGTAAAAAAACTTGTGGAAAGAACTATGGACCACATTATCGATAATGATTTTCATTTAATTGATTACGATGGATTGCCCACCCGCTGGGGAGTCTGGCATCCCGATTCGATAAATGGCTCACAAAACTGGGCCTACGAAAAGGGCTTGTATTCGCTCGAGATTCTTGCCTTTCTGAAAGCGGCCATTCACATTTCCGGAAATCAGAAATATGAAAAAACTTACAAAATGCTAATCGATAAACATAATTATGCTGAAAATACAGTTCAGGCAAAATTATACGGCCCTTTTGAAAACAGCCATTCTGATGACATTCTAACTTATTTTTCGTATTTCACCTTGCTGCGATATGCAAATGGAGATGAGTATTTGCCACTTTACAAAAAAAGCTTAGAACGAACCTGGTCAATTTCACAACCCGAAAAAATACCGGCATGGAATATTATCGCAAGTGTTTTATTAAAGAAAGATTGTGATTTGAATGTTTCTTTAAGCGAACTTCAGAAATACCCCATTGATTTAATTGACTGGAGAATGGAAAACAGCCACCGCTGGGATTTGCAAAAGGATCCGATTGTTGCAAGAGGAGGTAATCATCAGGCCATTATGCCAATTCCAACACAGGAAAACGGTATTTTCAGATGGAACACAAATCCCCGCCAATTCGATACAGGAACTGGTGGATTGCGTGAGGAAACCGGAACCTATTTTTTATTGCCGTATTGGATGGGAAGGTATCACAGAGTCTTTTAGAAAGGGTAAAAAGTAAAAGTAATGGGTAAAAAGTATTGTTAACTAATTCATTATTAAACAATAAAGCTTCAATTGTCATGCTGTCCGGTTTTCAGATTCTTCTCACTAAAAGCGAAACAAGTATTATTATCCAGTTTTTAGGATTTTAAAACTATACAACTATTTTTGCTTTTGTTAAACAGACAAATTTTTGTAATGACAAAATATCGTTTATTTCTTTTCCTTTTTATAGTGAATTTTTATGCATTTGGCCAAAACGAAGTTATGGACACAGT
>JBFHJA010000401.1:0-4543 GCA_041596165.1 Draconibacterium sp. | reverse complement strand
GTTTGTCACTGCGTCGTCGGTAGCTACTTCATCATTCCTGTAATCATTTGTGGGAATATAGGTATAAGCCCTGATCAATAATCCCTCCGCAAATGTAGGTTCATCGTACACCCTATCGAAGTTACTGTGGTTATCATCTTCCGGCTCCAACAATGCACATGCTGAAACAAGTGCCGTAAAACCCAGTAGTAATAAAAATAATCTATATACTTTCATAATCTTATTTTTTAATAAATTAAAAATTAGCTTTTACCCCTACTGAAAAAGTACGGTAATAAGGCTCACTACCAACTCTCAAATCTCTGATCTCCCTGTTTTTAGCAAACTGGAAAACATCGGAAGCATTAATAAAAATGTCAAGATTTTTCATTTGCAAAGCCTTAACAATATTTTCAGGAGCATTAAAAGTTAACTGTACTTTGCGAATGTTGAAATAATCGTTGTTGTACAACCAATAACTTGATCTGCGGAAATTATTGCTGTTGGCCTGTGAACTTAATCTTGGATAGGTTGCTGTATTTTTTGTTTCCGGTGTCCAGGCACCAAGAACTACCTCTGAATACTTATCATTTCCATCAACCCAGTAATAACTGCCTTCTTTGAAGGTTTCCGAACCAGAACGACCTTCACCCAATAATAATAAAGTTAGGTTTTTATACGTCACTTTAAATTGCAAACCACCGGATAAAGGTGCCTGCCATCTGCGTAAATATACCTCATCGTTGCCATCAACTATACCATCATTATTCTGGTCTTTGTATTTAATATCGCCTGGTTTTACAGTACCAAATGACTGGATTGGACTATTATCGATATCGGCCTGATCCTGAAACAATCCAAGAGCTTCGAGGCCAAAAGTGGCATCAGCCGGATTTCCAGCTCTATACTGATAATCGTTGTTGTAAACTTCGTCGACTTTGGTTCTTTCAGATGTTACATACAAGGCGTTTGCAGCCACATAAAAATTCCAGTTACCAACTGTTTTATTAAAATTCAGTCCAAGTTCCAATCCTTTATATTCGTCGGAATTAAAGTTTTCGTAAGGAATAAAATCGGTATAAAAACTTGGGTAGGTGGAATTCGGTCGAACTACCAAACCACTATACAAATCGTAGAATACATTGGCTTCAATGCCTATTGTTTTATTCAACAATAAACCCTCAAAACCGAAATTAATCTCATTACGTTTTGCAAAACCCAGATTTGGATTATCTCCCCAGCTTGAAACTACACCCGACCTACTTCTTGTTCCTTCGTACCAGCTGTAACTACCAGAATTAGCATAACGATTTTCATAATAGAAGAAATTTCCAATAGGTAGATCTGAATTAATAATACCACCGGATAATCTGAATTTTAGCAAATCAACAAAATCAACAGATGACATAAATTCTTCCGATGACATCAGCCAGGCTAAACCCAACGAAGGCGAAAAACCACCACGGTTTCCTTCAGCCAGTTTTACTGAATTTACATATGCGCTACTAAAATCGACAATGTATTTCTTGTCGAAAATATAATTTAGTTGTAATCCCAGATGAGATTGTTTTACACCCTGGAAACTATTGTTTTCCTTGAAATTACTTCCATATCCCAATAACGAACCTGTTACATGGTGAACGGAATTAAAAGTACGATCGTAGCTTAACAGTCCGTAAAAGCCGAAACGCCGCTGAAAATACTCATTTCCAACCGATTGAGTACCGGGGCTTGCGTCTGTACCGTGTTGTTTCAAATCAACTATAATATCCTCTGTGTCACTCCAAATTGGTTCATACACGGAATATTGGTTCAGGATAGTTTGATCGTACTGTAAAAAATAATCAAAACTAATGTTTGTATGAAAACTCAAACCTTGTGTTATTTTATCCAGGTCGAAATTAATACGGTTGTTAAATGAAAAGTTTCGTGCAATGTTTTCATAAACACCACCGGAGTAACTATCGCCAAACGGAGTTGATATGAAATTTGAGTTACCCCCCAGCAGATACTGTCCTTCAACATCATTTTTTCTTCCCAATAACAGGGTATTTTCAGGATCAATCATATCAAAAGGCAACAATGGAGTGTATTCATAAGGTCTCATAGTTGAAGCATTACTCCAGTAATTTCCTCTTTGGCTCCTGTTGTTTACAAAAATTGATGCACCGTCGATAGATGTTTCAATCCAATCGTTAATGGTTAGGTCAACGTTTCCGCGTGCGTTAAAAACATTTTCACGTGCATTTGCTGCTTCTCCAAAATTAATAATACCACCGGAAGAACTCCAACCTACGTTGGCGTAGTATTTTGCTGCTTCGTTACCTCCCGAGAATTCACCATTCAAATCGAAATATGATTTTAATGGATTTAAATATTCATCAGAATAATAGTCAACATCCGGATAACGGTATTTATTTCCGTTACGATGATTTTGTATTTTCTCATCGTCGTATAATGGAGAAAGTCCGTCATTCTCTCTGGCTATGTTATTATAGGTCATGTAGTCAGCCGAATTCAGATAATTTGGTAAAGCTCTCGGAGTAGATAATCCATAATTGAAATAAAAATTTGATTTCTTTTTAAATGCTTCTCCCCGTTTAGTAGTAATTAAAATTACCCCGTTTATGGCAGCACTCCCGTATAAAATTGCGGCATTGACATCTTTAAGTACTGTAATGCTCTCAATTTCAGTAAGCCTAAGCCCCTCAATGTCTCTTGGCAGCCCATCGACAATAAAAAGTGCATTTCCTGATTCCAAACCAGAACCTGTAATATCGGCAACGTTGATACCAATTCCTATTCCCCGAATGCTGTTATTACCAAGTAATCCTAAAGTACGACCTGTCAAAACATCATTGGCTAATAGGGTATTGTCCTCTTTATTTATTTCTGTTGTATTCAAAGTACTAACTGAACCAACAACATCACCTTTGTAAACATTTCTGAAAGCTACATTTACTTTTTCATCGGCACCGTAAAGAAATTTGGTTTTTGGGAGTACTACTTTTACCCTATTCTTTACTTCACCGATGGCAAGTTTAATGTTTTCAAATCCTTTCGCTTCGATCACTATGCTTGAACCAGATTCAATATTAATGACGAATCCGCCGGAAGCATCAGTTTTTGTGTAAGCACTATTACTGAAAATCTCCGCACCCTCAACCGGATTTCCATCTTCGTCGGTAACAACTGACTCAATTTTTACCAAACTTTCCTTTTGGGCAAAAACATTATTAGTTGCAAATAATGTTACGACTCCCAGAAAAGCTAATATTATAATGTGTTTTTTCTTCATTTGTTAAAGATTTTTAATTAATAATTTTAGCCTACCAACCGGGATTCTGTGGAAATCCCTCATAAATTTTGGTTTCGGAAACAGGCAATGGCAGCCAATTGTGTTTAGCTTCAGCCACTCTTTTTATAACCAGTCTTTCCTGTACATTAATTGGCTTCCCATCCGGGCCAAGGTCAAAATCTATTGCCGTTTTATCCAGATACCTAGGATCTCCATTTCGATTCCAACGACGCAAATCACAAAAGCGGGCACCTTCCATGAATAACTCGACCGCACGTTCACGTACTATTTCTTCAAAGAAGACTTCGTTACTGGATGTATATCTAGGTAATAAATCGGGAAGTTGGGCACGATTACGTATTGCGTTTACCGCCTGAACCGCTGTCAAGCTATAATTACCTGAAGTACTTTGCGGTGATCCGCCTGTACTGAATGTAACTGCTTCGGCGTACATCAAATAAATGTCTGACAAACGAAGATAAGGAACATATGCTGCTAAATTACCTGCTTTTGAAACGGTAAATCCCGGCCCCATTCCATTAAATTTTCTACAGTAATAACCTGTTACGCTTGGCGGATTAATACTTACTCTATGTCTTCCGCTATTACTCAACTGGGCGAATTTTTCATTGGCATTGATTCCGGAAATTTCATCGCCATCTTTTACAATAATTTTACTAAACCGTGGTTCCAGATTGGACCATGGATCATTGGGATCATAACCCGATTCCGGATCGTCAATTGGCAATCCGTTTGCCATAGCAAAGTTCTTAACGATGTTATGGGTTGGTACATCGGCACTAGACCCACTATTTAAACCAAACGATGAGGGAACTGTTGCCCCCACTGTTGACCAGCGAATTCGTGTTCTATTATAAACCGGTGGTTTCAAAATTGTTTCCATTCCACCAGTGCGCAAATGGTTAAATCTGTAGAAGATATCTGTATAACTTTCCCAGGGTTCAAGTTGATAAATACCTGTTTGATCGACAAGAGTAAGAACTTCGCCAAATGCCTCAGCTGCCTGTTTGGCCATAGCGCCATTAAATGAATTGCTTCCAGTTGCCTCCTGATTCATCATCGGACTACTTCCAAACAATAATACTTTTCCGAGATAACCAAGCACATGAAATTTATTTATCCTGTCGTTGTTATGGCCAAGAGTTCTTTGGCCTGCGTCTGTTTCATCCCAATGATTTGGCAACAGTTCGGCTGCAGCCGTCAAATCTTTAGCCATTTCCACCGCCATCTCCTGAAAATTGAGCC
>JBFHJA010000400.1:0-4553 GCA_041596165.1 Draconibacterium sp. | reverse complement strand
TACACCTATGAACAACCCACTGGTGGTTGCGGGTTTTTTGAATGTGTCGACAACCAGGAAGCAGCTGATTTGCTTTTTAAAACCGCAGTGGAATGGAACAAATCCAATGGAATGGAAGCTATGGATGGACCAATCAATTTTGGAGAAAATTATTTGAATTGGGGTTTGCTTGTTGATGGATTTATGCCGCAGGGATACGGGATGCCTTATAATCCTGTATATTACGAGAAGCTTTTTCGTAATTTCGGATTTGAAGTATATTTTGAGCAATACAGTTATCACCTCGATAATACCGTGCCTTTTCCCGACCGGTTCTGGAAAATTGCAGGTTGGATAGCTAAGAAACCTCAATACAAGTTTAAACACATTAATTTTAAGGAAACTGAAAAGTATGTAAAGGATTTTTGTACTGTTTATGATGCTGCATGGGCATTTCACGAACATTACAAACCACTTGACCCTGATGATATTTATAGTTTTATCGACAGTTCGAAATCCATACTCGACCCCGAAATGGTTTGGTTTGCCTACCACGAAGAAAAGCCGATTGCGCTTTTTGTAATGCTACCTGATATTAATCAGATACTGCATAAACTTAATGGGAAGCTTAATATCTGGGGCATTATTAAATTCTTTTATTACAAATGGAGAAAAATAATGACACGAACCCGGATAATTATTATGGGAATTGACCCAAAATACCAAAGGTCGGGGGTTGATTCTGCCATTTTTTGGCACCAAAACGAACTGATGAAAAAGAAACCTCAATATACAGAGGTTGAACTTTCATGGGCCGGCGATTTTAACCCGAAAATAATAGCTGTTTATGAGGCTACCGGAGCAAAAAGAGCAAAAACACATTATACGATGCGATACCTTTTCGACCGTGAAAAACCGTTTACAAGAGCACCGATTATTGGTCCGGAAGTTTTGAACGATAAAGTTAAAGAGAAAATAGCTAAAAATTAAGATTTCTTTTTTGGTTTATAACGAACTATATTTATCTTTGCAGCCCGATTGAAAAAGGATTAATAACAAACAATGAATGGATTACAGTTTTATATGTAACCATTCAAAATAAAAAAAACAGGAAAATGAAAAAAGATATTCATCCGAAAGAATACAGGCTGGTTGCGTTCAGGGACATGTCGAACGGGCATACTTTCTTTACAAAATCAACAGTTAATACAAGGGAAACTGAAGTTATTGACGGTGTGGAATACCCAATATTTAAAGTTGAGATTTCAAGTACTTCGCATCCATTTTATACAGGCAAGGTTACACTTGTTGATACCGCAGGACGTGTTGATAAATTTATGAACCGCTACGGTAAACATATGGAAAACAGAAAAAAATAAATTTTTTTTTCAGCATATAAAGCTCCGAACCACGGAGCTTTTTTTTTGGAGTAAAGTGTTATCTTGGCAGTAAAAATTTACAAACCGCTTGAACAATTGTCAGGCTATTGTCTTATCATCTTATGGCATATCAATTGCTTTGTAATAGGCCTGTTAAAAAATAGGTCTGTTCAAGCCAGATTGTCACAAAATCATAAAAAATGGGGAAAATAAAAAATTCAGGGTTAAATAATATTTTTGGGTTAGGAGCAATGGGAAATGAATCAGAATTTATACCCATAATTGCAGATGGAGATGATCGTGATCTTAAAAATACGGAAGTTCCAGATGTTTTGCCAATTCTACCACTCCGCAATACGGTGCTTTTTCCGGGTGTTGTTTTGCCAATAACGGTAGGGCGCGAAACTTCACTTGAACTTATTCGGGATGTAAACCGTGGGAGTAAATTACTTGGTACTGTAGCTCAAAAAGATTATACAGTTGATCATCCGGGTACATCTGATATTTTTGAAATTGGCACCGTTGCTGAGATCTTAAAAATACTTGAAATGCCCGACGGTTCAACATCGGTGATAATACAAGGAAAACGACGTTATAGAATTTCTGGAATTATTTCTGAAAACCCTTATTTTAAGGCAAAGGTTGAATCGTTAAATGATGTGCTTCCTGAAAACGACAATGAGTTTAATGCGATTGTTGGTTCATTAAAGGATCTTTCAATAAAAATTGCACAGTTCACCGCAAACGTTCCACCTGAAGCAACGTTTGCAGTGAAAAATATCGAGAACTCTTCCTTCCTGATAAATTTTATTTGTTCCAACACGGATATTAAAGTTGAAGACAAACAAAAACTTCTTGAAATCGAAAGCTTGAAAGAACGTGGTATTCTCGCCATCAGTTTTTTGGTTCGGGAAGTTCAAATGCTCGAACTGAAGCACGATATACAGAAGAAAGTAAAGACTGATATCGACAAGCAGCAGCGTGAGTTTATGCTCAACCAGCAAATGAAAACCATTCAGGATGAATTGGGAGGAAACCCAACTGAGCAGGAAATTAAAATTTTAAAAACTAAAGCCAAAACAAAAAAGTGGAGTGAAGAAGTTTCCAAATTCTTTAAGAAAGAAGTTGAAAAGCTTAGTCGTTTAAATCCTGCTGCTGGCGAATATTCTGTACAGTTTACCTTTTGCCAGACCTTGCTCGATCTGCCCTGGAATGAATATACAACAGATAACTTCGACCTTAAAAATGCAAGTAAAGTTTTGGACGAAGACCACTACGGACTTGAAAAAGTTAAGGAAAGAATATTGGAGCATTTGGCAGTTTTAAAACTGAAAAATGATATGAAATCGCCGATTTTGTGTCTGTACGGTCCTCCCGGTGTCGGGAAAACTTCGCTTGGTAAATCAGTTGCCCGTGCCCTCGACAGAAGTTATGTCAGGGTAAGTTTGGGTGGGTTAAGTGACGAATCGGAAATCAGGGGACACCGCAAAACATATATTGGTGCCATGCCCGGACGAATAATACAAAACATTAAAAAAGCAAAATCATCGAATCCGGTTTTTATACTCGATGAAATAGATAAAGTCTCAAAACATTTTCATGGCGATCCGGCGTCAGCACTGCTTGAAGTGCTTGATCCAGAGCAAAATTCCGAGTTTCACGATAATTACGTTGAAGCGGATTATGATCTTTCGAAAGTGATGTTTATTGCGACAGCCAACACTTTAAGTACAATTGCACCACCACTGCGCGACAGATTGGAGATGATTGAAGTGAGTGGTTATTTGGTTGAGGAAAAAATTGAAATCGCAAAACGCCACCTCATCCCAAAACAATTGGAAAATCATGGATTGAAAAAGTCGCAGGTAACTTTTTCAAAAGAGGTAATTGAACTGATAATTGATGGTTACACCCGTGAATCCGGCGTTCGTGAATTAGATAAAAAGCTTGCAAAAGTTATTCGAAGAATTGCCAAAAAAATTGCCTTTGAGGAAACTTACAACAAGAAACTTACTAAAGTAGACATACGCGAATATCTTGGAGTAATTGAATTTTCAAAAGAAAGATACCAGGGTAACGAATTTGCAGGTGTTGTAACTGGATTGGCATGGACAGCAGTTGGCGGCGAAATTTTATATGTTGAAACCAGTCTCAGCAAAGGGAAAGGTGGATTAACGATGACCGGAAATCTGGGTGATGTGATGAAAGAATCGGCAATGCTTGCACACGAATATTTGAAATCACATTCACAAGAGCTGGGTCTTGACCCGGAAGTTTTTTCTAACTGGAATGTGCATGTACATGTCCCTGAAGGCGCAATCCCAAAAGATGGCCCTTCGGCAGGTGTAACAATGGTAACATCGCTGGCTTCAGCATTCACACAGCGGAAAGTAAAAAAGAGTCTTGCAATGACCGGAGAAATTACACTTCGCGGTAAGGTATTGCCAGTTGGCGGGATCAAAGAAAAAATACTGGCAGCAAAACGTGCCGGAATTACCGAAATTATCCTTTCAGTAGAAAACAAGAAACACCTGGAAGAAATCAAGGAAGATTATTTGAAAGGTGTGGAATTCCATTTTGTAAATACAATTATGGATGTGCTTGATGTTGCCTTAATGAAAACCAAGGTCAATAAACCTGTAAAGATTTCATAATAAAAGGCACTCCTGAAGTATTAATGCCGATGAATAATGATAACAAAAAGCTGCAACTGTAGGGTTAGCAGCTTTTTTGTTCAATGGGCAATGGCTGGTTTATTTGAATTGCAAGAGAAAAAAGCCAATGATCGGATGGAAAGGGAAGGGGAAAAAGAATTTTGATCATTGGCTTCGAAATAGTGACTATTTGGTGTTGGGTTGGTCTTATGCAGACCAGATGATTTTATGTTTTACACAGTATTCCTAAACGGCTGCAACTGCGCTTCTTTTTTTGATTTTTAACTGATGTGAATTGCCTGAATAGGAAGCTTTGTACATTACATGGTTTTCAATTTTATAAGTTGTGCCGGCAAAAACCTCATCAAGAATTTCCGGGTATATCTCACCAAATTTATTTTAGCACCAGTTCCCTAATTCGTGCAATTCATCAACTCTTACCCAGTTTACACATTTTAGCAACTCTTTTTTAAACAAGCCTTCCCAGGCACTCACTTTTGGCAAAATTAATTTGGCATATTCCATCATATCTGTTTCTTTT
>JBFHJA010000399.1:0-4561 GCA_041596165.1 Draconibacterium sp. | reverse complement strand
CTTTTGGGTCATATCCAAAACTCGTTTTTTCTTCAAATTAAATTATGTTATGCAAGATTTCGATTTTCAACTTGAAATGCAGGTCCGCGATTATGAGTGCGATATTCAGGGAATTGTAAATAATGCAGTTTACCAGAACTATCTTGAACATTGCCGCCATAAATTTTTAAATTCAGTTGGATTGGATTTTGCACAGCTTCATACTGATGGAATAGATGCAGTTGTTATTAGAACTGAGTTGGATTACAAATTTCCCCTGCGTCCAGGGGATGATTTTATGGTAAGGTTGAAAGTTGGTAAACAGGGGAAATTACGCGTGATTTTTAATCAACAGATTTTTCGCAAAACAGATGAGAAACTGATGGTAAATGCGCGTATTACTGCAGTTCTAACAAAAAATAACCGACCTGTTTCACCGGAAATATTACTGGATAAATTTGAAAAAGCCGGAATAAAACTGGAAGAGGTTTGAATCAGAAACTTTGAATTTCCGAAGTCTAAGATTTTTGGTTTGAAAAAGTTTAAAGAATCTTCGAACCTACGAAAGTTCATTTCCTTGTTCTAATATCTTTTCCTCAATCCTAAATTCTTTTGTGATTTTTCCACTTGTTTTAAGCGCTGCTTTGAAGCCTTCGTTCATCATTTGTCCACATCGTAGAGTCAGATTAAGCAGCGCCGGATAATTTGATTTTTCCTCGGGATGATGATAGAATTTTAAGCATGATTTTACATCACTTGAAAGATAAATCCGACAGGCCATTGGTCTTGCTTCGTAGGCAATGCAAGCACCGTTTTGTAATAAAGCACACGGAGATTTTGTGTTTAGCAAGTCGGTTACCGTTAACATGCCAAGCTTTTGTTGCTTTTGTTTGGCACGATTTACAATTTGACTTTTTACTTCTTCATCAAAGTTATTTTTAATAAATTCATTTAAGTATTCCATTTCATAATCAAGTGCATAAACTGGTTGATGACAACACCATTCACAACCTTTTTTACAATCAATCCGCTGGTTTTGAGTTTTTGAATATTCTGTCAGTGAATCTATCAAACCATCAATTGCATTGTACATTTCTTTAATCGATTCAAATAAAACTTCCTTCAAATTTTCCGATAAAACAACTTTCATCCCAAATTTATAGCCATCTGAATAGAATGCTTTTTCAATACTTTTTTGATTGTCTATCATTGATTATGATTAATTGCGTTGATTCTTAAGACGCACAAAATACTCAATTGAAGCACGCCTGACATGATGCGACAGCAAAACAGTGGAAATGATGGTTGGGATTGCCATTAGTGCGAAAGCAATATCAATAAACCCAATGATTACCCTGAGATTTGAAACGGCTCCAATAATTATAGAGATTACAAAAATGTAGTTGTAAATGGAGCCATATTTCGCCCCGGCAACATATCCCAGACATTTCACCCCGTAATAAGGAAATGCAAACATGGTTGACATTGAAAAGAAAATAACACATAAAGACAGTATATATTTACCGTAAATTGGAATGGCAGAATCGAAAGCCTGCGCAGTTAAAGTAATTCCATCGGCATTGCTGTAAAGCCACATATCGGTAATGATAATGGCAAGTGCTGTCATTGTACAAACAACAATTGTATCTATAACCGGGCCAAGCATTGCTATCAAACCCTGGCGGATTGGTTCACTTGTTTTGGAAGCCCCGTGTGCCATTGGTGTTGTTCCAAGTCCTGCTTCATTTGAAAAAGCTGCTCTTCTTACTCCAATAACTATTATCGAACCCAGCGAACCTCCTAAAACAGCATCACCTGAAAAAGCATCGCTAAAAATGGTTTGAAATGCAGGGATTATTTTTGGTGAATTTGAAAAAATGATGTACAAAACAGTGATTGTATAAACTCCTACCATTACTGGTACTACACTCCCTGTAACTTTTCCAATCCTTTTGATCCCGCCAATAACAACAACAGCAACAATCATTGAAATAATTATTCCGGTAATTAAGTTTGTTGTAAATGAAGTTTCAATTTGATTTGGCGCAAGCAAAACATGACCAATCATTTGGGTAAGTTGGTTGGCCTGAAAAAGCGGAGAAACACCAATCATTCCGACAACCGAAAAAAACAGGGCCATTGGTTTCCAGTTTTTGCCAAGTCCTTCGGTAATATAATACATTGGACCGCCTTGTGTTTCACCCTTCGAGTCTTTGCCACGGAACATTACTGCAAGTGTATTGCTAAAGAATTCAGTACTAACTCCGAGCAGTGCAGTAACCCACATCCAGAAAATAGCACCCGGTCCACCCATTGTAATTGCCACGGCAACACCACTTACATTTCCCATCCCAACAGTTCCGGCAAGCGCGGTTGCAAGTGCCTGATATGGTTTTATTTGTCCTTCGCTGTCAGAATCCTTATACTTTCCTGCAAGTAACTTAACGGCATGACCAAAATAGCGAAGTGGGATTAACCGTGAATAGATTAAAAAATAAAAACCCCCTCCTAAAAGCAGAATTAAAACAGGGGCTCCCCAAATAAAATCGGAGATTTTTATTATCAATTGGCCAACGTTTTCAAACATGTACACAAAAATGTTAAAATTGAAAAACAAGCATTAATTAAAACTGTATTTCTGACTTTATTTCAACTGAATTTTTACAAAAACCGGCAAATGATCCGATGGCCAGCGCTGTTCTTTTGAATCGGTGATAACCGCGTATTTCAGCACTTTTATGTCACCCTGGGTGAAAATATAGTCGATTCTTCTTTCCATTGGAGCGTTCCAGTCAAAACTGTTGAATGTTCCAACAGGTCCGTAGGGAGGAGTTTCTGTTATATCTCGGCTATCTTTCATAAATGTCTTTATCAATCCAATCGGTTCAGATTCAGGATACAAATTGAAATCGCCTGTTAAAATTACCGGCAGACCTTGATCTCCGCTAATTTCCTTTATTTTATCGCGAATTACAAATGCCGAGTTTTTCCGTGCTTCATCACCTCTATGGTCGAAATGGGTATTGAAGAACAAAAACTGCTTTCCTGTAACTTTTGATTTAAACTTGCCCCAGGTAACTATCCGGGGTAAAGCTGCATCCCATGATTTACTTGGTTTTTCCGGAGTTTCCGATAGCCAGAAAGTTCCACTTTGAATTAAAATGAATTTCTTTTTATTATAGAAAACAGGGGAGAACTCGCCCTCTTTTTTGCCATCATCGCGACCAACACCAACCCATTCATAATCGGGCAAGGTTTTTTGGATGTCTTCAATTTGTCCAATTAATGCTTCCTGAAAACCCAAAATGTCGGGTTCATGATATTTCAATAAGCCGCTAACCATTTCAATTCTGTTTGGCCATGCGTTTATTCCATCGTTAGGATTATTATACCTGATATTGAATGATATAACATTCATTTGTTGAGCAAACATTGAAACAGGAATGAGGATTAAGATAATGAATAATACTTTTTTCATTGCTGTTAGTTATGATTCGTGCAGAAATCAAATTGGCTGTATGTTTCTTTCTTTTGAGTTCCTTCAATAACTGTGGTTTTGGATTCTTTTCCACCTTTAATTACAAATTCGCTGCAGAATTCCATGATTTCTGCAAAATATTCTGTTATTGGTTTTTCTGCCATTTCATGGGCAGCTCCGCATGTTGTATGTAACCAATAGGGAACATCCAATTGCTTAAGTTTATTTGCAATTGTATATGAACCATTTAATATCAAATACCCAGGTGTGCCAGCTTTGCAGTAATGGTGGGGCGCAGTGGAGTAGGGTACAAGGTTATCGTCGGTTCCATGAAAAAGCATTGTAGGAACAGCCGATTCATCGTAAATGGCTACAGTATCGGGAATAGCACCAGCCATACTGATTACCCCGGCATAGGAAACAGGACCTGAATCCAGACCGTAACACATTGGTGGTAAATAAGCGGCATTTAAAGCAGTTTCTGCTCCGGCACTGCTGCCCGACAAAATTATTTTTTGTGGGTCGATCCCAAATTGTTCACGGTTTTCGATTAGGAAAAAAGTGGCATCCTGCACATCCTGAACAGCAGAAATAAATGTGTTTAGTTTTTCCTCTGCCGGGCAATTGCAGCCAAAGGCTCCATCTTTTCCTTTTCGTGTGAGTCTGTACGAAACAGATGCTACAACATATCCATAACCTGACATCTGTTTGCAAAAGTTTTTTATTTTTTCTGAATCTCTTTGTCCTCCACTAAATCCTCCTCCGTGAATGTATATTATTGTTGCCCTTTCAAATTCTGCGTCATTTTGAGGAAGATAAATATCAAGTTCCAACTTTTCCCCATCTTTTGTAGCATAAGTGTATGTTTCTGTGTTTATTTCATCAAACCAGGGTTCGGAATAACGATCCTGAGAAAAGATACTTGAAGCAAAAAGCAGAAAGACAATAAAAACAATAAAACTTCTGATCATAACGAATTTTTTTTGTGAATATATGTTTTTAAAAACAAAAGTAAGGTTTGGATAATAAAAAAGATGGAATTCGTTAAGAATTCCATCTTTAATGAAGGACCCAATAAAAATTTTCCCGAATTTTTATGATCTG
>JBFHJA010000398.1:0-4585 GCA_041596165.1 Draconibacterium sp. | reverse complement strand
TCGTGCAGTATTTCGCGGATGCGGTCGAAACCTATTTTCGATTCAAAATTTTCAGGATAATATTTTTGCATTGTTTTGTTTCAAATTCCGGGCAAAAATAGGGGAAAAAGTGGGAAGTTTAAAGTTTAAGGTTCAAAGTTCAAAGTTCACTTTAAACCTTAAACTTTAAACTCCAAACTTTTCTAACCTTTTGGAACTTTCTCATCCGGAAACCTATCAGCATATTCTACCCAAAATGATTTTACTTCCCGTTTCATTTCTTTAGCAAGCGAAAGGATTCCGAACAGGTTGGGAATAGTCATTAAGGCAATTGTAATTCCGGAGAGTGTCCAGATAATTGTGGTATCGGTAAAAGATGCGAGGAAAAACCCAATAACATAGATAATATGGTAGTAAATAACTTTACTTGAACCGAATAAATATGTAATGGCTCTGTCGCCATAATACGACCAGCTTATAGCTGTAGAAAATGCAAACATGAGCAACCCGATTGAGACTATGTATTTTCCATTATCACCAAACCAACTTCTTGTAAATGCAATTGTAGTTAGAGGGGCACTGTGCATCAAGGATTTTCCGGAAATGGAAATACCTGATTGACTGATTAATTTCCCGTTGTTGAACTGAATTTCTCCTGAAAAGGGCTGGTTGTTCAGCCATACTTTCACTTCTTCGGCAACCGACCGCGAATTTATAATGGTTGGTTGATTTGAAATAACACCTTCGGCAACAGATAAACTTCCTGAAAAAAGAGGGAGATTTGTTTTGCCAATAAGGTAAAGATGAAGTTGTTCAACATCGTTTTTATCGGATTCAGAATAAGTTTCATTTAAAACAACCATGTCTGCTTCCTGAAATTTATTGTCAAATTTTTCAGTCCAAACACCTGAAGATAATAATACCAACCCCGTTAAAGAACAGATAATAATTGTATCGATAAAAGGTTCGAGCAAAGCAACCAAGCCTTCTGAAACGGGCTCGTGGGCCCGGGCAGCTGCGTGAGCAATTGGGGCTGAACCCTGTCCGGCCTCATTCGAAAACAAACCCCGGTTTACCCCGCGGTTAAAAGCAAAGGCAATACTTCCGCCCAAAAATCCCCCAACTGCTGCTGTACCAGTAAAAACATCGCCAAAAATGGCAACTATTGAAGGAATAATATTTTCATAATTATACAGAATTACTGCAATGGCACCAATAAAATAAATGAGCGCCATTATTGGAACAAGTCGCGAAGTAACTTGTGCGATGCGTTTTATCCCGCCAATTATTACAAATCCAAGTAGCACCGCCAAAATTCCGCCAGTTAACATGTGGTTAATCCCAAAAGTTTCGAACATCGAATTTGAAATGCTGTTGATTTGCGGCAAACTCCCCGTTCCGAAAGAAGACAAAACTGTGGCAATGGCAAAAATTACCGCCAGCCATTTCATGTTCAACCGGTTTTTCATATAATACATGGGGCCGCCCGAAATGGATCCATCTTGCGCTTGCTCACGGTATTTATGCGATAAAGTTACTTCCACAAATTTGGTTGTCATGCCAAGTGCGGCGGTTACCAACATCCAAAACAAAGCTGCCGGACCACCCAAATGAATTGCAAGTGCAACACCGGCTATATTTCCTGTTCCAACAGTTCCGGAAAGAGCAGTAGTTAAAGCTTGAAAATGAGAAGTATCGCCAACATCTCCCTCTTTGTCAAATTTACCACGAACAATTCGCAATGAATATTTTAAATATCGAAACTGAGGGAATTTCAGATAAATTGTAAAAAACAGGCCGGTACCGAGCAACAAAAAAACGAACCACTGAGATCCGCCAATGTAGCCGTCGATTAAAGAAAGGATGTCGTTGATCTTATTCATTCAAGTTGGTTTATAAAAAATTTCTGCTAAAAGTAACATTCTATTTTAAAATGTCGGTTTCAAAGCTCATTCAATATTAAAATGTAATGAATTTGATAAAATACAAAGACTTTTGCTAATAAGTGACAGTATGGATTTTTTGCGAAATTTATTTTTTTTTGCAAAGTTTAAAACTGAGAAGCAATAAATAGTAATTTCGCAGCAAACAATTACTAAAGAATAAAGCCATGTTACCAAAATTTTTGCTCGCCGACAATTCGCAGGAAACACCCGATACAATTTTCGTAGTTCACACCGAAACGCCACGTTTTATAATTGAATCGGATATCGATGATTTTTATAGCAACCAGATTGTGCATTGGATTGACGGCGAACCCGGAGATGAAGAAATGATTGCCGACCTTTTGGAAGCCGCCGAAGATTTTCTCGACAAAGAATTTGAGAATGAGGAAAGGTTGAGCGAGGATGATGATGAATAATTATTAGGGAATGTATATTTCATTGTTCCGGTAAATCCATTATGAAGTTTGTTCTCTTTTTTTTTGGATAAATTCTTTCAGTTTTAAAACTGTGTTCTTTTTTGTGGGGAGTATTATTGATTGTAGTTGGCTTTAAGGTTTTTAGGATTCTTGTTTTTTTGTGATTATTTTTATTGAATTATCATAAAATATTTAATAACCTATTTAACTAAACCCAATGAGTGAATCATTAAATCTTACTAAAGAACAAGGCAGAATTTTATCAATCGACTTTTTTCGTGGTTTTACAATGTTTATGCTTGTTGGAGGAGTTGAAGGATTATTTTCGGGACTTGATCCTGCGAAAAATGGTCCGGTAATACATTTCTTTCAGGAGCAATTATCGCATGTACCATGGGAAGGACTTCATTCCTGGGATCTTATCCAACCGTTTTTTATGTTTATTGTGGGTGTTGCCATGCCATTCTCCTTATCGCGAAGATGGGAGAGGGGAGACAGCTGGAAAAAAACATTTTACCATGTTCTTACCCGGTGTTTTTTCTTGTTGGTTATTGGCTGGGCCATCAGTTCAAGTGCCACCACTTCCAATTTCAACAATGTAATGGCACAGTTATCTGTTACTTATTTGATCGCTTTTCTTATCATGAGATTTCAAATTAAGTGGCAGTTACTTGTATCATTTGCACTGATTCTTGTGTCGGATTTGTTGTATCGTTATTGGCCGGTTGAAGGATTTAACCACGCATTTGTAGCAGGAGAAAATTTTGGATCATGGACAGACATGATGCTTACCGGAAGTATTGAACACGGAAACTGGGTGCCATTTAATGCAATTCCGACCACAGCTCATACAATTTGGGGTGTTCTTGCAGGAATGCTTTTAATGAATAACTGGACACCACGAAAGAAAATAATCACACTTTTATCAATTGGAACTGCAGGCGTAGTTACTGGATTTGCAATGAGTCCCTACATACCAATTATCAAACACATTTGTACAAGTTCGTTTATTATTGTCAGCGGTGGCTGGTGTTTAATTGGAATGGGAATATCCTACTGGTTTATCGATATTTTACAATTCAAAAAAGTCCCCCTGTTTTTTGCGGTTTTCGGAATGAATCCGTTATTTATTTACCTGATGGCAGGCAGCTTTCGTAATTTTTTCAGGGGATTGACGACTCCGTTTATTTCCCGGATTTTTAGCTGGACAAATGAAGTTAGCATTATCATTATTTCAACCACAATAATTGCGGCAATGTTATGGTATGTTTGCTATTTCCTTTATAAACGCAAGATTTTTATTAGGCTGTAAAAAGTATTTTGGTTTGGCGATTTAGAAGGATTTTTTAATTATTGTTTTCGCGGTTGGAAAGCCTGCTTTTCACAAAATCGAACAAGTAGTTAACATTTTTTTCTTATACCTTCATTTGTAGCTAAATTGGTCATTAGAGTGGTATTGTGATTAATTTGTAATGTAATTTGTACAATGTATAATGTTTGTTAAACTAAATATACTGTAAAACGATATAAATAGAATATAATTATGGAATAAAAGAGTATAATTTCAGGCTAATAGAAAATAATTAGTTGATAATAAGATATAATTTCAGGCTAATAGGATATAATTTCAAGCTAATAAGATATAGTATGAGCAAAGTAGGTAAAAAGTTGAAGTATTTAAGTAGTAAATTTATATATTTGGAATATAATTATCATATTTTAGCTAATTAATAATCATATTACGAAATAACAAAAACATGCTGAGGTATAATTTTAACCGTATTCTTAAAGCCCGTGGTATTGAAAAACCGGTTGTTTATTTAAAAAATGCAGGGTTCTCAGAAAATTTTTCTATCAAAGTAACAAACAACAAGGTGGTTAGAATAAATTTAAGGGAACTTGAAAGACTTTGCCTCGTTTTACATTGTTCGCCAAACGATTTTTATGAATGGATTCCTGAACAAGATGCAAGCATTAGCCCTGATCATCCATTAAACGCCATTAAAAAATCAGAAAAAGTTATCGACCTGACCAAAATGCTCCATTCAATCCCATTGGGTTATCTCGAAGAAATTGAATTGGTTATTCAAGAAAAAATGAAAAGGGGTCTGTTCAATTAAGTGTGTCATCCAATAATTTTTCTTTTTCAAGACCCTCCAAAAATAAACAGGGTTTTGGAAAAGAAAAATTTTATTTTGTAAATCGTTCATCAAAAATAATTGATAATTGTGATTGTATCGTACT
>JBFHJA010000397.1:0-4608 GCA_041596165.1 Draconibacterium sp. | reverse complement strand
TTCAACTGCTGTCAGCATTTTTAATGAACCAAGCAATTGCTCATTCAGTTTTTCAAGTGCAACCGGAATATTCCATTGCTCCGAATCCCGTGGTTCCACAAAATTTGATATTGAACGTATTTGAACACATGGAATACCAAACCAGTTACTAATATAAAAAACCACTGCACCTTCAGTAGTTTCAATTTGTGCAGTAAATTTTGATTTTATTTCGGCAATAGTTGATGCGCGTCCATGACTTTTATTTGTCGTAATTCCCCTGACTTTTTTAAGCTTAAACAGGCCATTAAAATCTGATGCTTTTAAAACACCCTGCTCAAACGGAAATTCATTGGCATCCATAAATCCGGTTTCAAAAAGTGTTAAAAAATCGTCTTCTTTTTCAATACCCAAATCGGCAAATTCATCAGTAACAACCGAAACCACCTCTCCAATTTCTAATTCAGATGTTAAACTGGCAGCTATACCAACATTAATAACTATTTGATATACATTATCGCGCAAAGTATTTGTTAAATGAAAAGAGGTAAAGGTTGTTCCAATTCCGGTAATTAATATGTCAATTTCAATTTCATTAAACCTGTATCTTCTTAATAAATGTTTTGTCTCTTCAATAAATTCAAGTTCATCGGCCAATAATTTTACTTCTAGCCAGGTTGCTGAAACAATCAATATTTTCATGCGTTTATAATTTATTGTTTTTAGTTGCCACGTATGTAACTCTCCATGAAATTTAATCATACTTGTATGTGAGTTATAACAGATTAAATATCATGTTCGTTTCATATTCAAATTTTCGTAAATTTTGCTTCCTTAAGGAAAGCAATACATACTTTGATACTGATTTTGGTAAAAAAAGTTAATCTTTGTACCCACTTTATTATTTATAATCATGGATTCAGACAAGAATAATTCAACCAACAACTACGAAAAAATTGAAAATTTCGATGATTTCACTACCACCGAACTGGCAAAAAACTACAGCAATATTATAAAATTGTTGGGCGAAGATAATATGCGGGAAGGGCTTGACAAAACGCCTGAAAGGGTAGCAAAAGCAATGCAGTTTTTGTTGCAGGGGTACAAAACCGATCCTGTCGAAATTTTACAGTCGGCACTTTTTAAAGAAGACTACCGTCAAATGGTTATTGTAAAAGACATTGAGATTTATTCGATGTGTGAACACCATTTGCTTCCGTTTTTTGGAAAAGCGCATGTTGCTTACATTCCAAACGGAACAATTACCGGATTGAGTAAAATTGCACGTGTTGTTGATGTTTTTTCCCGAAGATTGCAGGTTCAGGAACGATTAACGATGCAAATTAAAGAATGCATACAAAACACTTTAAAACCGCTTGGTGTTGCTGTTGTTATCGAGGCACAACACCTTTGCATGCAAATGCGTGGCATTCAAAAACAACATTCAATTACAACAACTTCCGATTTTACCGGCGCTTTTGAAAAAACTGCTACCCGCGATGAATTTATTAAATTAATCAGCACAAAATTCAGTTGATTTTATAAGAATTCGATACAAACCGGAGCCGGAATTTTTATTTCTTTCCCTGTAAATTCAGGCATCCCGGTAGTTCTATTTATTTTGAATACTGCTATATTTCCACTTTTTTGGTTGGCTACCAACATGTAATTGCCATCCGGCGACAAAGAAAAATTGCGCGGCCAGTCACCCTCAACCGGAACAAATCCTAAATATTTTAGCTTTTTGGTATCGGCATTGATTTCAAAAACAGCAATTGAATTGTGACCCCGGTTTGATCCATACAAATACTTTTCATCAGCAGAAATATGAATGTCAGCACAATAACTTGGCTCCTTAAAATCAGCCGGTAGTGTTGAAATTGCCTGAACTTCCTCCCAATTATCCCCTACCCTTTTAATTGTTGTAATGGTTGAGTTCAATTCGCTAATTACATATATAAAATCGCCACCTGAATGAAAATCGAAATGACGAGGACCAGCACCTGGTTGAAGTTTTACAAATTTTTGTCCGTTTTGAACGAGTTTGTTGCCTTCCAGTTCAAAAATATTCAATTGGTCGGTTCCCAAATCAGCACTAAAAATCTTGTTTTCAAAAGGAGAAAATCTAATAGAATGCGCATAAGGTTTGGTTTGCCTCGATTTATTGATACCTGATCCTTCATTTACAATTACCGAACTTGCGGGCAACAAGCTGCCGTTATCTTTAACCGGATACAGTGCTGTACTTCCACCTCCATAATTTGCGACAGCAACAAATTTTCCATCCGGCGAAACGTCAACATGACAAGGATCAGCACCATGTGACAACTGTTTATTTAAAAATGTCAAAGTTCCATTTTTACCTATTTCAAAAGCAGAAACATATCCACCAGCTGATTCAATTTCCTTTGGTGCCCGATTTACAGCATACAAATATTTTTTATCGGATGATACTTTTAAAAAATTCGGATTATCAACACCAATAAAAGTCTGCTTTAATTCAATTATACCTTCACCAGAGTCAAATTCGCATAAATAAATACCTTTTGCACCTTCAGAAGTAAATGTTCCGACGTAAAATTTTTGTTTGCTTGTGTTTTGCCCAAAGACAAATAACACATTGACAATGAGTAGAAATAACAAAAATATCCTTTTCATTTTATTCAGTTTTCATTAATTTTCACTTTCTGTTACACAAAACAGCTTTTGGTTTGTTAAAGTTGTAAAGTAACTTGATAAAAAATAAAACTATACAATTATGAAAACAATTTTCACAGGATTATTCCTGATTTTAATTTTAGGGTTGAACGTTACAAACGCGCAACAATTGGAAAAAGTATGGCAAACAACCTGCGATTTGAAAACACCTGAATCTGTTTTGTATGACCAGGAAAGGGATGTTATATATGTTTCGAACATTAACGGCGATCCTTCGGAAAAGGATGGTAACGGGTTTATTTCGATTCTTAATTCCGACGGAAGTGTTAAAAATCTGCAATGGATAAAAGGCCTCGACGCGCCAAAAGGACTAGCCGTATTTAATGGGAAACTTTTTGTTTCTGATATTGACAAACTTGTGGAAATTGATATTAAAAAAGGCTCTGTTACTGCTAAATACGATGCTCCTGGAGCTATTTTTCTAAACGATGTTACGGCTTGTATGAACGGGATGATTTTTGTTTCAGACAACCGAAGTAATAAAATTCATGTATTAAATGAAGGAAAATTCACGGTTTGGATGGAAGGCTTACCTTTTGAAACTCCCAACGGATTAATGGCTGAAAAAGGAAAACTATTGGTTGGAGATAAAAACATTTACGAAGTTGATATTCAAACTAAAAAAACAACTTTACTGATTGAAGATGCAGGTGGTGTTGATGGTTTGGAAAAAAACAATGACGGCGATTTTGTGTTTTCTAACTGGCCCGGAAAAATTTATATTCATAAAAACGGCAAAACTATTAAACTGCTCGATACAACAGCTCAGGAATTAAAAACTGCCGATATTGATTACGATTTGAAACACGATTTAATTTTAGTACCTACATTTTTTGACAATCACATTATTGCCTACAAAATTGTTTTTTAAACTATTTAAACTGTTAGGCGTTTAACAAGTATACGAAACAATTAAACATAAATATTTATGGAAAGTCCAAAAATTGCGGCAAAGTTTCCTGCCGCATTAGTTTTAGAGCCAGCATCTTATTTTTGGTGTGCATGCGGAAAAAGTAAAAATCAACCATTTTGCGATGGTTCACATAAAGGGTCGGGAATTTTTCCTGTACAGTTTAAAATCGATGTAAAAAAGGAAGTTTATCTGTGTCAGTGTAAACAGTCGAAAAATAAACCCTACTGCGACGGAAGTCACAAAAGTTTATAGAAACTAAAATTTAGGGGTGAAAATTAAAATTTTCACCCCTAATAATACTAATCCTTTTTAAAATAATCCTTTCCGGCGTTGCATATCGGACATTTATAATCTTCCGGTAAATCTTCAAACGGTGTTCCGGGAGGGATTCCCAAAGCCGGATCTCCTTCTTCCGGATCATACTGAAATCCACAAATACTGCAAGTGTGTGTTCCTGATTCTACGCTTGTTTCTTGTTTAACAGATTCCTCTTTTTTCTCAGATTTGGGCTCTGCCACAGGAACTACTTCATTTTCAAGCTTTTCCTTTTCAACATAAGTTGGTGCGTTTTTGGGAGCCAGCATTTTATATTTTTCGCGGTAATAATCATAAGTCAACGGCTCTTCACCAGAAAGTACATCGCTATCAAGCACCTCGCCAATGATTAAAATATGCGACCCCACATCAACCGAGTTTAAAACTTTACAATCGAACCAGGCAACCGATGAATCAACAACAACTGGAGCTCCGGTAACTGAAGTAATCGTTTTTACATTTCGAAATTTATCGAAATCGGCACCCGACATAAACCCAAATTCGCCAATTAATGAAGTATTTACTTCCTTTTTTAAAACTGAAATAGAGAACTTACCGCTTTTTAGAATTTTATCGGTTGTAAAATTCTTTTTATGACTGCTAATCGCAATTTGTGAAGGATCGGAAGTAACCTGAAATGCTGTATTACCAATATATCCGTACTTTGTACCTTCAAATTCTGT
>JBFHJA010000396.1:0-4640 GCA_041596165.1 Draconibacterium sp. | reverse complement strand
GCTTTTCCGGAACAGGCAGCGCCGCATTTAAAAACGTCGGCTTTTTTTACGGTGCGGAGTTCTTTGCCTTTGTAAACGGCATCCAAACCTTCATCAATCAAACCTGTCATTTCTACTATTTTGATTCCGGTGCGGCCAATTGTTGCCGACGGACTGGGTCCAATTCCGCCAACCAAAAGGGCGCGGCAATCATTTAAAAGTTCGCCAAGAATTTCCCAACGTTTGCTCCCCATTCCTGATTTTGGTGTTTTTCGTTGTTCAACCAACTTGTAACCGTTTGGTGTTTCGCGGAAAATGTAAAGCGAATCGGCTTCTCCCAAATGCTGGTTTACCAACATTCCTTCGTAACTGGCCACTGCCACAAAGGGACGGTTTTCGGTTGAAGACGAGGATAGATTGATGACTTCGGACATTATTTTTTTTGCTTCCAAATCGTCTTCTCCGAGCAAGCCAACAGCATCGGCACGGCAGCGGGCGCAATGCGTCATCGGTTTCAGGTGTTTGGCAATTTTCAGGCGGATTTCGCGCATGGTAAGAATATCTGGTTCTTTTAAGTTTTCGTAGGGTGTGTCAGCTACCGGGAAAAGCGGGATTGCATTCATCAGTTCAGCGCCCAATTCTTTTGCTTTTTCGGCAACAGATTCAATAAATTTGTCGTTTACTCCCGGAATTACAATCGTGTTGATTTTAACTGTAATTCCAAAAAGGCGCAACATTCTGATTGCTGTTAACTGATTATCCAGTAAAATTTCAGCGGCGGCCTTTCCCACGTAACCGCGATTTCCGAACCGTGCCCATTTATATATGTTTTGCGTTTGTTCAATGTCAAGCCCGTTCATTGTAATTGTAACATGACTAACGCCCAGTTCGGCCAGTTCTTCAACATAGGGAACGACATTCAAACCATTTGAAGAAAGGCACAAAATCATTTCAGGGAAATGACTTCGAACCAAACGCAGGGTAGTCATGGTTTCCACTGGATTGGCAAACGGGTCGCCGGGACCAGCAATACCAACTACCGAAAGGTTTGGCATTTTCTCCTTTAGCTTAGTCAGATAGGCCAGTGCCTGTTCGGGCGAAAGCACTTCGCTTGTAACTCCGGGGCGACTTTCGTTAACACAATCGTAATCGCGTTTACAGTAATTGCATTGGATATTACATTTTGGCGCAACAGGTAAATGTACCCTGGCAAATTTGCCTTTCGCTTCGATATTGAAACAAGGATGCTTTTCAAGTTCTATCATAATATTTTTTGTTTTTTAGTGAGGGTCTGACCTGAAGTCAGGCTCTCTCTAAGTTTTACATGTATTTATATCCAACTTCCGATTTGTCTTGTTTGTAGCCGATAAGTTCGTTTACAACTTTGTCGAACAGTTCCTGAGTTGCGGTGTATCCGACATGTTTTAGCCGTTGTCCGCCAATTCGGTCGTGAATGGGGAAGCCGCAGCGAACAATCGGAATGTTCAGTTCGCGGGCGATATAATAGGCTTTGCTGTTGCCAATTAAAATGTCGGGTTTGTTTTCGATGCACCAATCGTGAATCATTTCATAATCGAAGCCATTTTTGACCGTAATATTTGAAGTATTTTCGGGGCAATATTTTGTGACTTCTTCTTTCAATTTGCCGCTTTCGCCGCCTGATGCCGCGAGCGCTACTTCAACCCCAATTTCATTTAGAAATGAAGAAAGGGCAACAACCAAATCTTCTTCGCCATAAACAACAGCACGTTTGCCAAACACATATTTATGCCCGTCAACGTAAGAATCGACAAGTCGGCCACGCTCTTTTGTATATTTTTCAGGAATCGGTTTTCCAGATAATTCGCTTAAGGTTTCGAAGAAATTATCACAAGTACTGATTCCAAGTGGTAGCGGCATCCTGTGATTTTCAACGCCAAAACTTTCTTGTAAATATTCGGCGGCAGTGGTTGCCAGTGAATTATTTTTTACGCGTCCAGATAAACTTCCTTTGTTGAGGATAGTTCCCAATTCAATGGAAGCTCTTGCAGAACCGCATCGTTTAACTTCTTCGATGGGTGTTCCACCTTCAGGAATTCTGTGGTATGAATCCCAAATCGGGTTGTCGAGTGTTTCTGAAAAGTCGGGCAATAATATATATTCAATATCGAAATCTTCGAGCATGGTTTTGATTTGGCGCAAATCCTCGGGAGAAACAAATCCCGGAAAAACGTTAATGTGCTTGCCGGTTTCGCCACCTTCGGCAATCGATTTTACGGTTGAAGCCACTGCCTCGTGAAATCCATCGATATGCGACCCCTGATAACTTGGCGTTGAGGAATTTATAAAATGAGGCAAAGTTTTGCGGTCGGTCAAATCTTTGTAATTTTTTACGTACGATTTTACGTCATCACCAATGGTTTCGCTCAGACAGGTAGTTGCCATTCCAACAACTTCGGGCTGATATTGGCTGATTACATTTTCGATGGCAGCCATGCAGTTTGCACCGCCGCCAAAAATGGTAGATTCTTCGGTAAAATTAGAGGAAGCAATATCAACAGGCTCTTTATAATGGCTGATGAGGTAGCGCCGGATATAAGTTGCACAACCTTGTCCGCCATGAATAATTGGTACACACCCGCGGATTCCTTTGTATGCAATACTGGCGCCAAGCGGTGCGCAAAGTTTGCAGGCGTTGCGCGTAGCAACAAAATCAGCCTTCGTATTTGTATTTGTTCCAAGTTCAAACATGGTTTCGAGTTTAAAGTTTCGAGTTTAAGATTTCGAGTTCAAATCGAGTTGAAGGTTGAACTTTCTCTTCCTGTTTCTTTACAAACTTCCAAACCGGGCTGCAAACTGAGGCGTGGACTTCTTTTGCAAAATTCAACATGCCTTCGTAACCGGCCAGTGCTTCTTTTCGTTCGTGGTTGTGGTCGCAAAAGCCCAGTCCAAGCTTGAAAGCGATGGGACGTTCTTTTACGCCGCCGATAAAAAGATTGGCGCCTGTTTTCTTTACAAATTCAGAAAGTTCGTTTGGATTTGAATCGTCAACAATGATTGTTCCCTCGTCGCACAAGTCTTTCAGCAAGTTGTAATCATCCTGATTTCCGGTTTGAGAGCCAACCACAACCGTTTTCATGCCGAGCAAACGCAGGGCTTTTACAAGCGAAATGGCTTTAAATGCGCCACCCACATAAATAGCGGCTTTTTTCCCTTCGAGTTGTTTCCTGTATTCCTGAAGTGCAGGCAATAGTTTACTGATTTCTTCCTTTACCAGTTCACGTGCTTTTTGCATCATTTCGTCCGACTTAAAAAAGCGGGCAACTTCGTACAACGCATCCGACATATCTTCTATTCCGAAATAGGAAACTTTCATAAACGGGATGCCATATTTCTCTTTCATGTCTTTGGCCAGATAAATCATCGAACCTGAACATTGCACAACATTTAGTTTTGCTTTGTGGGCTTTTCGGACGTCGTCAATGCGGCCATCGCCGGTCATGCAGGCGACCATATTTACACCCATTTTTTTGTAATATTCCGAAAGCATCCAAAGTTCTCCGGCCAGATTGAAATCGCCTAAAATATTGATGCTGTGTTCCGGAACCTCCGATTTTTCATCGGTACCAATCAGTTTAGAGAGGGCATCGCAAGCCAGTTTGTAACCGTCTTTTTTAGTTCCGTTAAAACCTTCGCTCATGATTGGAATGACGTCAATCCCTTTTTCGCGGCTTACTTTTCGGCAAACGGCTTCCATATCGTCGCCAATTACGCCAACAATACAGGTTCCATAAACAAATGCAGCTTTGGGTTTGTACTGGTCGATTAAACTTACCAGCGCTTTGTACAGTTTTGGTTCGCCACCAAAAACAACTTCCCGTTCTTTTAAGTCGGTTGTAAAACTCAATCGATGAAGTTGTGGCCCCGAAGAAAGTGAACCCCTGATATCCCAGGTGTAGGCCGCGCACCCAACCGGGCCATGAATGAGGTGCAAGGCATCGGCAATGGGGTAAAGCACAACCCGCGAACCACAAAAAACACAAGCACGCTGACTTACCGAACCAGCAATGCTCGCTTTGCCGCAAGCAATGGCAACGTCGTCTTTCCCTTTGGTAACGACCTGCTTTTCACGTTCTTTTAGTATTTCAATCATTGTGTTTTTGTTTTTGATTCTACTGTTGTTTTTAATGGGATTAAATTTTTACGAACAAATTAAATTTGTAAAAACTTGTATTAATTGTTGATACTCTCCCTCTTCTCCCTCTCTACGCGTAGAAAGGGACAATAATGTCACAGACCTTATCAGGGTGAGTAATCCAAACAACATTTCATATACCACTAAATTTATGGTAGAACCCGTTTTAAAAAGGGGGAAGTGCGAGATAAAACTTCCCCCAATTAACTTTGAAAAAGAGTGATTACAACTGAGTTTTCTTTATCAAGAGATTTTATTCGGATTACATTACCAACTCGAATGATTCTTCTGGAGCTGTTGCATCTTGTTTGTCCATCAGCACACCCAGAATTTTTTCGAGGATACGGATTCCGCCCTGGTAACCGATAGTTGGGAAATAGCTGTGCCCAACACGGTCGATAATCGGGAAACCCATGCGAACAAACGGAATATTTTCGTCGCGTGAAATGTATTTTCCGTAGGTGTTGCCAATAATCAGGTCAACCGG
>JBFHJA010000395.1:0-4647 GCA_041596165.1 Draconibacterium sp. | reverse complement strand
TACTGAAAAAATCCTCGACCCGTGGAACGACAATTATATTTCTTCTGAAACATACCCAAACCTATTAGCTTATCCGGAAAACAAAACCGATGGGATTGTTTCTGTGCTTCAACCCGGCCAACAAGAATATGAATGGGAAGTCAAAAATTTCAACGTTCCCGAAAAAGATAAACTTGTAATTTACGAGTTGCTTGTGCGCGATTTTACGGCTGAACATACTTACAAGGCTGTTCGTGAAAAATTGGATTATTTGGAAGACCTTCGAATAAACGTACTTGAATTAATGCCGGTTAACGAATTTGAAGGAAACAGCAGTTGGGGTTACAACCCTTCGTTTTACTTTGCTCCCGACAAATATTACGGCACAAAAAACGAACTCAAAATGCTGGTTGATGAGTGCCACAAACGTGGAATTGCCGTTGTTATCGACATGGTGCTGAACCATAGTTATGGCCAAAGTCCGTTTGTGCAAATGTATATGGACAACTGGAATATCACTTCCGAAAATCCATGGTACAACCAGCAAAGTAATTTTCAAAATACTGCAGCACAATGGGGATACGATTTTAATCACGAAAGCACGGCAACACGCGAATTGGTTGACAGCGTTGCTGCATTTTGGATGAGTGAATATAAAATTGACGGTTTTAGGTTCGATTTTACAAAAGGATTTTCTAATACTCCATATCCGCAAAGCAGTTGGGGAAGCGATTATGATGCCGCCCGAATTTCAAATCTGCAAAGAATGACCGACGAAATTTGGAAGCGGAACAACGAAGCAATTGTTATTTTCGAACATTTGTCGGACAATCCGGAGGAAACCGAATTGGCCAATTATGGCATAATGTTATGGGGAAATATGCACGGAAGTTATCAGGAAGCAGCACGAGGAAATTTTAGCAGTTCGAATTTGAACTGGGCAATTTACAAGCAACGGGGATGGAATAACCCAAACCTCGTGTCGTATCCCGAAAGTCACGATGAGGAACGCATCATGTATTCAATTAAACAAAATGGGTTGGTAAGCGGCGATTATAATATAAAAGACCAGTCAACAGCTTTGAAACGGATTGAACTCAACTCCGTTTTTAACATTCCATTACCAGGGCCAAAAATGATTTGGCAATTTGGTGAACGTGGTTATGACATATCCATTAATCAGTGTGAAAATGGTTCGGTTAATAATGATTGCCGGCTTTCTCCAAAACCTTCTTATTGGGAATATATTGAAAATGCCGATCGGATAGAGTTATTTCAAGTTGTTGCAAAACTGAATGAACTAAAACAAAGTTACCCCGAATTTACACCTGAAAGTTTCGGGTATGATTTAAGCTCAGCAATTAAATGGTATCGTTTAACAAATGGTGAAAACCATGTTTTTGTAGTCGGTAATTTCGATATCAGTCAAAAAACTGCAAGCGTAACTTTCCAAAAAACAGGGAAATGGTATGAGTTCTTTAAACGCGATTCAGTAGAAATAAATACGACTAACCAAAATTTACCGTTGGCTCCCGGTGAATACAGGCTGTATTCTACACGAAATTTTGATGAACCAAATGTTGTTACAGAAAATGAAAGAGAACTCAGGAAAACAGGAGAAACCGAAATATTTCCTAATCCGGCAAACCTGGAAATCAATGTCTATTCGGAAAATTTGATTGAAGAAATTTGGATTTATTCAATAAGCGGAAAACTTATAACGCGAAAAAGTGAGATATATAAAAATTCAACCAAAATCAATATAGAAGAGTTTTCCCCGGGAATTTATCTTGTCAGGGTATTCGATAAAGCCGGTGTATCTACGCTCAAATTTGTAGTAAAATAAATATGGTATTATTTAAAAATATTTAAATCGTAGCTGAACATAATTTCGTGAGTTCCGTTGCTATACGCATTTAAGTTGGAGGTGGTCAGGTCGTATGAGTAGCCAATCAACATTTTTTCGGTAGCTTGAAATTGGGTAACAATGCCATAAGAATCGCCAAAACGAAGCATTCCACCAACCCAAAACTTGTTTTGAAATCCGGCCAATGCTGTTAATTGAAATGAAATGGGTGAATTTAGAACAAACCGCATCATCGCATTTGTTTTAAGTTGAAAATCTTCGCTTAAACTAAACTTTTTACCTGCAACAGTATATAAATGAATCTCCTGTCTGTTTAAGTATTCTGTTTGATAATCATCTCGCGTAATGGTGTTTTCAATGAGTTTTGGAACTGATAGCCCCAAATAGGTATCTTTTGAAAAAAGAAAAAATCCTACTCCAATGTTAGGCAAAAAGTTTTTATAAATATCCTGCGAATAAATCGGGTCAGGATCAATTGTAATTAAATCGGTGAGCGAAGCACGGTAAAAACTAACACCACCTTTCAAACCCATTCCAAGTTTATAATTTTCGCCCACCCGTAAAAAGTAAGAATAATCAATATAAACACCTGTTTGTTTTTGTGGGCCAATCTTATCATACATAACTGAAAATCCAAGTCCAACATTTTTATTTTCAGTAGGGGTTTGATATGCAAATGATCTTGTTATGGGCGAATTAGGCAACGAAACCCACTGGTTGCGGGCAACAAGCAGCACATTTCCATTTTCTTTAGAACCTGCAAATGCCGGATTGATGACTAGAAGGTTTTCCATATACTGTGTATAAAGTGGATCCTGCTGCCCCATAACCATTTGAGGTTTAAAGATTATTGCCAATGCAAAAATCGCCAAAAACAATATTTTTCTGAATACTTTCATTCCATTACCTGTCTAAATAAATGGAACCTCCAATTGGTTTATCTCCATTTCCTAATTCAAGAATATAGTAATATGTACCGGTTGGTAATTCTTCATTTCCAATTCGCACACCTGTATTTGCCTTTCCATCCCAGAATTTGGGTGTTGTGCTGATTCCGTAATTCTTTGCTTCATATACCTTGTTTCCCCAGCGGTTAATAATGGTTATTGAATTTCTTTCATAATTTTCTATCCCTAATATTTCAAAGTAATCGTTAATGCCATCGCCATTTGGAGAAAAAGCATTTGGTATAACGAACTTGAAATCGGTAACTAAAACATAAACATTTGCCTGATCACATAAATTAGAACTATTGCAAATGCGATATTCAAAATTATCTGATCCGCTAAAACCTTCATTTGGCCGGTAATGTACCGTGTAATCATCAAAATCAACATAAGCCGTTCCGTTAAACGGCGACATTGAAATTGAGAGTGTCGATGGCACAATGCTGTTATCTTTATCGGTGTCGTTATTCAAAACCGGTATTTTTACTTCAGTTAAGTATGTTGTTGAGTCGTAATCATCGTTTGCCACTGGTGCATGCGTCAACCTGTAAACATTTACCGAATCGGATGCTGTACAACCAAACATATCTGTAATTTCAAGATAATATGCGCCATAATCGCTTACAATTGGGTTTGCAGTGTTTTCACCGCTGTCAATTTTACCTGCCAAAGTGAACCATTTGTATTGAAGGTCAGCTCCACTGCTATTTGTAGCATGCAAAATTGTGGATGAATTTTGCTCCATATAAACATCATTACCTGCGTTGGCAATCAAATCAGATACTGTTATTTTCACGGTATCAGATGCTGAAATTCCCTTGCTGTTTGTTACAGAAACAACAAAAGATGTTGTGATTCCGGGTGTAAAAACCGGATTTGGTATATCAGGATTATCAAGATATTCCGTAGGATTCCAATGATAAGTAAATGTTTCGCCAGGTTGTTGTTCAGCCTTGGCAAACAACTGATATGGATTACAAATGCCAATCACGGTGTCGCGTCCGGCGTTAACAACGATTCCTAATGGTTCAGCAATTTGAATTTGTTGACTGATGGTTTCGCTGACAATTCCGGTAACATCTGAAACAAAAACTTGCAAGGTATAAATACCGGGAGGCCCATTCCATAAAATAGTAGCCGATGTTCCGGTTATTAAACTTAAATTGGTAGTTGAACCCTCAACAGGATTTAAACTCCAGTGATATACCGGATTTTCAAGCTTTCCGACTACCACTTTTACACTGGAAGTAACTTGCGAACCCTGTTCAACCAATGTATTCAAGGCTTCAAATTCGATTTGTGGGAGTGCCAGAATTGTTCTTATGTGTGTTTTTATATCCACATCCAGTGGGATATTCTCATTGAAAACATCCTTGGCTGCAATAATCTCAACATTCGCACTAAAGTCGGTGTACGCCGAAGTTTTCACCCATTCATTCTGAATACTTATCACTTGATTATTAGACCGTATTTCCTGAGAATACAACTTACCGTTGAACATAAAATCAACCACCAACGGAAAATAATCGTCAGTTAAAGGTTGTCCACGATTTCCTTCTATTACAATAGGAAGATCAAATCCGTTTCCTGCGCCATTAAAATATGAGCTGCCCGATAATGTCAGGAATCCAATCGAACGGTTATTCATAATAACCTGAACAGGTAAAACCTTTAGATTTTCGCATCCTTTCAGGTCGGTTTCCATAACTTTCAAATAGTATGAACCTGAATTTAGCCACCTTATTTGTACAACATCCGAAATGGCAGATCCAATAATTTCATAATCATCGGGAGGAGCATTAATATCAGGACTAAAATTGATATTTACTCCCCACACATAATTGCTTCCTGTGT
>JBFHJA010000394.1:0-4668 GCA_041596165.1 Draconibacterium sp. | reverse complement strand
TGATAATGGCGCTCCTTCTTTGAGTCGCTCGATAGCCTCTTTCTCAAATTCTTCAAAATCAAATCTTGTCTCTCTTTTCATTTTGCCAAATTAAAAAATTTATAATTCCTTAATTTGACACACTTATTTGAACAGCGTCCTTAAAAACTTAAATAATTCGGGTTGCTATCCATTTTACTATTTGTAGTTTGGATAAATATCCCTATTTATAACTACATACAACTACAGCACATCCCTAAAAGTTGGGAATTTGCAATATTTACAGCAGATTAAAGCTTAACAATACTACTTTTGCTGAAAATTATTACTGCTTGAAATTCATCAGAAACAATACAAAATTCATTTTTATACTGATTCTGCCAGTATATTTTTTCATTGTTCAGAGTTCACTTCTGAACAAACATACCCATTTTTATGCCAATGGGATGGTTGTAACCCATTCGCACCCTGTCGATTCGCATAACGAAGATTCAAACGACAATCACAATCACTCAAAAAACGAAATCTGTTTTTACTCTAACGTTCATTTCGATTATTTTAATATTACTCCTGAATTACAAATAAGTAATAACAACAATCCTGTTTCAAGGGGTTATTTTATTCATAACGAAGAATATTTTCATTTAACACTTTCGCTTCATAAAACTTTGCGAGGCCCACCTGTTTTTCAAATTTCATAAATCCCTCAATATCAATAGGAATTTATTAATTTGAAAATTTTATTTATGAAGTTTTTAGCAATATTATTATTGTTATTATTGGTTCTCGGTAACTTTGTATTTGCCGAAGAAAAAGATAAAAAAACAAAAACAGATGCCATGTTGTTTGGCGATGTTAAATCGGAAGAATCACATATTCCATTCGCCACAATCAGTATTAAAGGAACAACAATAGGCACTGCTGCTGATGTTACCGGCCATTTCAAAATGACAAATTTACCGCTTGGGAAGCAAGTTGTTGTAATTTCAGCTGTTGGTTACAAATCACGTGAACATGATGTTGAATTGGTGCTAAATGAAAGCAAAACAATTTTGGTTCTACTTGAACCTGACAACATTGATCTCGAACAAGTTGTGGTATCAGCCGACCGAAATTCAAAAAGCCGCCGAGAAACACCAACAATTGTGAATTCAATAAACGGTAAATTATTCCAGCGTACTCAAAATGTAACTTTAAGCGAAGGATTGAATTTTGCACCCGGTTTGCGTATGGAAAATAACTGTCAGAATTGTGGTTTTACGCAGGTTCGTATGAATGGTTTGGAAGGACCGTATTCCCAAATACTCATCAATTCAAGGCCAGTTTTTAGCGGATTGGCAGGTGTCTACGGGTTGGAATTGATTCCGGCAAATATGATAGAACGCGTTGAAGTTGTCCGCGGTGGCGGTTCTGCTTTGTTTGGAAGTAACGCCATTGCCGGAACCATAAATTTAATAACCAAAGATCCGGTTTCGAATAATTTTTCAGCTTCAGGATCGTCTGCGGTAAGCGGGGTTGGAATGACAGGTGAAAATGCTGAAGATCATAATGTCAATTTTAATGGTTCGTTTGTAAGTGACGATTATAAAACAGGGATGAGCTTTTTTGGATTTACCCGCGCAAGAGATGCTTTTGATGCCAATGGCGATGGTTTCTCTGAAATTGCAAATATTGATAATGCAACCTTGGGAACCCGCTTTTTTCAACGCATTGGCGACCGTGGAAAATTCACAATCGACTATTTCAACATCAACGAATCAAGACGGGGCGGCAATAAATTTGAGTTACCTGCTCATGAATCTGATATTACGGAAAGTGTAGATCATAAAATAAATTCTACTGCAGTTTCCTATGATGCTTTGTTTCGGGAGTCAGACAAATTATCCCTGTTTTTTGCTGCTCAGGGTGTTAATCGCGATTCATATTACGGTGCCAGCCAGGATTTATCGGCTTATGGAAATACTACTGACTTTACTTATTCTTCAGGTATTCAATATACAAGACAATTGAACAGGTTTATATTTAGTCCGGCTTCAATTATTTTAGGTATCGAAATGAACGGGAGCAATCTGGAAGATAAAAAACTGGGATACTACGATCCGGCTCAGGATTTCCATTTTGGAAATACACTTGTAGCCGACCAGACAATGACAACCCGTGCGTCATTTTTGCAATCGGAATGGAAAATGGAAAAGGCTGTAATAACGGCAGGAATTCGATATGATAATTACCTGGTTTCCGATAAAACAAATGAAAGCAAGGATGTAACGGGAAATGTATTCAGTCCGAGAATCAGCATCTTATATAATATTGCCGAACATTTTCAATTCCGTACAGGTTTTGCACGCGGGTTTCGTGCCCCTCAAATTTTCGATGAGGATTTACACATAGAAACTTCTGGTTCACGCAAAGTAATCCACGTGAATGACCCCAACTTAAAACAAGAATCATCGAATAGTATTAACGCTTCATTTGACTATTCAAACCTTTTGAATAACTGGCAGTTTCAGATACTTGCAGAAGGTTTTTATACCACGCTAATACATCCGTTTGCCAACGATTACGGCACACCCGACGAAAACGGCACGGTAATTTATACCCGTATCAATGCCGAAGACGGAGCAGCTGTTAGAGGCATAAACATTGAATTGAATGCATCGCCCTCAGCAAAAATGCAATTTCAATCGGGATTTACGCTACAGAAAAGCACATTTGATAAACCACAGGAATTTAATGAAACTCAATTCCTTCGTTCACCAAACAGTTACGGTTACATTAGTTTAAATTACAACCCAACTTATTTATTTAGCGTAGCATTTACAGGAAATTATACAGGTACAATGCTGGTTCCTTACTTTGGACCACAATTGACTAATCCGGAAGTCGGGCAACTAAACAAAACAAATTCATTTTTTGATGCCGGGATGAAATTCAGCTATCAGTTAAAACTTACTGATGCAGTAAAAGTGGAGTTAAATGCCGGAATCAAAAACATTTTCAACAGCTTTCAAAATGACTTCGATGAGGGAATCGATAGGGATCCAGGCTATGTTTATGGACCAACTTCTCCTCGTACAATCTATTTTGGATTAAAGTTTGGCAATTTGTTTTGAATGTGATTTTCCATTTATTTTCGAACATGAAGCTCAGGTAACAATATTCATTTTTTTAACCGATTAAGGTCAATAAGGTACGGGTTGTGTGTTTTCTGCGGCTACCAGAGTTGCTTTTGTGAAAATAAGGATTTTTACGCAGAAACACATACCCGCCTGATATTTAACAATATACTGATTGGCAGCTTCATTTAATTTTTAACCTTAATAGAATACAATTTCCTCTCCAACCTCAACATTATTAATTTTTCTGAGAATATGGAACAGTACTGCAGGAACAAATAATCGATGAACTGTTTTATTCGATATTAATAAAGACTAATGAATTTGATTTGGCGGTCTTTATTAATTTGTTGCAGCACAAAAGATTGTTAATTTTGTGTCGTTTTACGTTATAATAATAAGTTTTGATATGAGCGAATTTGAAAACATACCTGCACAAAACTCTAAAAACAGGAGAAACAATATCATTGTAATTGCACTTTCGGTTGTTCTTGTAGCAATGATTGTTTTATTTTTTATGCAACGCCGTGAACATGGATTAATTATGGGGCATGTCAGGGCTGAAAAAGATTCCATTCAAAACGAATTAACACAAATAGTAGCCGGTTACGATTTGCTGAAAACGGAAAACGATACAATAAACGAACAGTTGATTTACGCACAAGCTAAAGTCAGAGATTTATTGATTGAAGTGGAGCAAACCAAAAGGGTGAGCTACGAAAAAATTAACGATTATCAGAAACAAGTTACTACACTGCGCGGTATTATGCGCGATTTTGTTGTTCAAATTGATTCGCTCAATAAACGAAACGAACAGTTAATGGCTGAAAACACACAGGTAAAGGAACAATTTAAGCAAGTTGAAATTAAAAATGAGCAGTTGAGCCAGGACATAGAAAACAAGGAAAAAAGACTGCAACGTGCAGCGCAACTCGAAACACGTGAATTACTAGCCGAGGGATTAAATTCAAGGGGCAAGGAAACAAGATTTGCAAAAAAAGCCGAAACAATTCGTATTTCATTTGTATTGGGTAAAAATATTACCTCAAAACGGGGAGCAAAAAATGTTTATGTGCGTATTATGCGCCCCGATCAACTGCTTTTAACAAAATCGCCCAACGATTTATTCCAGTTTGAAGATTTAAAAATCCCATTTTCAGCAATGCGCGAAGTAAATTACGAAGGACAGGATCTTCCCGTAAACATTTATTGGGACAACGCCGGTGAGTCAGAATTTATGATTGGAACTTATACAATCGACTTGTTCGCTGATGGAAATAACGTTGGAACAACTACTATTGAATTTAAGTAGAGATTCAAAAATAACCGTTGAATATTAAATAGTTACTTTGATTTTAAACTATGATAAAATCAAAAGCTACTTTATTCACAATCTAAACACATTAATTACCTGCTATTAACCTGCATTTTTTGACTTATCGAATGGTAAGGTGCAATCCGGTTCCAATTTCATAAAAAAGATGGGATTCGGTTGATAAATCTTTCAACCAAAATAGAAATAAAAAAACAAAATGGCCATAATTGATTCGTTTTTGAATTGTTCTTTCAGATA
>JBFHJA010000393.1:0-4679 GCA_041596165.1 Draconibacterium sp. | reverse complement strand
TTGATTTTCTTCAAAATTAGGGTTTCATGCTAATCAATTCAAAACGAGATTTAAGGCAAATCAAACTTTCTAAAAAATCAAATTATTTCGGTTAAAGCGCTTTCAATTGTGGTGTATTCAAACTCAAATCCTGCGTCCAATAAATTCTTTGGTTCAACTTCCGGCGATTCTGTAAGTAAAATTGCTGCTTCACCCAAAACCAATTTCAAAACAAAATTTGGTATCGAGAAAATTGCAGGCCGATTTAACTTTTTTGCCAGCGCTTTTGTAAAATCTTTGTTCGATATTTTTTCGGGAGCAACGAGATTAAATGTTTCGCTTTTTTCCAATTTCTCTACCGCCCAAACAAATGCTTCAAAAACATCCTTTTCATGAATAAAGGGAAAAGGTTGTTTGCCGTTTCCAATTGTGGCTCCCAAACCAAGATTGAAAGGCAAAAGCAGGTTTTTAATCGTTTTTGCATTTTTCCCCAAAACCAAACCTATTCTGAAAATAATTTTTTGCACAGACGGAGATAAATCCTTGCTTGCAGCTTCCCAATCTCTGGCAACAATTCCTACAAATCCATTGTCGAAATTAGTACTGCTTTCATCGTGGGTGAATCCTGATTTGTAAATGCCAATTGCTGATGCTGAAATAAACTTTTTCGGTTGTTTCTCTTTTGGTAATGCATTTATGGCTTTTACTAAATTTAGGGTTGTTCTTGTTCTGCTTTCATGAATCAGCCTCTTCTTTCTTTCTGTCCATCGTTGTAATATTGGTGCACCGGCCAGATTAATTATAACCTCAGTATTTTCCACCTCTTTTGACAGATTTATCGTTGAGCCATAGATTAATTTGCGTTCAATGCGGGAAACTTCGAAACCCTTTTTTATCAATTCATCAGTGATTCCTTTGCCCAGAAATCCTGAAGCTCCTGTAAGTTTAACTTTTAGCATCTAATTTTGTAATTACATTATTTTCAGTGATTTATTCAATTCATTTTCTCTTATCTTAGAGTAAAAAGATGTATATATTAATGATAACAATAGTTTAACCGGTTTAGTTGAGTTATATTGGATGCGAAACCTTTGCTTTTGTTACTTTTGTACTTAATCTATGAGTAAACGAATTCACATAATAGCTCGTTTTCACCGCTGGCGGCTGCGGAACATGAGTGAACGCGCATTTATAACGTCACTCAGCATTGTTGTTGGTGTTTTGTCGGGAATTGCGGCTGTGGTAATCAAAAACTCTGTTCGGCTAACACAACATTTTGTGAATACCATGGTTTCCACCCAAATGCAAAACTATATTTATTTTGCTTTGCCTTTGGTGGGGATTGTTTTAACAGTACTGGTAGTGAAATATATTATAGGAAATGAGGTGCGGCCCGGTATCCCAAATGTTTTATACAGCATTTCAAAACGTAAAGGACTAGTTAGCAAACACAATCTTTTTTCTTCTGTATTGGCAAGTTCACTTACGGTTGGATTTGGCGGATCTGTTGGATTGGAAGGACCAACAGTAGCCACTGGTACTGCATGGGGATCATGGTTGGCAAAGTTCTTTCGCTTAAGCTACAAAAATACCATACTTATGCTTGCCTGCGCTTGCGCAGGAGCAATGGCAGCTATTTTCAAGGCGCCAATCGCAGCTATTGTTTTTGCAGTAGAAGTTATAATGATCGACCTTACTGTTTTTTCACTTGTGCCTCTTTTACTAGCTTCTGCAACAGCTGTTGTAACCTCGTATCTTTTTCTTGGACAAAATGTTTTATATCCTTTTGAAGTGCATCAGGCATTTGAATTGGCGGATCTTCCATATTACGTCGTTCTTGGGATTGTCGCCGGATTTGTTTCGGTTTATTTCACTAAAATGTACATATTTATTGCAAGTTGGTTTGAAAAAATGAACAAACAGGGTTCAAGAATAATCATTGGCGGTGCTGGACTGGGTGTACTTATTTTCCTTTTTCCATCACTTTATGGAGAAGGTTATGAATCGATAAACGAATGTTTGTCAGGTAATGTGGAGTACCTTTTCAACAATAGTTTGTTTTATAGTTTGCGAGAGGAAATGTGGGCAGCTTTGGTTTTGATAGCCGCCGTAATTTTGTTAAAAATTGTGGCTACATCATTCACTTTTGGTGCTGGTGGAATAGGAGGTATTTTTGCTCCTTCGCTTTTTGTGGGAGTAAATACAGGAATGCTTTTTGCCGAAGTCATAAATTTATCCGGAATCAGACAACTCAATACAAATAACTTTGCACTCATTGGAATGGCCGGATTAATTGCCGGGGTTTTGCATGCCCCACTTACAGGAATCTTTTTAATTGCGGATATTTCAGGTGGTTACAAACTTTTTGTACCATTGATGGTTACTGCAACATTTGCCTATATTGTTGTACGGACTTTTACACCTAACTCAGTATATCATTATCAGCTGGCAAGTCGGAAAGAGCTGCTTACACATGATAAGGATGCCAATGTTTTGCAGATGCTCCAGGTTAAAAAATTAATTGAAACAGATTTTGAAGTACTTTCTCCTGACGCAAATTTACGCGATTTAACAATCGCTATTTCGCGCAACCACCGAAACTTGTTCCCTGTAGTCGATAAAAATGGAATATTGGTTGGAATGGTAAAAATGGATGATGTACGCGATATAATTTTCAGTCATGATTTGTATGACGTGGTAAAAATCAGTGAGTTAATGTACATGCCAACTGACCACATCGATCCAAATGATAATATGGAAACTGTTGCACAGAAATTCGAGTCATCAGGAAGGTACAACCTGGCAGTTATCGAAGATGGAAAATATATAGGTTTTATTTCCCGCGCGCGGGTTTTTACAAATTACCGTAAACAAATAATAGATGTTTCGCACGTTTAAAATAATTTGGCTTCGCAACTCAAAAAACTGGATTAACAAAGCAGTTGCCTGGAGAATAGCCAATATTCCGGAGAAAAATTTTATTCATCTGTTGAGCCTGGTTATAGGTTTATTATCAGGATTGGCAGCATTGACATTAAAAAATCTCATACACTTTGTTGAAATTAAAATTACAAAATGGGTAACCGTTGATTCTATCAGCTATTGGTATCTTATTTACCCAATGATCGGGATTTTTCTGACCGTACTTTTTGTAAAGTACATCGTTAAAGATAATATCGGACATGGAGTATCCAAAATTCTGTTTTCAATTTCACGGAAAAACAGCAGATTAAAACCACATAATACTTATAGTTCAATGGTTGCAAGTTCTCTCACCATTGGTCTTGGCGGATCGGTTGGAGCGGAAGCTCCAATTGTTTTAACAGGCGCATCAATAGGGTCTAATCTTGCGCGTATTTTCAAGCTCAACTACAAATATGTAACGTTAATGGTGGGTTGTGGCGCTGCAGGAGCAATTGCCGGAATTTTCAACGCACCTATTGCAGGAATTGTTTTTACATTGGAAGTGCTAATGATCGACCTGACAATGGTGTATTTGGTGCCCCTCCTTATTTCGGCTGTTTCTGCAACTGCTTTAACATCTTTCTTTATGGGAGAAGGTGTTTTGATGCAATTCACAAATGTTTCACCATTTCAAATCAACAATATTTGGTTTTATATTTTGCTAGGAATATTCACAGGTTTACTTGGGTTTTATTTTACCCGATCCGCAATGTATCTGGAATCGAAAATGGCTGCAATAAAAAATTGGGGAGTTAGGCTTTTGATTGGCGGATTTGCTCTCGGGTTGCTCATTTTTATTTTCCCACCTTTGTGGGGAGAAGGCTACACCAGTATTATTACAATATTTAGCGGGGCAGGTAAAAACCTGCTTAATAATACATTGTTTTTTGAATGGAAATATAATCCTTATGTTTTACTCACTTTTCTTGCCGCAATTCTAATCTTTAAAGTATTTGCAATGTCGGCCACAACCGGATCAGGAGGTATAGGAGGTATTTTTGCACCAACACTTTTTTTGGGAGCAGTGGGTGGATATTTTTTGGTAAAGTTGCTGAACACATTTTATTCCTTAGGTTTGCCAGAAGATAATTTTGCACTTGCAGGAATGGCAGGTATGATGGCCGCTGTAATGCATGCCCCACTTACAGGAATCTTTTTAACTGTTGAAATTACCAAAGGTTACGGAATGTTTTTACCACTAATAATTACTTCAACCGTAGCCTACTTAACCATCATGCGGTTTGAACCGCACTCGGTTTACACAAAACGACTGGCTCAAAGCGGCGAATTAATGACTCATCATAAAGATAAGGCTGTGCTTTTATTAATGGAATTAAAACAGCTCATTGAAACTGACTTTGAAATTCTTTTACCCTCAGCAAGTTTAAGAGATTTAGTGAAAGCAATTTCCCGATCTGACAGAAACCTGTTTCCGATAGTTGATGAAAACGGTATTTTGAAGGGAATGGTAAAACTATCAGAAGTAAAAAACCTGATTTTTGAACCCGATTTGTACGACTCGGTGAAAGTGAAAGATATCATGTACATGCCCGAATTCTATATTTCACCGTATGACAGCATGGAAATTGTAGTTGAGAAATTTGAAACTTCAGGACGTTACAACCTTGCCGTTATTGATAATGGCAAATTTCTTGGTTTTATTTCGCGTGCGATTGTATTCTCCAAATACCGTAAAACATTACAGAATGTTTCGAATGAGTAAGAAATGATTGCTC
>JBFHJA010000392.1:0-4694 GCA_041596165.1 Draconibacterium sp. | reverse complement strand
TAAAGTTCCATCGAATTCCAACAGCGCCTGTTTCAAAATGTCTTTGGTGCGAATATCCAGGTGGTTTGTGGGTTCATCGAGAATAAGAAGATTTACAGGTTCGAGCAGTAATTTAATCATTGCCAACCGGGTACGTTCTCCGCCGGAAAGTACACTCACATATTTGTCCCAGTCATCGCCGCCAAACATAAATGCGCCAAGAATATCTTTTATTTTGGTACGGATATCACCCTTTGCAACATCGTCAATGGTTTGAAAAACAGTAAGTTTTTCGTCTAAAAGTGAAGCTTCGTTTTGTGAAAAGTAACCAATCAGCGAATTATGTCCGAGTGTTAAAGTTCCATCAAAATCAATTTCTCCCATTATCGCTTTTACCAACGTAGTTTTCCCTTCGCCGTTTTTTCCCACAAAAGCTACTTTTTCGCCGCGTTGGATACTAAAAGTTGCATCAGAAAAAACCAAATGCCTGTCGTACGATTTTCCAACCTGGTCGGCAATTACAGGGTAACTTCCTGAACGTGGCGAGGGTGGAAACCGCAAACGCAAATGCGATGAATCCACTTCATCAACTTCGAGTATTTGCAGTTTTTCGAGCATTTTTACCCGCGACTGCACCTGCAAAGTTTTTGAATAAGTTCCCCTGAAACGTTCGATAAACTGTTCGTTTTCGGCAATCATTTTTTGCTGTTCGTCGAATGCCTTTTGCTGCTGCTCGCGGCGCTCCTTTCTTAATTCAAGGTATTTCGAGTAGTTTACTTTGTAATCGTAGATGCGGCCCATTGTAACTTCAATGGTGCGGGTGGTAATGTTGTCAACAAATGCACGGTCGTGCGAAATCACAATCACAGCTTTTGCTTCGTTTACAAGAAATTCTTCGAGCCACTGCACCGATTCAATATCGAGGTGGTTGGTAGGTTCATCTAACAAAATTAAGTCGGGCTTTTTCAGCAGTATTTTTGCAAGTTCAATCCGCATCCGCCAGCCACCGCTAAATTCGCTTGTTGGCCGCTGGAAATCCTGTCGTTCAAAACCTAAGCCAAGCAATATTTTTTCCACTTCCGCATCAAAATTAATTTCGCCCTGACTGTATAATTTTTCACTCAATTCCGAAACCTGTTCAATGATTTTACTGTATTCATCCGATTCGTAATCGGTGCGAATGGTAAGCTGTTCATTTAATTCATCCAGCAAAGTTTGCATATTCAACACTTCCGAAAAAGCCTGCGACGCTTCTTCGAAAAGACTGCGCTGGTTATCGACCATTAAATGTTGAGGTAAATAGGCAATCACAGCATCTTTGGGTGCTGAAACTTTTCCAGTTGTTGGTTTTTGTACACCAGCAATAACTTTAAGTAAAGTGGATTTTCCTGCCCCATTTTTGCCCATTAAAGCAATTCGATCCTTGTCGTTTACAACAAAGTTGATGTCTTTAAAAAGTGTAGTCCCACTAAATTCTACCGCCAGCCCGTCAATTGAAATCATGAATAAATTTTAAAAATCAGGCGGCAAAGATAATGATCCAAAGTTATTTCCCTTGATTTCGTTGCCTTTGAAAAAGTTCTTGCTGAATAAAACTGCCAAACTGCTGTTCAAAACCATCGAGCGGCGATTTGGCAGCCGTAAATTTTACTTTATGGTTTTCATCGAGCAGATAACATTGTGGGTACGAACGTACTTTATATTGGTCGATAAATTCACCGTTATCGTCAATCAATTTTACCCCGGGAACTTTATTATCGGTAAAAAACCTTTTCATTTGAGACACATCCGTTTTTCGCAGAATGATATAAAATTCCAGATACTTTTCAAATTTCTGATGAATGGCCGGCAGATATTTTAAATGCTCACGGCAAACAGCCATTTCTGTATCGGCAAAAATAATGTATTTGTATTTTTTGTTGTTTTGGTTTGTGCAGTTTTCTTGCTCTTCCAGATTTTTCAAACAAACAGTTGGCGCCGCATTTCCAGTTTGCAAAAAAGTAATTTTCTCGTAAATATTGTTCGCTGCTTCACTTATTATATGGTTTTTATGGTTTGTAAATCTTGTTAGTTTTATCATTTGCTGAATGGAGCTCTTATTAAAATCGCCCGAATAAAAAGCATCGTGTAACATTTTTAGCAGCACCAGTTCTGCCATTTCGTTTGCTATTTTATATTTCTTTTTTGTGAAATCTATCAAAACCAAAATATTTTCCTGATTTACAGCTTTGCGGATATCATCGCCTTTTACCGATTTTACTTCGAAACTTAACTGCCCTTGAAATGTTTTATCGAAGAGTTCAGCAAAAGCGGGGTGAAGCCAAAATTGCTGTTTTACATTTGAAAAGAATGCCGAATAATCTTCTGGTTTAAAGCGGAAAGCATCGGCTTCAACCATTTTCAGCGACATTGTTTTGTGATTTACAAAAGTTTCGTTTTTAATTGTCCCAAATTTTTTATCTATAAAATAAACAAGTGAATCGTAAATTGATTTTGACTGCCGAAAATAAAGCTGGTCAAAATATTTGTCGGCCAGTTGGTTGAGTTGCGAATTAAATTCTGATATCTGGTTGTTAAGTTGTTGTTTGTTTTCTGTAGCAAACCAAAACGAAACAGGTTCGAAATATGGATTTTTCTGATCGGCAAACGATTTTTCTCTAAGCGGAGGTAGTTGTAGTTTTATGGTTTGATTGGGTTCAATAAAAAGCCTTCCTCGGTAAATGCCAAAATCGCAAAAAACAAAATCGGTAGTTTGGGTTTCGATGGTTTTTGTACACTTCCCGGTTTTGTCAAATTCAAGCGAAAAAACAAGTTTTGTTGCTGATGATATTGGGTCGGAATAGCTGTAAAAATCAAGCTTTTGCCCTGCATATTTCAGGTTATCGCATTGAATAGTAACAGTGGAAAAACCCGATAAAGTGATGAAAACAGAAAAGAAAAAAGACAGTAAAACGCGCATGTTTAGCTATTTGATTTTTTGCTGTTCATTTTGAATTCTTCCATGTCGAGACCTTTTGGAAGAAACTGGCTCGCATCGCCACCATGAAAAACTATATCACGAATAATCGTTGCATTTACGGGTGTGTGTTCCGGCAAAGTAAGCAGGAAAACAGTTTCTATTTCGGGGTGCATTTTTTTGTTAATCTGTGCAATTGCACGTTCGTATTCAAAATCGGCGGAGGTGCGCAAGCCGCGTAAAATGTACTTTGCCCCCACTTCTTTACAAAAATCAACTGTAAGACCGTCATGCAACCGCACCTCCACTTTATCAACATCTTTAAAAATCTGGTTAATCCATTTAATCCTTTTTTCGATTGGGAAAAATGATTTTTTGTTGGCATTGTACCCAATCATAATAACAATCTTGTCAAACATTGATATTGCACGGTTAACAACCGATTCATGTCCAATAGTAAACGGGTCGAACGACCCAGGAAATATGGCAATTCTTTGCATTTTGCTGTTTTTTTCCAAAATTAAGCTAAAAAAGCATTTACGAAAACGATAATTAAAATTAGTTTATTGCCTTTTAAAAACAATGACAGGTTTCGTAAAACAAAAAACAATGAATAAAACATAATTTCAATGCGCTCGTTTTTACAGTAATCATATCTTTGCGCATTATTTAATTTTCAGCATTTTAAATGGAAAATCAGAAAAAACTTACAATTGTAATCCCTGTTTATAATGAGGCGAAAACCATTCACGAAATTTTAAACAGAGTTTTGGAAGTTAATTTGAATTATGGATTTGAAAAGGAAATCATTCTTGTAAACGATTTTTCCAGTGATAATTCAGGCGAAGTAATTGATAAGTATATCAGTAATCATCCTACTGCCGACATGAAGCTTTTCCACCAACCTGAAAATATGGGGAAAGGTGCTGCATTACACCGTGGGATTGCCGAGGCCACGGGCGATTGCATCATTATCCAGGATGCCGATTTGGAATATGACCCAAGGGAATACAACGATCTTTTAAAACCTTATGTTGAAGCCAATGCCGATGTGGTTTACGGTTCGCGGTTTGCGGGCGGGCATCCACACCGAATTCTGTTCTTCTGGCATTCCATCGGCAATAAACTGCTCACAAGCGTCTCCAATATGTTTACCAATCTGAACTTAAGCGATATGGAAACCTGTTACAAAATGTTTAGATCTGATATTATTAAAAACATAAAATTACAGGAAAACCGTTTTGGATTTGAACCCGAGGTAACCGCCAAAATTTCAAGGATTCCGAAAATCAGGATTTACGAAGTTGGGATTTCCTACTATGGCCGCACCTACGAAGAAGGAAAGAAAATTGGTTGGAGAGACGGTTTCAGGGCGTTTTGGTGTATTATAAAATATAATATTTTCAGTAAATAGAAAACCAGTAAGAATTAGCATGTTGTTGAAAAAGTAAAATCTATGAATGACGTAAAAGGAAATTCAAAATACGGGACAGATACTTTGACACTGATTTCGGGAGCTGACAAATTTAACCGATGGATGTATGAAACCATAAAACCTCATTGCAGCGGTAATATTCTGGAAATTGGAAGCGGGATTGGCAATATTTCACAGTTTTTTATAAAAGAGGGCGCAGAAATTTTATTGAGCGATATTGAAACTAATTATTTCCCCCAATTACAGCAAAAATTTGGCAACCACAAAAACCTGAAAGGAATACAACTACTCGATCTTTCTGACAAAAATCTTGAAAAAAACTAC
>JBFHJA010000391.1:0-4701 GCA_041596165.1 Draconibacterium sp. | reverse complement strand
GGCTACATCCTTCAGGAAAATAGGCGCGTTCTCCACTGAGGTTTGGCCATCAGTAACAACGCGGGTGGCTTTATAGCCAACTATCAGATTTTCAAAATCTTCCTTGTCGCGCAACATGCTTACACCTTTTACAATGTATTGTAGCCCGAGTTCGCTGATACGACCTCCTGATACATTGCGGTTGAAGTTCTGGATGCGTGTGCTTACTTCGTCGAGCGAAAGATTTTGAGCTTCCAGCCTATACAAATCAGTTGATATAACAACTTCGCTTTCTTCCTGACCGGCAAGTTCAACTTCTGCAACACCTTCCAAACGAACCAGTTCATTGCGAATATAACTTTCGGCAACTTTGCGAATTTCGTTCATGTCCTTGATTTCGGAGTGTGTCAATCCGACGATCATTACCGGCGAAGTATTCGGGTCGTGTTGTGTTATTTCCAGTTCCTCAATTTCGGAATTTTGTGTCAGCGTGTTCAGCGATTTTTGCAGGTCAAGAAAAGCTTCATCCATGTCCTTGTCCCATGTATATTCAACAGTAATTTGTGCTGAACCGACCTTTGAAACAGAAGTTACCTGAGTAACGCCTGATTGTCGCATCGAAAGGGCTTCGATACCTTCGACAAACTGTTTTTCCATTTCTTCGGGTGGGCGCTCACCCGATTTAATTTCCACAAAAATGCGTGGTGAATTTAAATCGGGGAATAGGTCAACCCCAAGTTTGTCAAATGAAATATAGCCCAGGAGAATGACCCCCAAAACCACCATCATTATTGTAACCGGGTAATTGACAGAAAATTGTGTTAATTTCTTCATTTTGCTAATTTTCAAATAATGAGATGTAATTCTTAAAGAATTATTTTCACTTTCGAGTTGTCGCGGAGGGTTTCAAATCCTTTGATTATTAATCTGTCGTTAACTTTCAGTCCTTCCATAACTTCAACATAATCTGAATTTTCAATGCCTGTTACAATTTGGCGATCATCAGCTGCGCTGTTACGTTCAACTACAAACACATATTTACCGCGGTTACCTGTTAATATTATATTTTTCGGGATTACGACTACACTGTCTTTTTTCGCCGTGATAATGTCGGCTTTTACAAACATACCCGGGCGCAATTTTAACTCAGGATTGTTGATTAGCAATTTACCGCCAAAAGTACGTGTTTCGGAGCTGATCATTGGTGAAAGTTCGCTAACTGTTCCAACCAGAGTATCTTCTGAAATGGTATAATTTGTTATTAATACGTCCTGACCAAGTTTCACTTCCGAAATGTTTTTTTCAGGAAGATTGATATCGACGTACATTTTATCGTAGCTCATAAGGCTTACCATTGCCTGGCCCGAGGTTACGCGAGTTCCTTTTGTGTAGTATGGTAATTCAACTATGACACCCGAAAAAGGAGCAATAATATTCATTTTTGCCAGGCGGATTTCAGCACTTTCGAAATCGTACTGTGCAGTTGTGGTTGAAACTTCTGAATTGCGGAGTTCGCGTAAAGTAACGCCACCTTTTTCATATAACGATTTTTGTTTCTCGTATTCGTCTTTAGAAATATCGAGATTGAGTTTTTTTGCTTCGATTGCAAGTCCGTTTACATATTCGTCATCTTCGAAACGGATGATTACTTGCCCCTCTTTAACTCTGTCGCCTAATTTGAATGGTTTTCCGGTAACCGGGTTTGTTTGTAAGTTATAAGCGCCTGTTAATTCGGAAGTTAAGGCAACTTCGTAAATTGATTTTGCGGTGCCGGTAGTATTAATGTATTGACTGATACTGCTCTTTTTTACATTCTCGATAGAAACCGGAACTGCCAGTTCTGTTGTTTCGGATTGTGTCTGATTGTTGCACGATATGGCTGCAACACCAACTGCGGCCATCATTAAGAGTAATTTTATATTCTTCATTTTCTAAATATTTATCAGGTTTAATTCTTTTTTGTTAAATATAATTCGGCTGGTAAAATTGGCTGTCCTATTTCAAAATCGTAAAGTGATTGAATTTTCAAGTTTAAAAGTTCGATTTTGTAATTGATAAGCGATTGCGCCAATTCAAGTTTTTTGGATGACAGCTGTGTTTGAAACAGGTTTAAATCCATACTGGTCAGGTCGCCGTTTTCGTATCTTTCAAGATTTATTTCATACGTTAGTTGTGCATTTATTTCGCTTTGTTTGGCAATTTCAATTTGATTTAATTGATTTTTCAGATTACGAAAAACCTGTCTTATCCCAATTATTATTTGCTTTTTCTCTTCCGATAGATTTAGCTCCTGCGATTTAATTGTGGCTTCCTGCGCCGCAATGCGTGCTTTCTTTTCGCCCCAGTCGAAAATTGGTATATTAAAACCAATGTTTACCGAGGGGCTACGTGTGGGCGATTGGTACACCTGTCCAACATTTTCATTGTCTCCCGAAAACCCAAAGCGCAAATTCATGTCGCCACGGAATTCATTAAGTGATTTTGTCTCAATCATTGCAAACTGACTTGTTTCCACATCGATTTCGCGTTGGCGTAATTCCATTCTTGAATCCAGTCCATTTTCGATGGCTTTGTCGAGATCTACTTTAACAGGGTTTGCCTCAATATCGGCCAAAACAAGGATGTCTTCATATAAATCCATTCCCAGATAAAGTTTCAACTGGTCTTTTGCATTTTCAAAATTTACTTCGTTGTTCTGTAAAGTTGATTTTGAGGTTGCAAGGTTTAATTCTGCCTGGTAAAACTCTTCTTTAGCAGCTAGTCCGGCATCAACTTTATTTTTGATGATATCGTAGCTTTTTTGTGTGTTAGTCAATTCTTCTTTTGCAATGGCGAGATTTTTCTGCGCCATAAAAACGTCATAAAAATATTGTGTTACATTCCGCTCAAGGTTTAAACGTTGTAAGGCATAACTGATATTTGCATTTTCAAGGTTCAATTCCAGTTCTTTCAGTTGCAATTTAAGCCTGTTGTAGGTAAACAGAGGTTGGTTCAGGTTTAAATACAGATTGTTGTAGAATCTTTTTGATGTTATATCTGTAGCATCGGAAGTACTGTTTTGCCAACCAAACTCGTTGGACAAAGAGATTGTCCCGTTGGTAGGTAAAATAGGCTGCGAAATCAGGAACTGCGCGTTGGAAGTCCAGTTTTCATTTGTGTACCATTCTGAAGTACGGGTATCAAACCGTCGCTGGTTACTGTAATTCACAGGTGTAACATCAAGCGAAAGTCGCGATTTTAATGCCAGCCGTTGTGCCTCAAGGTTTTTTTGAGAACGTTCGAGGTTTAAAAGTGATAATTGCAGGTCGGGGCTTCCTGTTTCCGAAATTTTCAGTGCTTTTTCAAGGGTTAGGGCTTCTTGTGCCTGTATCCCTGATAAACCAAGAAATATTAACATTCCCAATAATACAATTTTTTGCATTTTTTTTGATTTTATAAGTTGATTTATGTTATATATTCTTATTGCTCAACCAATTTTACTGCATCGGCAAAAAGCAGTTTTTTGGCGTCTGATTTATTTGAAAGTTCAATCAAAGCTGTATCTGAGCCAAAGCTATAGGTTCCCAAAAGATTCCATCCAGCTTCGGCATTTTTACCGTCAAGTATCTGTTCCTCAGCGCCGTCGTCGCTATGGATGGTAAAGTTATAATCGCCATTGTTGTCATCGCCTTCTCCACCTCGTCCAAATCTGCGTGCTTTATAGAGGTGATAATAAACATCATAATACCCCGATTTTTTCAGTGGAACTTTCCATGTGGCATTTAAATCGCCAATACCACCTTTTATGTAGTATGCCGAACGTACATAAGCACCATAAAAGTCAGTATTAGTAATTAATGTCCAGCTTGAAGGCGGCCTCCAGAAGTTCATTCCTGAATATTTACTTTGGTTTGGTTTCTCTTTTAATATCCATTTTTCGAGCAAACTGATATTCTCAATTTCCGTTATGCTGAATTGCGGATCTTCGTTATCAACAATAATTTCGTTTGGCAATGCCATTAATACAGGGGTTTCCGAAACTGTTTCGCTTTCAATTGGTTTTGCTTTTGTATCTTCTTCAATATCCCTGAAAAATGTCATCATTGTTTGTGGTATGTTTTTCGAGGTCAAAGTATTCAGAATTACCATTCTTGGATCGACATTGAGCAAGTAGCTCAAATCTTTGGTTTGATGAGGCTGCAGATAAACCAGTTTGTTTATCATGTCGCTTCCTCCCATGCCACCGCCACGGCCACGGCCTCCACCACCTCCACCACCGAGCCTGAACGATACTTTGACAAGTCCCTCTGTGTCAGAAAAGTTGGTTACCTTAAAAGTGACCATAGTTTGCATTTGATCTTCTGATTTTACTTTCACTGCCTTTACGCCCGAAAACAAATAACCCGGAAGTGTTTTCGCTTTAAACCATTCGTCCATCAGCGGAATTAGTTCGAGGCCAAACCGATCATATATTTTTTGTGAGAAATCTTCGAAAGTGATATTTTTATGTGTGTAGTCATTCAATAAACTCCGCAAAAAGGCCTGAAATTCTTCCTGTCCGGCTTTCCATTCGATCATTGAAAAAAGTACATCGCCTTTTAATTTTATTACACTTTCTATTATTCCTTTTTGTTTCGGATCGGCAAGGATTTCCTGGAAAGTGCTGTCCTGAAGCGAAATGTTGGCCAGTTCATCGGGACTTTGTCCTTGCATGCTACTCATAAAAACCGAACGCATATCGGT
>JBFHJA010000390.1:0-4722 GCA_041596165.1 Draconibacterium sp. | reverse complement strand
TTTAAAAATTCTGATATTCCGGTCATCATCGGGGGCGATTTCAATTTCAGCCCTGATAGCGAATCTTATAAACTGATTGGGACTTGCTTTAACGATGCGGCGGAAATAAGGGGCAATCCTCAAAACACTATACCTTCCGATAATCCACGTGCTCGTATCGACTATATTTTTGTCTCCAAAAAACACAACTGGACAATTAAAGAAGTGAAGGTAATCCGTTCAGAAGCTTCTGATCACCTTCCTGTTTTGGTAACTTTGGAGTTGAAAGAAAAATTGCAGGAATAACAAATACTAATTACGACAATGAACAGAAAAAATTTCCTAAAATCCACAGCCCTGATTGCCGGGGCAACAGCAGTATCTCCATCCTTTGCATCAGCAAGTTCTATTCGAGCGAATACACAGGGAAAAGTCACTTTAAAGAAAAGCCTTGGTTTTGGGATGATCAAGGAAGAATTATCATTGACTGACAAATTCAAGCTGGTAAAAGATTTGGGTTTTGACGGTGTAGAATTGAACAGTCCCACCGAATTCAGCAAAAACGAAATACTCGAAGCAAAAGCGAAATCGGGGATTGAACTTCCAAGCGTAGTCAATAAAGACCATTGGAAAATGCCGCTTTCTGACCCCGATCCCGAAGTTCGTAAACAAATCATTCAGTCAGTCGCCCAATCACTGCAGGAATCGAAGGATTTTGGGGGTGATACTGTTTTGGTTGTTCCCGGTGTCGTAAACGAAAAAGTAAGTTACGAACAGGCATACAACACCTCTCTCAACACTATCAGGGAATTGATTCCATTTGCCGAAAAAACAGGGATACAAATTGCACTTGAAAATGTCTGGAACAATTTTCTTCTCAGTCCCATTGAGGCCAAACGGTTTGTCGATGAAATCAATCATCCGCTGGTAGGTTGGTATTTTGATATCGGCAATGTTTTGCGTTACGGCTGGCCCGAGCAATGGATAAAAACCCTGAACACGCGCATCATGAAACTCCACATCAAAGAATACAGCCGCGAACTGATGAACACAAAAGGCTTGTGGGACGGGTTCAAAGTAGAACTGCTGGAAGGCGACAACAATTGGCCTGTGGTTATGAAAGCCGTTAGCGAAATCAACCACAAAGGAGGTTGGCTGACTGCCGAAGTAAACGGCGGCGACCGAAATCGCCTGAAAGATATTTCGGAACGAATGGACAAGATTATTGGCTATTTGTAAGGTCATCAAAAATGCACAACTGATAAATAATAGGTATTCCACTCACCTTTTTCGAGGCAGAGGTTTCTGCATTCGCTTCATACTTTTTGGTCTGCCATAACACTTTCTTTACCTATATTTTCACCAAATTTAAAAAGTGGTTTTTGGTGCCGAAACAAAACTGGCAAGAAAAACCAATACAAGAATATGAAACAATGCTATCATATTTATTGTATTGATGAATAAGTGTTGGATTCCATTTTTGACCCTGCGAAGAAAAAAAACCCATCCGGAGACAAACATTTGGCAAAAGTCCGTTACAATCGTACCCTCGAAAAATAAGCTTTTAGCGAAGCGTTACAACTGCTAAAATCAATAACCCCTATCGACTAAATCTTAAGCGAAAAAACCCAAACGCAAAAAATTACGTACAATAACCATTGTATCAATAATTTATTAAAACAACTAGTAACACTAACAAATTAAAACTTATAGCTTATGAAACAGATTACACTTCCCTTGAAAAATAAAAAAGAGGCACGAATTGCAATTCTGCCCCATTCAATATGTAAATTAAAATACAGCTCTGAGTAATAATCTAAAATGTAAAACTATGAAAAAAAATTGGTCATACACCGGTATTAGTCCGGCGGTACATGAAATGCTAGCAAGAATGAAACTAACAATCATTCTGATTTGTATCACAGCCCTTGGTAGTTTCGCTGCCGATAGTTATGCACAAACTGCCAAACTGACTCTCGATGTTGAAAACACAACAATTAAAAACATCCTCGCAAAAATTGAAAGTCAAAGCGAGTTTAAGTTTTTCTACACCAGCAATGTTGATGTAGATCAAACCGCTTCCATTTCCAAGAAAAACAAAAAAGTTTTTGATATTCTCGACGATCTTCTCGAAGACACAGGGATAAAATATGAAGTGGATGGACGGCAAATCACGTTGTTGGAAAAAGGTGAAAAACTCGGTTTTCAAGTTTCCCAACAAAAATCTGTGTCGGGAAAAGTAACCGAAGACTCCGGGCAACCTTTGCCGGGTGTAACAGTTTTAATTAAAGGAACTATGCAAGGCGTTGTAACCAACGTGAACGGTGAATATTCAATTTCGGATGTACCTGACAATGCCACTTTACAATTTTCTTTTATAGGAATGAAAACCTGGGAAGTAGTTGTGGGCGACCAAACATCCATTGATGTTACAATGACTGTAGATGCAATTGGACTGGAAGAAATTGTGGCCGTTGGATATGGTACTGCTCGAAGAAAAGATATTTCGGGCGCAGTAAGTACCGTTAGGCTGGAAGATTCTCCGATAGCCAATTCACCAAATACAAGTCCTTTACAGGCTTTAAAAGGTGGTGTTGCCGGTGTTAACATTGGTGAACAAACCTCACCCGGACAAACACCAAGTATTTTGGTGCGCGGACAGAATTCAATCAATGGATCCAATGATCCACTTATTGTTTTGGATGGTATCATCTATTTGGGAAACATGTCGGATATAAATCCTGAAGACATTGCTGTGATGGATGTACTGAAAGATGCGTCAGCATCGGCGGTTTATGGTTCACGTGCTGCAAATGGTGTAATTGTTATTACATCTAAAAAAGGAAAATCAGATAAACCCATTATCCGCTATAATACCTCAATAGGTTTAAACACATGGCCCAATTCACCTGACATGATGAACAGAGAAAGATGGAGCGAAAAATTTGTTGCACAAACTCCATCCATTAATTCTCCCGAAGAAATTGTTTTTGATGCTGGCTTTGCTACCACATTATGGGAACAGGGTAATGTTGATACCGATTGGTACGATCTTATTTCACGGAATGGTGTTATTCAAAATCATCAGTTAGCTGTATCAGGTCAGGCCAACCGCGTAAACTATTATTTTTCAGGCGGATACAACAGCAACGAAGGAGTTATTGTTGGCGATGAATATCAACGTATTTCGGTTCGCACAAAGCTTGATGCAGATGTTACCGATTGGTTGAAAGTTGGTTTGGATGGAACCTTCAACAATAACGATTATTCCGGAATTGGAGCAAATGTTGGCATGGCCTACAATTCGCACCCATGGGGAATACCATACCGTTATGCCGGGATGCCGGTGAATCCGGAATCGAATACCGGAACACTTTTAGAAAGATATCCCACCGGACAATCTGTGCCGAATCCATTGTGGGGAACCGATGGAACTATTGAAGATATTGATAAAAGTAACTTTTATCGGTTGGCTACTTATGCTTTATTAACAGTACCGGGAGTAGAGGGATTAACCTATCGTTTTAACTTTTCTATTAATTCGAACGTTGATGAACGCGACCAATTTACTTATGAAAATTATTATGTAGGCGAAGCAACAAGTACACCATATATCGACAGGTATTCACCTGCAGAATTAGCAAAAAGATTATCACAGGCTAACGGATATAACAACCGGACAAACAGCTATTCTTATGTAATGGATAACATTATTAATTACAAAAAGGAATTCGGCGATCATTATGTTGATGCTACAGTTGTGGCAACCCGCGATTATTCTTACCTCAAACTGGTAAGTACTACAGGTAGCGACTATTCCTTAAATGGCAATACTTTACTGGGAGTAGATGGAATTCATAAGGCGACTGTTCAAAAAGTTAATTTAAATGTAGTTGAGAAATCAAACATTGGTTATTTAGGACGCTTAGCTTACGCTTATAAAGACAAATATCACCTTACTGCGACTGTTCGTCGTGATGGTGCTTCCGTTTTTGGAGCTGATCAAAAATGGGGTAATTTCCCATCGGTGGGAGTTGCATGGACTGCTTCGGAAGAAGATTTCATGAGTGGTTTGGAAAAACTGACCTACCTGAAGATTAAGGCATCCTATGGTAAAAATGGTAACCAGGGGCTTTCGCCCTACCAAACACTGGCACGTGTAGCCAGCGGTAGCGATGGAGGTATTCGATATGAATTTGGTGATGCTCCTTCAACAATCTTATACGGTGTGGGCCAAAGCACATTAGGAAGTCCAACCCTTGGCTGGGAAACAACAACAGCTTTTAACGGAGGTTTTCAGTCGGCATGGCTCGATGACAAAGTATTTCTGGATTTGGATTTCTATTTCTCTGAAACAAACGACCAGATATTTTCACGGCAAATACCAGTAATGACCGGATTTAGCTCAATTTATTCAAGTTTAGGACAGGTGGATAATAAAGGGATAGAAATAAGCTTGCGCACCATTAATATTGATAATGCTGACGTTAAATGGTCATCTAACCTTATTTTCTGGCAAAACCGAAACAAAGTAGTAAGCCTCTATGGCGACGATATTGATGGCGACGGGATAGAGGATGACGATATAGGTAACAACCTTTTTATTGGAAAATCGCTGGATCCTATTTACGGTTATGAATATATCGGTGTTGTTCAGGAAGATGATACAGAATATTTAGCCAATATAGGTGGCAAAGCCGGAGATGCAATGTTTAATGATATAAGTGGCCCGGATGGTGTGCC
>JBFHJA010000389.1:0-4744 GCA_041596165.1 Draconibacterium sp. | reverse complement strand
TTGAGAATTGACAACGTGCCTAATTCAAATCAATAAATTTTAAAAAAATCTTACAAATTGATAGAAATGGAACACAGACAACACTGATTTTAATGATTTTCGCTGTTTTTAACAGTGAATATCTGTTTCATCAGCGTTATCCGTGTTCTATTTTTAAAGGATCTTTCAATATGGATATATTGTTATGATAATCAAACTTTTAACACATTTTTAGCTACCCTTCCAGCAAACTATTCAGCAAACCTCCCCTGGCTTCTTTCCGGGAATTAGGTCCTGAAGTTGAAAGTTGAGCAATCAGTTTGCGAATTGGCATGCTTTGCAGCCATACTTTTCCTCTGCCACGCAATGTTGCAAGAAAAATTCCTTCACCACCAAAAACCATTGAACGCAAACCACCTGCCTGTTCAATACTGTATTCAACGGTAGGCTCAAAACCCACAATACAACCGGTATCAACCCTTAAAACTTCATTGTTTAAATTCCTTTCAATAACAGTTCCTCCGGCATGTACAAAAGCTTTTCCATCACCTTCAAGTTGCTGAAGAATAAAACCTTCGCCACCAAAAAACCCGGCGCCCAACTTTCTGTTGAATGTAATTGAAATTTTTGTTCCCAACGCTGCGCATAAAAAAGCATCACGTTGAACGATTATTTTTCCACCCATTTGATTCAAATCCATGGGAATAATCGTTCCCGGATAAGGTGCCGAAAACGCTACTGTTTTTCTTCCCCAGCCTTGATTTGTAAAATGAGTTAGAAACAGCGATTCGCCGGTAATAACGCGGGAACCTGCAGCCAGTAATTTATCAAACAGTCCGGCTGATGGATTTGATCCATCTCCCATTTTTGAAGTAAAGCTTATTCCGTCTTCCATATAAAGCATTGCGCCAGCTTCAGCAATTACAGTTTCTCCCGGATCCAGCCCAACTTCAACCAATTGAACGTCGTGCCCAATAATTTTGTAGTCAATTTCATGTGATTGCATATTATTTTCGTTTTCAATTAATAAAGAGAATAAAGATAAACAAATTGATAATGATGAATTAGAATTTTTAAATCGGATTTTTTTAGACCTTTGCAAAAAATTAGAAAGTACAATGAAACAGGAATATAACAAAAAGAAACCGGTGGAAAAGGGAGGGAAACGCATAGGTAAAAGTTTACCATCAAAAACAGCAGGTTTCGCTAAACGGAAATCAACTGCACCAAGAACTGTAAAAGCTGAAGAAAGCGAGAAGCGCTATCCGGCAACAGAAAAGAAAAAAGTTTACAGAAAACCCAAATCTGATGGGATTAAAAATATTCCAAAGAAATCTAATCCCACCGGCGAAATGCGTTTAAACCGCTTTATTGCCAATGCCGGAATTTGCTCCCGACGTGAAGCCGATACATACATTGCCGCAGGAATGGTAACTGTTAATGGTAAAATTATTACCGAACTTGGGGTAAAAGTATTACCTGCCGACGAAGTTCGTTTCGATGGAACAAAGCTCAATGCAGAGAAAAAAGTGTATTTGCTGCTCAACAAACCAAAAGATTTTGTTACAACTACCGACGATCCTCATGCCGATAAAATTGTAATGGATTTGATAAAAGACGCCTGCACGGAACGCATTTATCCGGTTGGCCGCCTCGACAGAAATACAACTGGATTACTGCTGTTTACAAATGATGGCGATCTTTCAAAACGTTTGACTCATCCCAGCCACACCATGAAAAAAGTTTACCAGGTATCATTGGATATACCGGTTACAATGGATCATTTACAGCAAATTGCCGATGGTATTGATCTGGAAGACGGACGCATTAATGCAGACGCCATTAGTTATATTAGTAACGAGGACAAAAATGAAGTTGGGATTGAAATTCATTCAGGCAGAAACAGGATTGTAAGACGTATTTTTGAACATTTTGGCTACCGCGTAAAAAAACTCGACCGCGTTATGTTTGCCGGACTAACAAAAAAGAACCTTCCAAGAGGGAAATATCGTTTCTTAACCGAGAAAGAAATACAGTTTTTGAAAATGCTGTAATTCTGAAAATGTAAAATCTCCTTCATTTTAATTTGAATGATTATCTTTGCCGTTCAATTTAGCAAGACGTTGAAATGTTAGAAAAAATAAAGGCTTTACAAGAAGAGCTTGAAAAAATGGTTGTTTCAGGCAAAGAAGAAGTTGAAGAACTCAGGTTGAAATATATTAGTAAAAAGGGTAGTATCAGCCAGCTTTTTGAAGACTTTAAAAATGTGTCGCCCGAACAGAAAAAAGAGGTTGGGCAGGCCATCAATACCTTAAAGAATTTTGCTCTCGAAAAAATAAATTCATTAAAAGAATCATTTGAAAATGAGGGTAGCAGCGAGTCGGGTTTAGATTTGACAATGCCCGGAGAACCCATGAATTTGGGTACCCGCCACCCACTTTCATTGGTGAAAAACGAAATAATCGGCATTTTTGGGCGCCTTGGTTTCACTGTTGCCGAAGGTCCCGAAATTGAAGACGACTGGCATGTTTTTTCAGCCTTGAATTTTCCACCGGAGCACCCTGCCCGCGATATGCAGGATACATTCTTTATTGAAAAAGATCCTGATGTTTTATTGAGAACACACACTTCGAGTGTTCAAATCAGGGTGATGGAACACACCAAGCCACCTATCCGTGCAATTTTTCCCGGACGGGTTTTTCGCAATGAAGCCATTTCTGCACGCTCACATTGTATTTTTCACCAAATCGAAGGTTTATATGTTGATGAAAATGTATCGTTTGCCGATTTGAAACAAACACTTTTGCAATTTGCCAAAGAACTTTTTGGCGAAGGAACTGAAATCAGGTTGCGACCTTCCTATTTCCCGTTTACCGAACCCAGCGCCGAAATGGACGTAAGTTGTTCTATTTGTGGCGGTAAAGGCTGCAACGTTTGTAAATACAGTGGCTGGCTCGAAATCCTCGGTTGCGGAATGGTTGATCCAAACGTGCTTGAATCCTGCAACATCGACAGTAAAAAATACACTGGTTTTGCCTTTGGAATGGGTATTGAACGGATTACTATGCTCCGATATGGAATAAAAGATATCCGCCATTTCTTTGAAAACGACGTTCGGTTTTTAAAACAGTTTGAGTCGGCAACATAAGGGAAAAATCTCAGTTTCATAAATTAATTTTCAATTATTACATTGTTGATTTTGCTTGTGGCGAAATTTACAATGTTTAAATTTCCTGTAAACCATACCCTGCAATCTTAAGCGCTGTTTTGCGTTTAAAATCTGTACTATTCTCGTTAACAATAATTTAACAAAAAACGGATAGGGATAGATTTGGGATTTTAATACGTATTTTTGTGCCGGACTTTTAAGTCTTTTTTTAATTAAAATGAAAACAATGGAAACAAAGGAAAATCAGAATCAGATTGTTATTACGATGAATTCTGAAGATGAGAAACAAAAATTGCCGATGAGTTTAATTATTCCAATGGTAGCAGGAGCTGTTGCAGGAACAGGTATAATTTTAATACTTCTTATGGGAGTAAAATTATTATTTGGCAATTAAACAATTCAATTGAAGAAATTCTTTGAATGCTATATTCAACAAAAAGTCCGCTATTTAGCGGACTTTTTGTTTGTATTATAAATTGAAGATTCTATTGTATTGAAGAATTTATTTTAACGTTCCGAAAGGAACAAAAGATGGGTAGAAACTAAAAATAATTCTATGTATTTTAGTCCCGACCGGGACAATACCATCAAGAAATCAATTTTCTAACCAACTGTTTTCCCTACGGGAAATTGTCAAAACAGCACCTTATACTGCATTTTATTTTTTACAAATTTTATCTTATCTATCCAAGCACTTTTTCAATCAACTTCAATTCTTCATCCGAAAACACAATGTTTTTCAAGGTTTCAACATTATCATCAATTTGTTTTACAGAGCTGGCACCAATTAAAACCGAAGTTATCCGTTTGTCTTTTAAAACCCAGGCAAGCGCCATTTGAGCCAGTGATTGTCCACGTCTTAGGGCAATTTCATTCAGTTTCACAATTTTGTCATGAGCCGAATCAACATGTTCTTTTGTAAGAAAAACTTCGCGGGTTGCCCGGCTTCCTTCCGGAATTCCTTTCAGGTAGCGGTCGGTTAAAAGTCCTTGTGCCAGTGGCGAAAATGGGATGCAACCGATTCCTTCTTCTTCCAAAACATCCAGTAATCCATCTTCAACCCAACGCACAAACATTGAATATTTTGGTTGATGAATCAAGCAAGGTGTACCCAGTTCTTTCAAAATTCGTGAAGCTTCTTTTGTCATGTCAGCTGGATAATTCGAAATGCCAACATACAAAGCTTTTCCTGAACGAACAATCTGGTCGAGCGCCATCATTGTTTCTTCAAGCGGTGTGTCGGGATCGGGACGGTGTGAGTAAAAAATATCCACATATTCAAGCCCCATTCTTTTCAAACTCTGGTCTAAACTCGAAATTAAATATTTACGGCTTCCCCATTCGCCATAAGGTCCGGGCCACATCAGATAACCAGCTTTCGATGAAATGATAAGTTCATCACGATAAGCGGAAAAATCCTGTTTCAAAATTTTACCGAAGTTTTCTTCTGCCGATCCGGGAGGTGGTCCGTAATTGTTGGCCAAATCAAAATGGGTAATTCCCAAATCGAAGGCTCGGTGCATCATCTCGCGGCCATTTTCGAGGGTGTCAATTCCACCGAAATTGTGCCAAAATCCTAGAGAAACTGCCGGAAGC
>JBFHJA010000388.1:0-4752 GCA_041596165.1 Draconibacterium sp. | reverse complement strand
TCACTTTGGTTTTGCCTATTGTAATAAGAGTTTCGTCGGATTGCGAAAACGCAGTAAAAGCAAAAACACTTAAAAAGATGACAGAAAAAATGGTACGGTTCATAACTAATATTAATATTCGCTGTTTTTGAAACAATGTTTAACTTGAACAATTAGTTTTCAGTTTATCATTCTCCACAGGTTCGAATTTCTAAGTTACATTTAAACAATTGATAATATCGTTTATTGACGCGCGCTGTAATTTGGTGCTTCGCGGGTAATTGTAACATCATGCGGATGGCTTTCATTTACTCCGGCACTTGAAATCCGAGTGAATTTTGCCTGTTGCAATGTTTCAATATTTTTTGCTCCACAATAACCCATTCCTGCACGCAACCCTCCGGTAAGTTGGTAAAGTACCTCGTCAAGATTTCCTTTGTAAGGTACGCGTGCTGCAATCCCTTCAGGAACAAGTTTTTTTATGTCTTCTTCCATATCCTGAAAATAGCGGTCTTTTGATCCTTGTTGCATCGCTTCAATTGAACCCATCCCACGATATGATTTGAATTTCCTTCCCTGAAAAAGGATTGTTTCGCCTGGCGATTCTTCAACGCCGGCAAACATACCGCCTGCCATAATTGAACTGGCACCTGCGGCAAGCCCTTTAACAATGTCTCCCGAATAACGGACTCCGCCGTCTGCAATTACAGGAACTCCAGAACCTTTTATTGCTTTTGCTACGCTGTAAACAGCTGAGAGCTGCGGAATTCCTACTCCTGCAATTACACGGGTAGTACAAATCGAACCCGGGCCGATACCAACTTTTACTGCATCTGCACCAGCTTTTACAAGTGCAATTGCAGCTTCAGCAGTGCCAATATTTCCGGCAACAATATCTTTTTCAGGATATTTTGCTTTTATCTTTTTCAACATTTCAATCACACCAAGTGAATGCGCATGTGCTGTATCAATTACAAGAGCATCAACCTGTGCCTGTACCAAAGCATCAACGCGATCCATTGTATCGCCTGCAATGCCAATTCCTGCTGCCACGCGTAAACGGCCTTTTTCATCTTTACATGCCAGAGGTTTGTCTTTTGCTTTTGTAATATCTTTATAAGTAACAAGGCCAATCAGTTTGTTGTTTTTATCAACAACCGGCAGTTTTTCTATTTTGTATTTTTGAAGGATGTCGGCAGCCTTTTCCAAATCAGTTGATTCAGTGGTGGATACAAGGTTGTCTTTTGTCATTACATCTACAATCGGACGGTTCATGTCTTTTTCGAAACGCAAATCTCTGTTAGTTACAATCCCCACCAAATAACCTTCATTATCGACTACGGGAATCCCTCCAATTTTAAAATGAGCCATTAGATTAAGGGCATCTATCACTTTCTTTTCGCGGGTAATTGTTATCGGATTATATATCATCCCATTTTCAGCACGTTTTACTGACATAACCTGCTGAGACTGTTCGTCGATACTCATATTTTTATGGATTACACCAATTCCGCCTTCACGGGCAATGGCAATCGCCATTTTATATTCGGTAACTGTGTCCATTGCTGCGCTCACTATGGGCATGTTGATTGTTATCGTACGGGAGAATTTTGAGCTTAAATCAACTTCCCTTGGTAAAACTTCTGAATATGAAGGAATTAATAGTACATCATCATAAGTTAAACCCTCAAATTCTATTTTGTCAATCAAAAACGACATGTTTATCTGTTTTAAGTTTTAAAATAATGCGCAAAACTACAAATTTTAGTGGATTATAACCGAATATTTTTAAGCGTGTCAACGATTTGAGCCATAAAAATTGTTAAACCCTAAACCGGAAGAACCAGAAATTATAAATCACAAATCACAAAAAACAAAAGGGAAGTAAAAACAGTAAGGTAAATATTATCTATATTCTTATCTTTTACTGAATACGTTATTTTGTTTAAAATTTGCATATTGGAATTTGGGTTTTATTTGTTTTTTGAGTTTTGTTTTTTTTAGTCTTTGTTATATACTAAAATGATTTCTTAATTTGTAATCATGGAAAATTACAGGCAAATATTATCCAGATATTGGGGCTACCCTGATTTTCGACCGATGCAACTGGAGATTATTGAATCGGTTGCAAGCGGAAAAGATACACTTGGGTTGATGCCGACAGGTGGTGGTAAATCGGTGATTTTCCAGGTTTTTTCACTTTCACAAAAAGGTATTTGTATTGTTATTACACCTCTCATTGCACTTATGAAAGATCAGGTGGAAAACCTGAATAAACGCGGGATTAAAGCGCTTGCAATCCACAGTGGTATGTCGCCAATGGAGATAAAAATAACGCTTGACAATGCCGTTTGGGGCGAATATAAATTCTTGTATGTTTCGCCGGAAAGGTTGAATTCTGAACATTTTAAGGAACGGTTGGCAACAATGGATGTAAATCTGATAACGGTTGATGAAGCTCATTGTATTTCGCAGTGGGGTTACGATTTCAGACCCAGTTATTTGAATATTATTCAGATCAGGAAAATTCTGCCAAACATTAAATTTCTTGCCTTAACGGCAACGGCAACAACTAAAGTTGCCGATGATATTCAGGAAAAACTTGAGTTCAGGAAAAAAAATGTGTTACAGGTTTCATTTCAGCGTGAAAATCTGAATTATTTGGTCAGGTCAAAAGAAAACAAAATGGGTTACTTGCTCGAAACACTTCAAAAAGTGAAGGGGTCGGGAATTGTGTATGTCCGTAGCCGTCGTGCTACCCGCGAGATTGCTGATGAATTAAAAAAGAATAACGTGAGTGCCGATTTTTATAATGCCGGATTGAGCAACTTTGTGCGCAGCTCAAAACAGGATTTATGGATCAGCGGCAAAACCCGTGTTATTGTTGCTACAAACGCTTTTGGAATGGGAATTGACAAACCTGATGTGCGGTTTGTAATCCATTTTGCACCGCCCGATTCGTTGGAAGCATATTATCAGGAAGCTGGCCGGGCTGGTCGTGACGGGAAAAAATCGGCTGCGGTTTTGCTTTTCAATAATGCTGAAAAAACAAAACTTAAAAAACATGTCGCTGTTGCTTTTCCTGAAATTGCATCCATAAAACGCATTTATCAGGCACTTTGCAATTACCTGCAAATTGCCGAAGGTTATGGAAAAGATCGGATTTTTGAATTTAGTCTTCAAAATTTTGCACAGGCATTCAAATTTCAGCAAGCTATGGTTTTTAATAGCTTGAAAATTTTACAGCGCGAAGGATATCTTGAATTTACCGAAGAAGTGGATAGCGCGTCACGTGTTTATTTTACTGTTTCGCGCGATGATTTGTACAAATTCCAGGTTTCAAATGCCGAAATGGATGGTTTTATAAAATTACTGCTTCGCTCATATACAGGGCTTTTTACGGGATTTGTTATTATCGATGAAGAAATGCTTGCAAAACGTTCGGGCGCTTCATCAGAACAGGTTTATGAATATTTAAAGCATTTGCGTAAATCGAAAATCATTGATTATGTGCCGAAAAACCGGACTCCTTATATTTATTTCACAAAAGAAAGGCTCAATATTGAAAGGCTTAAAATATCGAAAGAGAGTTACGACCAGCGCAAAAACGAGTTGAATAACCGGATTGAAGCCGTTATCAATTATGCATCAAGCACAACAAAATGCCGGAGCCAGATTCTTTTAGAATATTTTGGCGAAATGGATTCTGCGCCGTGCGGAAACTGCGATGTGTGCAAATCGTTGGAAATATTAGGATTGACAACTTTTGAATTTGGCAAAATTACCGATCGTGTTAAAAAAATCATTGAAACGCCCTGCACCTATGAAAAACTATTACTAAATCTTGAAGGCGACCAACAAAAATTGAGGTATGTAATAAAATGGTTGCTCGACAATGAAAAAATTATCTACCGTGTTGATAATATGTTGGAGTGGGGGGGAAGGGAGAAGGTTTGAAGTTCAAGGTTAAAAGTTAAAAGTTTAAAGTTCAAAATTCTGAGTTCCATGTTCACTTCAGGGTTTCGGATTCAAAGGATGTCATAGTTTCAAGGTTGATAAGGAATTTAAATCGTTACAAGCGGTTTCTTTGAAATATTGAGTTATTTTATTGACTCTCCCTTGTTTGTATAGAGAAATAGGTGGGGTAAAAGCTTTCAATGAAAGTAATGACAACGACGAAGATAACTCTGAACCGGCCCAACTTCGTCATTCCACCGCACTTTAAAACCTGAACTCTGAACCCTGAATCTGCAACCACCTTTTCAATTCCCCGCAAGTATTTGCCTTTTATTGTTTCTGTGAAATTCGTGTGTTGTGCGTGTATGAAAATAGGGATATAAAAGGTAGTTTCTGAGCACATTGTTATTCCTGTAATAACTCGTATGCAGTATTCGTGTGAATCCTTTTGGGGTTTCGTAAAACTGAATCCGCTGTTTACCCATCGACACATTTCCTTTCAAATAGCTGAATTCTATGATTTTGTTTTCCTCGTCAATTGACGTAAACTCAAAAGCAGTAGCCAGGTTTTTTAACCCGCTCATCAATCTGAGGTTGATGTAAACAATAACTCCCGTATCAATTTTAGCACAATTTTCATCGCAATAAAAAATCTTTTCGTCTTTTTTTGAAAACAGAAAGCCAAAAGAAACCCTTTTACCACTCCAAAGTTTTTCAGGATTAGTGTTTAAATAATGATGCCAAACTTCTTTAAGACTTTTTTTTACCTGATATTCATTTTCTCGAATAAAATAACCTTTCAAATCAGCATCGGGT
>JBFHJA010000387.1:0-4756 GCA_041596165.1 Draconibacterium sp. | reverse complement strand
TTTTCTGACTGTATCAGTTTCGAAAAATTTGAATGAACCTTCAAGATTAGTCTTGCAGGATGGTGGAGAAATTGTAAATCAGCCACTTGCCAAATTACCACAAGAAGTTTGGGATGAATTTCAAAAGGAGTTTTTAAACTAACTGACTCCTCCGACTCCATAGAAGGAGGAAAATAAGAACTATGTTAATCTGTATCAAAAATTGACATTCATAAATCCTGAATCGATTACAATTTTTACGTAAACATGGTTTGATGCGGTGTAAAATTACGCCGCATCAACTTTTTTACGCACAAATGACAAGTATTAATCTTGAAAGGTTGTTTGTAAAACATAGCTAAACAATGATGTTTCTTGCCAATTTAAACTAATTTTATTCGCTAAATCAACTTAAGCTTTTTCTCATGTTTTGGTCAAAAAAAAATGACAGAAAAAATCGGATTATTTCACCAATAGTTAACCGATATATAAAATTTCGATCATCAATTTATGGCCGTGTTGTTTCAATCTTTACACTTTCTTCTGTTTTTCTGTTTGTTTCTTTTGGCATTGTATTTCGCTCAGTAAATGAAAATTACATAAAGTCCGTTATTAGTGAAAATGGTAATAACATTGGACTTCTTGTTGAAAGTGCACTCTACAAGGCGATGCTCGAAAACGACCAATCGAGCCTTCAGGAAATTTTAGATCAAATAAACTCAATGTCGGGGATTGACAATGTGAGTATGTATGACAGAGACAACAAGCTTGCATATACTTCAATTTTAGACGAATCGACAAACCACGGTGACCCCGATTGCATTAGTTGCCACGAAGATTTGAATAAAATGTTTTCGCCCGATGAAAAATCGTACCGCATTGTAGATGCAAAAAGTGAATGCGTAATGAATCCCCAAAACGAAAATGTCAGGAATTTACTCGTCAAATCGCCCATTTTAAACAACCCATCCTGTTCAACTACCGATTGCCATGCGCACAGCCCCAACGAAAAAGTACTCGGCTCACTCATTATCAAAATGCCGCTACAAGGGCTTGACAACGCGCTCAAGGAATCGACTACCGATTATTTTTTACTGGCTTCGATGCTTACTGTTTTCCTCATCCTTTTTCTGATTTTATTCACCAATAAAAAAATAAAATCACCACTGAATGAGATAGTCAAAGCAAGCGAGGCAGTTACACGTGGCGATAAAAGCAAACGTTTACCTGTAAAACTCAATCAACTTTCGGATATGCGTTTGGTGTCGGTGGCTTTTAACGAAATGCTCGACAACCTGCAAACTGCTAATTTGGAACTCGAAAACTGGTCGCATCAGTTGGAATATAAAGTGCAAAAAAAATCGGAAGAGCTGGGGCAGGTGCAAAATGAGCTAATCAATATAGAACGCATTGCATCTTTAGGGAAGTTATCCCTGTCGGTGGCGCATGAAATCAACAACCCACTTTCGGGAATTCTTGTTTATACAAAACTGATTCACAAACAGATGAGCAATCAAAACTTGAACCAGGATAAAATAAACACCATATTAAAAAATTTAAAACTGATTGAAAGCGAAACTAAACGTTGCGGAGATATTGTAAAAGGCCTGCTTGATTTTTCAAGAAAAGGTCAGGATGGTTTCGAACCAAAACATTTGAACGAGATTTTAATGGATACATTTAATTTATTGGATCATACCATGAAGATAAAGGATATTCATTTCATCTCTGATTTGTCGGCAAAAAAAGATCTTATCTCATGCAGCCCAAATCAAATCAAACAATCATGTCTTGCAATTTTGGTAAACGCAACAGAAGCTGTTGGTGAAAATGGCGAAATCACTGTTAGTACAATGAATTCAGACGAGGAGCAAATCAGGATAGAAATAACCGACAATGGGGTTGGGATTTCCGAAGAAGACATTCCACATATTTTTGAACCATTTTTTTCAACAAAAGCAAAAACCAGCGGGATTGGCCTTGGTTTATCCATTGTTCATGGAATAATACAGAGCCACAACGGAAAAATAGAAGTAAAATCGGAACGAGGAACCGGAACCACAATTACCATTAAATTGCCATTGATACAGACATAATATTTTACAACCATGTCAAAAAAAATTTCAATATTAATCGTTGACGATGAAAGCTCCGTGCGCGATTCATTGTACAACTGGTTTATCGAAGACGGATACCATGTTGCTGTTGCCGAAGATGCAAAAAAAGCACTGATGATTCTTGAATCAGAAAATTTCGATATAGTGCTTTCGGATATCAAAATGCCTGGAATGGACGGGCTGCAAATGCTTTCGCGGATAAAGGCGATAAGAAAAGATACGATTGTAATTATGATGACAGCATTTGCAACCGTTGAAACCGCAGTGCAAGCGTTAAAAGATGGTGCATTCGACTATGTTACAAAGCCTTTCGATCCCGATGATTTATCGCACCTCATCCGAAATGCCACGAAACAAATTTCGCTGATGGAGGAAAATGAAATCCTTAAAGTGAAAGTAGTTTCGTTGGAAAACATAGAAGATTTGATAGGTGAAAGTGTTGCCATGCAGCATGTTCTGCGCGAAATTGAAAGCGTAGCACAATCAAATGCATCGGTAATAATTACCGGAGAAAGTGGAACGGGTAAAGAACTTGTTGCCCGTGCAATTCATGCAAATTCACCGCGCAAATTTTTTCCCTTGGTTAGCGTCCATTGCGGGGCTTTATCGGAAAGCTTGCTCGAAAGCGAACTTTTTGGCCACGAAAAAGGCGCTTTTACCGGAGCGATTTATAACCGCAAAGGCAGGTTTGAAATGGCCGATAACGGCACCATTTTCCTTGATGAAATAGCCACTATTTCTTCCAAAATGCAAATTGAGCTGTTGCGTGTTTTGGAATCAAAAAGCTTTGTAAGAGTGGGTGGAAACAAAGAAATCAAGTCTGATTTTAGGGTAATCTGCGCCACCAACCGTGACCTGAAAACTATGGTAGAAAACGGTGCGTTCAGAGAGGATTTATACTATCGGCTGAACGTGGTAAACATAAATGTTCCGCCTTTGCGCGAACGGGTTGATGATATACCGTTACTTGCGGAGTATTTCATAAAAAAATATTGCACAACCATGAACCGGGCAATTATGACCATTGAACCTGCCGCTTTAAAACGCCTTGAACAGTTTCAATTTCCCGGAAATATCCGCGAACTGGAAAACATGATAGAACGCGCAATAGTGGTCGGAAACGGCAAAAAAATCACGTTAAAAGATTTGCCAATATCAAAAACTGATATCAGTCCGGCATTCGAAAGTATAGCGGATATTGAAAAAAATCATGTCGAACAAATTCTGACCAAATACAGCTGGAATATTTCTGCTACTGCAAAAGCTTTAAAAGTTGACAGGGTTACGCTGTACAATAAAATAAAAAAGTACAATTTAAAGCAGCCAAAATAATTTTTAATAAACCTAATCCTGAATAACTACTTCATGAAGCCGCAAAGTATCTCAATAATTTCCTTTGGATATTTCGATCACAAATTCCCCTGCGAAATTTGCAATGAAGTGGAGCGTGAATTTCATATCCCGGTTTTTCCCCGGGAAGGCCATCTGGATTTAAGTGAGTTTTTCGATCCCTCGCGAAAACAATACGATGGAAATCAAATTCTGAAAGAAATTGATTTACGTTTTGCCTCCGACAAACAGAAAACCCTTGGAATATGCAATGTTGATCTTTTTATCCCAATTCTTACTTTTATTTTCGGACAGGCATTCTTAAACGGCCGCAGTGGCATTGCATCATCTTACCGCCTGAGAAACGAGCGTTACGGGTTAAAACCCAATGAGAATATACTGGCAGACCGGCTACGTAAGGAAATAATTCACGAGCTCGGTCATACTTTTGGTTTGTACCACTGCACCAATCCCGTTTGCGTAATGCGTTCCAGCACTTACGTTGAAGATATCGACATGAAGAACTGGTCGTTTTGCCCGAAATGCAAAGAGGAGCTTAAAAAATCCTTTTTATAACTCCGTCGGATTGCAATCTGATTAGCCACGGATTACTATCTGCGAAACTTATGGAAAGCAGCTGCAACCCTGTAAAGAGTCGAATATGTTTTACAAATCCAACGGAATAACTCAATATTCAGTATTTTTATACGAAAATTCCGACCAATGAAATACAACAACTTAGTGTTACCAATTATTGCCTTTTTCGCTTTATTAAGCATGGGAATAAATACCGAAAAAAGTTCTACCCAACCTCACAAACAATCTCAGAAAGTAACATTTTACCTTACCAAACCCGATAAATCGATATTATTTACGCAACAAAAAAATGCCGTTAAATCGGGTTCTGGCAAAAACAACTCCACCATCGAAGTATATGATAATCAATCCTTTCAGAAAATGGATGGATTTGGATTTACGCTTACCGGCGGCAGTGCTTTTCATATCAATAATATGTCGGAAGAGAAAAGGCATGAACTTTTAACCGAACTTTTTGCATTCGATAAAGAAAATATTGGAATCAGCTATTTAAGAATCAGTTTGGGCGCATCGGATTTAGATGCAGAAGTGTTTTCGTACAACGATTTGCCCTTTGGCGGAACGGATGAAAACATGAATCGATTTTCACTTGCGCCCGACAAAATATTTCTGATCCCGGTTTTAAAGGAAATACTTACAATCAATCCTGAAATTAAAATACTTGCATCTCCGTGGTCGCCACCTACCTGGATGAAAACCAACAAGGCAACAAAAGGTGGAAGTTTGAAACCCGA
>JBFHJA010000386.1:0-4765 GCA_041596165.1 Draconibacterium sp. | reverse complement strand
CGTCATCAGAATTTTAAACAAACTGACGCACCTCCCGTCTTCAGTAAAACTGTGACATATTCCGCAAGCCACACCATTTCCTATTCCTTTTGTCGCGTTTTTCCGGCTACTCCCGCTCGATGCACATGAAACGTCATACTTTGCTGCATCTGCCAAAACACTTAATTTATATTGAACGTCTTCGTTTTTCATATTTCTGCTTAAAACTTTTTTCATAAAAACCCCGGCGGGAAAACCGGGGATTTTTGAACCTTAAAAAATGGGACCGCTGTCCCTTGGAATAAATATCTTTTTGTTGTTTTGAAGTCAGGGTTTCACTTAAAGTGAAGCCCTGACTATTTTCGACTAATGATATTATTATTATCATTTTCAACGATAATAATTTAATCATTTCTTTAAAACTGCAAACAATTTTTTATAATTTTGAAGAAATATTTTTTTAACATGAACTATTTTGGCAGCAACATCAAACTACTTCGCAACCGGAAAAATCGAACCCAAAACGACCTGGCCGCGGCTCTGGAAATAAAGCGCACAACTGTAAATGCTATTGAGAATTCAATAAGCCAGCCAACAGTAATTTTATTACAAGCTTTTTCGAAATATTTCGGGATTGCAATTGACACATTAATTAATACCGATTTAAAACTGCTATCGGAAAGCCAGTTTACCGATTTGCAAAACGGGTTCGACGTTTTTATTCGAGGTTCAAACCTGCGTGTGATTGCTACCACTGTTGACAGAAACAACTCAGACAATATTGAATTTGTAAGCGAAAAAGCCAAGGCAGGTTATGTTACCCGCTTTGCCGACCCGGAATACATTGGCAATCTGCCTGTTTTTCAACTTCCGTTTTTATCGCAGGAAAAGAAGTATCGCGCTTTTACCATTTCCGGTGACTCAATGTTGCCTATTCCCAGTGGCTCGGTGGTTATTGGTGAATTCATTCAGGATTTTAATGATATTAAAAATAATGATGCCTGTATTTTGGTAACCCGCGACGAAGGGATAGTTTTTAAAATCGTGGAAAACAAAATTGCGCTGAATTATAATTTTCGATTGATTTCGTTGAATCCAGAATTTTCGCCATTTGAAGTTCCGGTTTCAGAAATAAAAGAGGTTTGGAGATTTGTTTGTTATATGAATACCGAAATTCCGGAACCTGAAACCGATATTAGGAAAGTATTGAATTCAGTTAATGCATTAAAACTTGAGTTGCAGGAATTGAAAAAGGCAGAAAGTTGAAAGAAAAACATACACTCCCCTTTTTCGTACCTTTGAATAAATACATTTCAAAATGCAGGAAGCCGAATTTTACACAAAACTCGAAAACCAAATTGTCAGGTGCGACCTTTGTCCGTGGAATTGCGTTTTAAAACCCGGGCATACCGGAGTTTGTAAAGTGCGATCCAACGAAAATGGGCTACTGTTTACACTTGTTTTCAATAAAATTGCAGCTTTTGGAATCGACCCGATTGAGAAAAAACCGTTATATCATTTTCATCCCGGCAAAAATATTTTGTCGATTGGTGAAGTTGGCTGCAACCTGCAATGTAGTTTTTGCCAAAACCACAGGATTTCGCAATGTTTCGCCACCGATTTTAACGGGTTTCATGAGTTTGATTCAAAACAAATAGTAGAAAAAGCGCTTCAAACACCTGGTAATATTGGCATTGCTTTTACTTACAACGAACCCTTTACTTTCTATGAATTCATGTTTGAAACGGCAAAATTGGCTCAGGAAAACAGACTAAAAAATGTTGTCGTTTCAAACGGGTATATCAATCCCGAACCGCTAAAAGAAATACTTCCTTTTATTGATGCCTTCAATATCGACTTAAAAGCTTTTACTGAAGAATTCTATAGAAAACAAACCAAAGGAAAATTACAACCTGTTTTGGAAACTTTACAAATTATTGCCAAAAGTGAGTCTCATCTCGAAATCACAAACCTTGTAATTCCAGATTTAAATGATGACGAAACTGAATTTGAAAAGATGATCAAGTGGATTTCCGAAAATCTGGGAAATGAAGTTCCGCTGCATCTTTCGCGCTATTTTCCTCAACACGAAATGAATTTACCGGCAACTTCAATCAAAAAACTGGAAACACTTTACGAACTGGCAAAACAGCATTTAAAATACGTTTATCTTGGAAATGTGGACGATGAAAAACGATCATCAACTTATTGCCCCCAATGTGAAAATTTGTTGGTCATTAGAAACAGGTATAGCACTAAAATAATGGGATTGAGTAATAACAAATCCTGCAAAAACTGTGAAACTCAAGTAGAAATTGTACTTTAACCAAACAAAATGATTCGCGTCAAAAACATTTTGAACTTCAACACAAAACAGTTATATGAAAGTTTACAATCCCATCATTTTCCAGGGAAACCTCAACAACAGAAGGTATTTCGAAGGCTGGTACTTTAAACATGTATCGAAAGATCGCAACCATGTTTTTTCGTTTATCCCGGGAGTTTCGCTCACAAAAAACGACAAACATGCTTTTATACAAGTTATCGACGGGATTTCGGGACTTACATGGAACGTAAAATATCCAATTTCAGAATTCAGGTTTTCAAAACACGAATTCAATGTGTGGGTGGGAAAATCCAATTTCAATCTGAATGGGATTTCTTTGGATATCGAAACTGAAGATTTAACCATAAAAGGGGAAATCAGATATTCCGAAATCATAAAATACCCTTCCTCGATACTTTCACCCGGAATAATGGGCTGGTATTCGTTCGTGCCTTTTATGGAGTGTAAACACGGAATCGGTTCGGTAACGCACAATTTAAGCGGATTTATTTCTATAAACAATTCGGAAATTGATTTTACCAAAGGGACAGGTTACATTGAAAAAGACTGGGGAACTTCTTTCCCTGAATCGTGGATTTGGTTGCATTGCAATACTTTTCAACAGCCTGATTGTTCATTTACATTTTCGGTTGCCAAAATCCCGTGGTTGGGTAATTTTTTTATTGGTCACATTTGTTTTTTATATCTCGAAGGAAAATTTTATCTGTTTGCAACTTACAACGGTTCGAAAATCACTAAACTAAAGTTTAATAAACCTCATCTTGAAATTGAAATTTCCAACAAAAACCACATTTTAAAAGTGGAGGCCAAACAAAACAGAGCTGGAGATTTAAAAGCACCCGTTGTGGGCGAAATGAACAGGATAATAAAAGAAAGTATTGATTCGGAAATTGAAATCTCACTTTTCGACAAGAAAGGGAAATTGATTTTTAACACAAGCGGAAACCGCGCAGGGCTTGAAATCATTGAAAAAATCCTCTCCTATTTATAAGAACCACATAATCCATTATTTTCTTGTACTTTTGATAACTCAAAAAATACATTTGTTGAATGAAATTTTCAGAATTAGGAATACACGATGATTTGTTAGACGCCATTTCATATATGGGTTTTAAAGAGGCTACTCCAATCCAGGAACAAGCCATTCCAATAATACTAAAGGGCAATGATTTAATTGCCTGCGCGCAAACAGGCACTGGAAAAACTGCCGCATTTTTACTGCCGATTCTGGATTTGATTTTTGATTTACCAAGCGGCGAAACTTCCACTTTAATTATTGTACCCACCCGCGAACTTTGCATGCAAATTGACCAGCAGGTGCAGGGAATTGGTTATACAATGGGAATAAATTCAATTGCCATTTACGGTGGTGGAGACGGAGACAACTGGGGACAGCAAAAAACTGCGCTTACCAAAGGTGCTGATATTGTTGTTGCAACTCCCGGCAAACTTATTTCGCATTTAAACCTGGGTTACGTAAAATTCGATACCATAAAATTCCTTATTCTGGATGAAGCCGACAGAATGCTCGATATTGGATTTTTTGACGACATAGTAAAAATCATTTCCTATCTGCCAAAAGAACGTCAAACGCTTATGTTTAGCGCAACAATGGCAGCAAAAATACGGACACTGGCTTCGCAGGTTTTAATCAACCCACAGCAGATTAATATTGCCATGTCGAAACCTGCCGAAGGGGTTTTGCAAGCTGCATACTTAATTTACAACCAGCAAAAAAACGGGTTGATTGCACATTTGATTTCAGAAAACCCTGATTATAACAGCATACTTATTTTTTGCTCTACTAAACGTGCAGTGAATGAGTTGGCAAAGGTTTTAAAAAGACAAAAATTTGCTGCCGAAGCAATTTCATCAGATTTGGAGCAAGATCAGCGCGAAGAGGTTTTGCTTGGTTTCCGCTCGAAACGTACCCGAATTTTGGTTGCTACTGATGTGATGAGTCGTGGAATTGATATTAAAGATATTAATCTGGTAATCAACTACGACGTTCCGCAGGATGCAGAAGATTATGTACATCGTGTTGGGAGAACCGCCCGTGCCGATGCTACAGGTGTTGCACTTACTTTAGTGAACGAGGACGACATGTTCAAATTCCATCAAATTGAAAAACTGATTGAACGTGAAGTATTTAAAATTCCACTTCCTCCGCATTTTGGCGAAGGTCCGATTTGGAAAATAAGCAGTTCAAATCGCCCATTCAGAAAAAGTGGTGGATTTTCAAAAGGGAAAAAAAGTGGAAAACCATCAAGGAATTATAAAGGCAGACCTAACAAAGGATAAACAATTTGCATACCTGCCGAAACATCAAGAAAATAATCGTACCTTTTACTCCTTATTGAAATCATTCGATTCGAGTAAATCTGAATTTATGAGCACAAAGATTATTTTCCTGTTTTTGTTTGCCCTTACTTTAACATT
>JBFHJA010000385.1:0-4773 GCA_041596165.1 Draconibacterium sp. | reverse complement strand
GTAATTGCCGGAAATGCGCTGTGGGGAATCCCTGGAATGTTTCTCTCCATTCCATTACTTGCCATCGTAAAACTCATTTTCGACAATATCAAATCACTGGAGCCATGGGGATTTTTATTGGGCGATACCATGCCCCCGATAATCAAAATTGCTCCTATTCTTAAAGATTTGGATCTCAGGTAAATTACTTACAGAACATTCTTAAAATGTGTGAATAATGTAAATCATTTCAATAAATGTGCAATACATTTCCATTGAAAGAAAATGACCTTTACAAAGTGATAATTCATTCACAATTAAAAATTATATAGTATGAACAAAAATGAAATTGAAGGAAACTGGAAGGAGCAAAAAGGTAAACTCAAACAAAAATTTGCGACCTTAACTGAAAATGATCTGATGTTTGCAAAAGGCTTGAAAGATGAGATGCTTGGAAAACTTCAGATAAAGCTTGGTAAAACAAAAGAAGAATTGAACAGGATAATAAACGGGTTATAATATCAACAGATTTAACTCAAAATGGCATTGATGAATAGTCCGGCTAACAAAAAAATTAAAAAACCATCCAAGGTTAAGGAGCATATTACTAAGCTGAGTGAAAAAACAATTGAAAAAACCCAAAATGCAAATGTTTTTTTTTCTGAAGTGGCTGATTTTTATTTCTTCCTGTCGCGAACCACAAAAGAAGCATTTTCGCGTGATTTTGAGTTTAAAGAATTCATGCGACATTGTTTTCAAATTGGAAATAAAACACTGCCTTTAATTTCAATAACCGGCATCATCATCGGACTGGTAATGACAATACAGTCGCGACCTGCATTGGTTGATTTTGGCGCAGTGTCCCTACTTCCCGGAATGGTGGCTTTATCTATTATCAGAGAAATGGGACCTGTTTTTACAGCATTAATTTGCGCCGGAAAAATTGGTTCGGGCATGGGCGCAGAATTAGGTTCAATGAAAGTAACCGAACAAATCGCGGCCATGGAAGTATCGTCAACAAACCCCATGCGTTTTTTGGTGGTTACGAGAGTTTTGGCAGCTACACTCATGATCCCACTTTTGGTTTTATATGCCGATGGACTAGGTATATTGGGAAGCTGGGCCGGAGCAAATATTAAAGGAGATGTGACTTTTGTGCTGTTCTTTTCGCAGGCATTTAGCATGATTGAATTTATAGATTTTTTACCCGCTGTGGTTAAAACATTCTTTTTTGGCGCTGCCATAGGATTGGTGGGTTGCTATAAAGGATATACTGCCGGGCGCGGAACAGAAAGTGTGGGCAAAGCGGCCAATTCAGCAGTAGTGCTTTCCTCAATGCTGGTGATAATCATAGATTTAATTGCTGTGCAAATTACCGATATGATTTAATACTCGAAAAAGAGGTAGAAATGGTTAAAACTGATACCGGATTATTGCAGAATAAAAGTACACACCAGGTTATTGAAATTAATAAGCTTTCAAAAGGTTTTTACAACCAGGAAGTATTAAAAAATTTATCATTTAAACTTTTTAAAGGTGAAAACCTTGTCGTACTCGGAAAATCGGGCTCGGGAAAATCAGTGTTGATTCAATGTATTGTCCGTTTGTTAAAACACGACGAGGGAACAATTTATGTGCTAGGCGAAAATGTGAGTGATTTAAATACAGAGGATTTATCCGAATTGAGAACAAAAATTGGTTTTCTTTTTCAGAGCGGCGCTCTGTATGATTCCATGACGATAAAACAAAATCTTGAATTCCCGTTAAGAAGGATTAGGAAAAACCTATCGCAGAAGGAGATTGACAAAAAAGTAATAGAAGTTTTGGAAAATGTTGGTCTGGCCGACACATTAAATAAAATGCCATCGCAACTTTCGGGCGGTATGCGCAAACGGGCAAGTCTGGCGCGTACCATAATTATCGATCCGATGATTATGTTGTACGATGAACCAACAACCGGGCTCGACCCGGTTACTTCCGATGAAATAAGCACGCTGATAAATGATGTTCAAAAAAAATATAAAACTTCGTCCATTATCATTACACATGACATTGAATGTGCCCGTGCTACTGCTAATAGGGTTATTATGTTAAAAGAAGGCAAGGTTTACCTGAAAGGAAACATCGATGATTTTGAGAATTCAAGCGACCCGTATATTCAATCATTTTTCAAAAAAAAATAAAAATGGATAATCATACACCAAAATTTAAAGCACGACTGGGATTTTTTATTGTAGGAGGATTGGCACTTTTTGTAATTGTAATTTTCCTTATAGGCAGGCAGCAAAATTTATTTAACCCTGTTTTTAAAATTACTGCCAATTTTTATAATGTAAGCGGCCTCCAGGTTGGGAATAATGTTCGCTTCTCAGGAATCAATGTTGGCATTGTCGATAACATTCACATCATCAATGATTCAACGGTGCAGGTTGATATGCTGCTAAGAAAAAATGTTCAGGAATTTATTAAAAACGACAGTGAAGCCGCAATAGGTTCAGAAGGGATTATTGGTGATAGGTTGATTATTATTTCACAAGGTAGTTTTGATGCTCCCGTTATAAAAAACGCGCAGCAAATATCATCAGTAGAACCCGTTGAAACAGATGCCATTATTGCCGGAATGAATATATCGGTAATTAATGCTGCAATAATTACCGGCGAGCTCGCTGAAATTATGGTAAAAATAAACGGCGGTAGCGGAACGATTGGCAGATTATTACAGGATTCAACCATTGCTGAAAACTTAAACATGACCATCTCAAACCTTAGGAAAAGCTCAAAAGGATTGGATGAGAACATGAATGCAGCTAAAGAAAATTTTCTTCTCAGAGGCTATTTTAACCGAAAAGAAAAAGCTGCCGAAAAATTGCAGGAAGAGGAACAAAAAGCATTTGAAGAAAAGAAGAAATAACTTAACCCTCAATCGATATTATTCTTCAATACCCTGAAAGAGAAATATTATTTTTAAAACCAAACCTTTTATAACAAACGATATCCTTTTTAACGATTTTGATACTTGAAACCGCTTACCAGCCAGTTTTGGTAATTAGAAAGAAACAGGAAATGTGTGAATGATGCAACTCTTCTCCATAGTTATGTAACACTTTCCAATCCAAATGTCCTCAACTTTCACTCTTTAAATATTTACTTAAAAAATCAAAATGAAAAAATCAATTCGCTATTTTACTTTCCTGGCTTTAATCGCCGGATTATTATTTACATCATGCGTGTCAAACAAAAAGTTTACAGCTTCCGAAGCTCAAAACGACAAACTTCAAAAAGAAAATGCAAACAAGGCAAGCCAGCTAAATGAAAGCAACATGCTTTTAATGAAATTGACTGATGAAAAAGCAAACATGAAAAAAGAAAATGAAATCATGCAAAAAGAATATGCATTGATTCAAAAAAACCTGATTTTGCGTTCTTCAGAATCAAAAATGACAATTGCCGAACAGGCCAGGCGGTTAAATGTTCTTCAGGATTTGATACAGGCTCAATCTGATAAAACAAACAATCTTAAAAATTCAATTTCGAATGCATTGATGAACTATAAAACCGATGAACTGAATGTTTACCAAAAAGATGGGAAAGTTTATGTTTCACTGGCAGAAAAACTGCTCTTTAAATCGGGAAGTGACGTTGTAGATTCAAAAGGAAAAGCTGCGCTAAAAACACTTTCAACTGTTTTAAACAGTTCCAATGACTTTACTGTAGCCATTGAAGGCCACACCGATAATGTTCCGATTAAAACAAAAATGTTTGAAGACAATTGGGATTTGAGTACAGCAAGGGCTTCGTCGATTGTACGTGTTTTAACAATAGACAATGGCTTCGATTCTGGACGCATCACAGCCTCAGGGAAAAGCCAGTTTCATCCGGTCAGTGAAAATACAACAGCCGGGGGACGTGCAGATAACCGAAGGACGGAAATTATACTTTCTCCCGATTTACAGGAAATATATAATCTTTTATATCAATAACTCTTTCTTTTAAAAAACTAAAAAAAATATGAAAAAGCAGATTTTAACTTTTATCCTTGCACTGGCAACCAGTGCAATTTTTGCTCAGGGACCAATTCCCAAAGGACAGTCACAGATTAATCTTGGTGTTGGTCTTTCTTCCTGGGGTGTTCCCGTTTATTTTGGCTTCGATCATGGTGTGCATAAAGATGTAACATTAGGTGCTGAATTATCTTACCGCGGATATAAAGAACGTTGGGACAAGCACGATTATCAACATTCGGTAACCGGTATTTCAGGGAATGTCAATTATCATTTTAACACCGTATTGAATATTCCTTCTCCCTGGGATTTTTACGCCGGATTAAATCTTGGATTTTATAACTGGAACTCTCCGAACGAATATTATGGGTCACATAACTCAGGACTTGGCCTTGGAGCACAAATTGGTGGCCGGTATTATTTCAGCAACAAAGTTGGAATAAACCTGGAGTTTGGAGGAGGAAATGCATTCTCGGGCGGAAAATTTGGAATTACAATAAAAATTTAAAATGGATACTGATTTTGATTTAAAACATTGGGATAACGTAAAGGACAAGCTTAAAGTTTTATATCCTCAATTAACAGATTCTGACCTGGTATGGAGACATGAATCACAAGACAATCTTTACTATCTTATTGCTAATAAACTGCTGATTTCAAAAAAAGAATTTACAGAGATTGTTGATAATTTTTAAATTGTAATGATTGAGTAATCAGGACGATAAAGTGACTTAACGTAAAACAGGAAACTAATAGTTTTTTGTTTTACGTTTGCAAAAGCTGAGTAAAAATT
>JBFHJA010000384.1:0-4791 GCA_041596165.1 Draconibacterium sp. | reverse complement strand
TCGTCATAACAATCTTCTAAAGTTACCGAAACCGATTCGCGAATTTTTTCAAACGGAACGTATTTCAAATCCATGTAATATTCAAGCCCATACCTGCTATTTGGTCTTTCCCCCGGCACTGTTGCATTTTTTCGCATAGCTTCGTATGCCTTTTCAATATCATAATCACGAAGCCCTTTTTTATACGAATCAACGATTATTGACGTCGCATGATCTCCAATCATTGTTGCCTGATAATAATTTTTGTAGCTCACGTGTAAAGGCAGTCTTCCACCCTGATCATACATGGCAAGAAAAGTCCTGATCATCTCGTTTTGTCTTTCTGGTTCAAGGTATGCAAGTAATGGGTGCAATGCCCGGTAAGTATCCCAAAGTGAAAAATCGACATAATACCTTTCGCCCGGTTTGCCATGTATTTTGTCGTCGAAATGACTATAATAACTTCCGTCAACATCAGAAAAAACACGCGGAAACATTAGCGAGTGGTACATTGAGGTATAAAAAATTGTTTTTTGCTCTTCGGTTCCCCCTTTGATTTCTATTTTATCCAGCTTTTTATTCCACTCATTTTTTGCTTGCTGAACTACTTCATCGAAATCCCAATGCGATATTTCCGCCTGTAAATTCTTTTTGGCACCTTCAATGCTCACAAACGAAATCCCAACTTTTATAAGAATTTGTTCCCCTTCTTCAGTTTTAAAATTCATAAAAGTACCAACGCCGTCATTACCCGATATTTCTTTTAATCCATTGTAAATACTATCACCATTCCAACTCCCCAGCGATTCAAATGCTTTGTTAAACTCAGCAAAAAAATAGCAGGTGAGCGGCATACCATACGAACCTTCCATGTCGCCGGTAACATGCCCTTCAATTTGGTGTTCGTTAACAATTTTCACAAAAGCATCGCGACCGGGAGTCAGAGAATGTGTAACATCAACAACAATATGTGCTTCGTCGGATTTTGGGAAAGTGTAGCGGTGCATTCCCGCGTGTTCTGTAGCCGTTAATTCTGCTTTAATTCCATATTTTTTTAACTGAACAGCATAATAACCCGGACTTGCTTCTTCCTCCTGATGACTATAGGCAGATTCATAACCTGTGAAGGATTCATCGGTAAAATAGCCTTCCTCTTCCATGTCTTTACTATCAAAAATCTCCAATTTTTCTTTGTCGATAAAAGCACGCTTATTATACTCACGATCCACGGCTGACAATTTTTCCCACTCATTTTTTTCATTTTCAGTCATGTTTGAAAGAAATTCCCCGAATTTTTTCTCCGACAAAAAATCAAGCTCTTTTGCTATGCCGGGCTTTACTTCCAATTCTCCAACAGTAGGCATTAATAATACATTGTTATAATGAGTTTTTGTAAACGGACCGGTTCCACTTAAATGAGTGTGACTAAACCCAATTATGTTTTTCCCCTGGTACCCGTATGCTTTTACACCTTTGTAGCCATTGTCGGGACTAAGCTGAACCATGCCAAACGGCAAACATGCCCCGGGGAAAGTATGACCACCGGCATCGGTGCCGATAAAGGGATTTACATAGTCAACAGGGCTTTTTACTTCGTTTTTACATCCAATAATTAAAAAGAGAGAGATTAAAAACAAACCAACTATCAGCGTAATTTCTTTTTTTGAGTTTTTCATGAGTGAAATTTTTCGATTTATTTTAGAGTAACAACAGAACCGGTTTACACAATCCAAAACTCTGCCACCTGTGAACCAGACTCACCTTTATTTATTGCTATTATTCATTAAATCTTCAACTGAAATAGTTTTTAATGCTTCAGCCTTTAAACTGGTCAATTCAAGATGTTTTTTAAGTGCAGGTTTTACAATTATCAAATCAAAACCATCAATTAAATTTTGAATGTTTGAATAAGTTATAACAGGTTTTAAGACCCAGTTATACAATGTCAAATCTTTAAACATTGAAAACGGTTCTTCTCCTTTTTCAAGAATTGGGACGAATGGTATTTTATAATCCGGCACAACTGCCTGAAGTTCAAGTGGCGAGGATCTTGGATTTGTAATGTCAACTATTACAAATAAAGAAAGTCCGGTAAGAATTCGGATTGTCTCTGTAAAGTCCCTGCTTATTGAGCCTTCAAAATCAAAAATTATTGGAAGGAAGCCAGAGAGCCTGAGTTTTTTAGCAATTGAGTCAAGAACTTCTTTTCTTTCTGGCAGAGAGAATCTACCAAGAATCAGCACAGACTTCTGACCAATTGTATCAATAACGTCCCTAATTTTTTGATTATTGATAAGAAGGTTAACAAACTGTGCAACTTCAATATTATCTACAGATAATATAGGTGAATTCTTTTTGCTTATTATCAGGTTTCTTTGATTGGCCCCGTCTATCTCATTATTCCAAGCTGAAATGCCATAAACCAAACAACCGTCCAAAGTGGAATTTCTTAAATCAGTTTCTATTAAAGTTGCTGAGGTCAAGTCTGCGTTACTCAAATTTGCACCAGATAAATTTGCCCTTCGAAGGTCGGATCTCCTAAAACTTGCTCCCATTAAATTAGCTCCGCATAAGTTGATTCTGCGAAGATTTGTATCGTTAAAATTAGCGTTCTGAAGATCCATTCCCACAAGTTTAGCTTTACGTAAGTTTGGCAGTACATCTGGATAACTATTTCTCCAGTTATTCCAGTTTTCAACTCCAAGTTTTAAGACTTCCAAATGTTCTTTGTTTGCCATTCCTGATGAATTTATTTAGATAATACAAATTACAACTAAGTCTTAAACATTCCAATTAATCGTTATTTCTCATTATCCAAATTTCCGCCACCTGCGAACCGCGCTCCCCTTCCCCACAAGTCCATTTGAATATAACTTTCCCATCGGATAAAGCTTCCTGCGGAATCTGAAATTCATAAATGGGTTGAATTCCTGTTTGAATAAAATCATGTACCAAAATATCATCGGCAACCAACTTCATTTTCGAACGAAAACGCCCTGTATATGCAACGCGTATTGAATATGAACTTTTGGGATCCAGGTTGTCGTACTTAATTTCCAGCGGTTGGTCATAAAGTGTTGTAACCTGGTTCATCCATGCCATCGGCGATGATTTTCCTTCAAAACCTTTGGCTGTAACCTGATGAACCCATTCTTCACCTTTTAATCCAATACCAAAACTAACGCGAGGTGATAAAAGATTGCCGGGGTCTTCCTCCCGTGATCTATTTGATATAACTTTTGTCCAACTGCGTGGCGAACCAAAATTATCGTAAAATCCTCCGGGACCTGGATTTGTTCGTTGAAGTACAGTTTCTATTTCAGCCAAACGGTTGGTTTCATTTTGCATTTTTTCGATTGCTGAAAATTTGTCGAGCAGCCACAAAGCATCATTTAACGGAAGGTCAATGTTATCGATAAAATTTCCGCGCCCATCCATTGCATTGTGTTTTTCAACTGTTAGTTGAGCTCCAACACTGCTAAAAAGCGAATCGGCCAAAGCAACACAACGTTCCCTAAGATCAGGTGAAACCGGGTATTTCCATGCTTTTGCCAAAGTTTCCTCCGCCTCTTTCAATGCCTGAACTGAACCTTTGGTTTTTGCCAACAATAAAATACCACGTGCTTCCTGTTCAAGTTCAGTTTCATAAACCAAGCGTCGATATTCGTAAGCATCAAAATAAGCCCTTATCAACCCCATTTGAAATCGAAAATTGCGCAGAACTTCTGTTGGTGCAGCTTTTTCCATTTCCTTCCATTGCTGAAGTGTTCGCATAACTCCATCGTTTATAAGCAGCGGACCAGTTATGTTTTCTTCCAAAGCTATAATTCCCTGCGCAACTTCATCGGTAAAATCGGGGCTGATAAAATATCTGGCATACTCACGCAAAGTTTCAATTACGGGTGTTTCAGGATTCCAGTCCTGATCGCTCCAAACAATTTTATTCAGGTCATCATTTGTCCCCTCCGAATAACTGATACTTCCCTGCGCAAACTGGTCAAAAGTATTGTGAATCATTTTTTGGTCGCCTGGTCTCGGATTTATACACTCACGCCCCAAAGTAATTGCGTAGGCCAAATCCCAATTGGGAATGGGATATTGACTACTCAAACTGTGTGTGATATCGGGATATCTGCGAATTGGGATATTTGTGTTCACAATTTTCCTGATTTCCTCTATTGGTGTTTTTATCCACGGACCGAAAACAACACCGCCAAACCATTCATATTCGTTGTTTACGTGGGTATAAAACTTATCAAACCACTCTTGTGTTGGCCGGAAAACCTGTGGAGAAACCCATATTTTTGCCTTTGGATGAAATTGGTGCAGCACTTTTGCCTCTTTTTCAAGGAAAGCAAAAAGTTCGTCGGGTTCAAGTTCTCCGGGATCGCCCCCCGGAACAAAAAGTGCATCCAGCCGCGGCAGGGCCTTAAAAATCTCATATCGTTCATGCAGTTCATAGTTCACCGAATCAGGGTGATGATAATCAGAACCCATATTGGGATACCACATCCAGACGTCCATTCCATAGGAATCGCAGATTTTTGATTGTTCCACCATCATTTCTTTGGCTGGAAGTTTCATGTGCACACTTGTAAAATCATCATCGGTGCGAGGTGGCATAATCTCGATACTGTTGGCACCAAAAATCGCCAGATCGCGAATATATTGGTCAAATTGCTTGGGAGACCAGGCATCATAAGAATTGGTTTTAGGACGATAACCCAATTGATGGCCACGAATTGGATAAACAGGTGTTGAGGCAATTCTTAAATCCGCAGGAACCAAAATCTGTCCTTTGCGCATTTCCAT
>JBFHJA010000383.1:0-4795 GCA_041596165.1 Draconibacterium sp. | reverse complement strand
TATCTTTTAAAGCCAATGCGATTTTATCTGCGGCATTGCCTTCTCCGTAAGGTTTTACATCGAATTTTATTGTCGCTTTTGCAACTTCTGAAACAGTATTTACAATCTTTTCAGCATTTGCGCCAACCATAAAATTGTAATTTAAATCAACCAATTCTGTCCATTCGGTTTCATCGCGGGTAACAAGGCAATGTTTGCCAAAAAAGAATGCCTCTTTTTGAACGCCTCCGCTGTCGGTAATTACCATTTTGCAATGTTTTAAAAGCTCAATCATATCGAAATAACCCACCGGGTCTATCGGTTCGAAATTCAATTTAATATTTTCGGTTTGAAGGATTTTCCGGGTGCGTGGGTGAATTGGCAAAACAATCTGATAATCTTCTGACAAAGAATTAAATGCTGAAATAATTGAATTCAGCCTCTCCAAATCATCTGTATTTTCCTGTCGGTGTAATGTGCTTAGCAGAAATGGTTTTTTATTCAATCCAAAATCACTGATAATGGTTGACCGTTCGCCTGAAAACTGGCTGTAATAGAGTGCAACATCGTACATCACATCGCCTGAATTTACAATATTGATTTCAAAATTTTCAAACCCTTCAGCCTTTAAATTCTTTATTGCAACTTCCGTTGGGCAGAACAAATAATTCGAAATGCGATCCGTTAAAATGCGGTTGATTTCCTCGGGCATTTTCATATTGAAACTCCGCAAGCCAGCTTCGATATGAGCTACCGGAATGTGTAATTTGCTCGCTGCCAGCGCACCTGCCAGTGTTGAATTTGTATCGCCAAAAACCACAACTGCTGTTGGTTTCTCGGTAATAAGCACTTTTTCAATCTCTTCCAACATTCTGCCCGTCATAGCACCATGTGAAAGTGAATTGATACCCAAATTGTATTTTGGTTGCGGTATGTTCATTTGCCTGAAAAAAATCTCGGCCATGTTTTCGTCGAAATGTTGCCCTGTGTGAACAAGAACTTCTTCAATACCAATATTTTTTAATGCACGGCTTAACGCAGCTGCCTTAACAAATTGAGGACGGGCACCAACAATGGTAAGGATTTTTGGCATATTTTATTTTATTAAATTAGCACGGCTTCAAAAATACTATTTTTGAACGTGAAAAACCGAAATGAAGAAAAAGATACTGTTTATATACACCAATTACTCAACGTTTGTAAAAACCGATTTTGATATTTTGGCATCGGAACACGAGATTACCAAATGCCAGTTTAAACCTGTTCGTGGTCTTGTAAAAACAGCAATTCAGTTATTAAAGCAAAAAATCTTCCTGCTTTTTAATATATGGAAATATGATTCGGTTTTTGTATGGTTTGCTGATTATCATTCGTTTTTACCAGTTCTTTTTGCAAAATTAACTGGCAAAAAATCCTTTGTGGTAATTGGCGGTTATGACGTGGCAAATATGCCGGAATTAAAATATGGTTCTCTTGCGAGTCCGTTAAGAAAAAAGCTCACTCTTTTTTCAATTAAAAATGCTTCGCTTTGTATTCCTGTTGTTGAAAACCTGGAGAAAAAAGTTAAGGAGATTGCACCAAAAGCGAAAACTAAAACAATTTATACCGGATATCGATTTATTTTGAATGAATCGATAGAAATGGGAAAAGAAAGGGAGAAAATGGTTTTAACGGTAAGCATTACCGAAAATAAACAGCGGTTTTTAATTAAAGGGCTTGACAGATTTAGGGAACTTGCCGAGAACTTGCCCGATTTCAATTTTTGTGTGGTAGGTGTTAAAAATGACGCAAAAGCACTTTTTGATCCTATACCTAAGAACCTTGTTTTATTACCTCCATTGAATCAGGATGAGTTAACTGCCTACTATTTAAGAGCTTCTTTTTATGGGCAATTTTCGCGAAGTGAAGGATTGCCAAATGCATTGTGCGAAGCAATGTTGTGCGGTTGTATACCACTGGGATTGGATATTGGTGGAATTTCAAAAGCTATAGGTGATACTGGCCTTGTTATGGACCTTTGGGATGCAAATGGTGCGGTAAACTATATAATTAAAAATCACGACACGCAAAAACGCAAAAAAATTGCAAATCATATTATTAAGAACTTCGATCACGAAAAAAGAAAATTACTTCTTTTGGATATCATTTTAGAATTTTGAAAACCAGTAGTAAATCTTATTTATATATTTTTTGATAATAATTTCGATTTTAGATATAGGAGTATAACTAATTTCCTTGTTTTTTTTGAACATCATTATAACGTAGTCATTCTGAACATGAAATAATGAATATGAATGATAAGCAGTAAGCATTAAACCGGATTTAGATGCGGCATTTGTTAGCGTTTCAGCATATAAGGACTGGTCAACAATCTGTAATTTATCGGGATATTTTTCACGTGTAAATTCTATGTTTTTCGGATGAGGAATATTTATAAATACAACTGAATCGTCAAGCATATGTTTTGAAATTACTTGAAATAAGTTTTCATGCAATTCAATGGGAATATGTTCTAAAACGTCGGCAAGTATTACATAATCAAATTTTCCTGGGTAATCGAAATCTTTCATGTCGGAAACCAGAAATTTTACATTTCGACGATTTTGTAATCTTCTTTTAGCCACTTCAATATTCTCAGGACTAATATCGGCTGCCACTAACGTTCCTTTTTTAAGATACTCGGAAAGCAGACCGGTAAGTGTAGCAATTCCGCATCCAATCTCTAAAACATGATGATTTTTTTTTAATCCGGAATTTACAATTTTTCGGTACAAGTAGTAGTGCCTTAAATTAACACCTGTTTTGACCTGTTTTTTCGAAAATTCATCATAAAATTCCTCTATGTGTTTTGTGTTTTCCTTTTCTGACATATTATATGTTATTTTTTGCCGAATATCTTTAAAAACAATGAGTTAATATCTGAAGAAATTTTGAATGTCAAAATTTGAGCTCCAAAAATAAGTGTAAAAACGGTACTTTTCACAAAAATATCTAAAAGTAATCCGTAAACAGGTAACAATTGAATTACCAGGTAAGCAGAGATAAAAGATATTACAACCAATAAAAATTTGAAATTGAATGGTTGCATGTCGTATTTCTTTATCAAATAAATATATCGCATTAAATTGTTGGCTGACAATGAAAGCGCAGAGGCAAAAGCAGCGCCTGCAATACCCCATACTGGGATAAAAACATACATGGTAACAACAACAAGAAAAATTAATACAATCAGGAAGTATAATGCTACCCTGTAATTTTCGGAATAAGCAATGATATGTCCATTTGCACCGGTTAACATTTCAATAAGATAACCCAGACCGATGAAAAAGATAACCCACTTTGCATTGTTATAGTCAGGTCCTAGGATAATAAGGATATTGTCAATGTTAATCCAGATTCCTCCAAAAAGGAATGCTCCTATAACAAACTGGTTGATACAGCTTCTACTATAGATGTCAGAAATATAAGACAGGTCTTTTCGTTTAAAAGCATCGGCAATGAGTGTTCCTGAAATCTTCAATAATGGTCGGGAAGGGATTACTACTAATGTTCCAAAAAAGAAGGCGATGGTATACACCCCGGTTGCGGAAAGTCCGAGCATTTGGTTAACAATAATTTTATCGACAGTAAATATAATACTTCCCCCTAATCCGGTTAATACACTAAAAAGTGACACGTCAATCATTTCTCTTTTCAGTTTTGGACTTATAAATTTTAAATGTGGAGCCAAACTTATTTCGCCTTTAAACTTTAGGAAAATAAAAATTATTACTCCCTTGGCACAAACTGACGCGGCATAAAGAAGGACAAACTGATGCAGTGTAATGAGTTTAAATACATACAAAAGAGTAATTATTAAAATCATAATCCGTTGAAGGAACTCCTGTAAAAAAGTTCCAAAAACAGTGTCGTAAAGAAGTTTATTATAAAAATCGAGTTGAATAAAAATGAGTGTAAAAAATGTTAATGGGACTAATAAATCAACATAAACCGTAAATAATTTCGACTTTTCAATATTGGTTTCAATGAGCCATGATTTTAAAAACCAGAAAGAAATTAAGAAAAGTACGAACCCGGCAGCCATCACCATGAATGCGATAAAAATAAATCCGTTATGATTTGACTCCCGGTTTCGGAAATAGGGAAACATTCTGGAAGTAACACCCTGAAAACCCAGTGATGAAAACTGAGCAAACAAAACCGACCAGGCCATCAATAGACCTAACAAACCAACAGTGTCTGTTTTAAGAAAATTTGGGAAAAGATAAGAAGTTGTGATGAACCCAACTACAACACCTAAATAAGACCAAATACTACCTTTAATGCTTTGTTTTATTATTATTCCCATTTATAACCTGTTTAGAAAGCGCAAATAATTATTTTTGTTTTTCTCAAAACAAAAGAAAACATTTAATTATGGCAAAGATAATAGGCCATGGCAATATTTTACTGAATCTATTGGCAATCCTGTTTTAGGATTAAACTTTGTGGTTGAAATTAATAAATACACCCATAACCAAAAGACTTTTTTAGAGGAGAATTTGAAAAGTAAATATGTAACAAGCTCTGATTTATCTTCAATTGTTGATATTTCTCAAAGGAAGTTAAATGAAAATACTGGTAAACTTTAAGAAGCAGGAATTCTTCTTCGTGTTGGTCTGGCAAATGGTGGTTTCAGGGAAATTCAACCACAACAAACCGATTAATTGAAAAGTGTTTTAAATACCTATTTTTGTAAACGAAAAATTTAATAAACCAATTATGGCAAAAATACCCGGCTTTCGTAATATTTTAATCAATGTTGGAATCATTGTGT
>JBFHJA010000382.1:0-4809 GCA_041596165.1 Draconibacterium sp. | reverse complement strand
AGATGCGCCGTCGGATGCAATTATTTTGTTCGATGGTGTGGATATTGCCAGTGAATGGATAAATGAAAAAGGCGAAAAACCGGAGTGGACTGTTGCCGATGGTTGTGTTACTGTGAAAAAAGGAACCGGAACCATTAAAACAAAACGTGTTTTCGAAGATTACCAGTTGCACATCGAGTGGCGTTCTCCCGCGGAAGTAGTTGGCGAAAGTCAGGGGCGCGGTAACAGTGGCATTTTTATGCAGGGAATTTACGAAGTACAGGTGCTCGACAATTACAACAACCGCACTTACCGAAACGGACAAGCAGGTAGTATTTACAAACAACACCCACCTTTGGTAAATGCTTGTAAAGCGCCAGGAGTATGGCAAACCTACGATATTATTTATACCGCTCCCCGTTTTAATGACGATGGAATTACGTTTTTTACGCCTCCAACTATTACTGTCTTGCATAACGGAGTTTTGGTACAAAACAATGTAAAAATGCGCGGCCCCACCGAATATGTTGGCGTTCCGGAATACACTGTAAAGAAACATGGCCCCGGAAGCATCGTTTTACAGGATCATGGCAATCCGGTAAGTTTCCGAAATATCTGGATAAGAGAATTGTAATTGATTATTTCAAAATATTTGTAAAGCCTGGAGAAATTCTCCGGGCTTTTTTATCTGTCAAATTTAATCTTGTCGAACTATTTTACTTGTCGAATGCATATTATTCGATACAACCTTGACCAGATAAATTCCATTTCCTGCTAAAATACCATTGTTGCCAATACCATTCCATTCTACTTTTTTATTTCCTGAACCCTGATAATCTATCTCTTCTGAAAATAACAATCTCCCGGTAATTTCATAAATAAATATTTTTATTTCTCCAGGTTCAAAAACATCGAAACTTATTGTGACAGGACTGGATTTTGAACTTGGGTTTTCATAAACCACAAGATTAAGTTGGTTGGAATTTTTTAATAGACTTGTATTGGTTGTTGTAAAAGTAATGGTTGAATCGTAACTTTCTGACACTACACTTTCAACCCAGCAACGATTATTTATAACTTCAAATCCAGCAAGGCGGGCCCTGCCAGCATCATTCGTTACCCAGTTCAAGTAAGTCTGCCGCATTCCACCGGCTTTTCCCTGGTTCTGGTCATCTTTAACATAAATTCCACGCGCGGTAGTTAGATCTATTACACCCGACACAACAACCCAGTGCCCACCATGCCTGACATCCAAAGTATCATACCATCCAAATTTAATTTCAACATCTTCCCCTTTTTCAATTTCCGAAGCCAGCCAATCGAAAGTGGCGTAGGCACCAACCGAATCATTTTTACTTTTTGCGATATGTTTGAATCTCTCGTTCGTTGATTTTATTGAATCAATGTTTGAGGGGATTCCCTGCCATTTAACATGAATTGGTAATTTTAGCGAATCGATAAATGCCAGTTTCCCTTTAATAATGCCAGCTGTATTTAATCCACCTTCATTTTCACGTTCTGAAACTTTATTGAAAATTTTCATTTTATCACGCAAAGAAGTGCCGGTGTCAGGAATTTTATCGTTTGTATCCTCGAGCCACTGCAAACTATTTACAGCACTTGCCGGACCACAACTGTTCCAGTCGCCCACTTCACCAGCCATTTCTCTTGGGTTATAAACAGATGAATCAAGATCGATATTAGGAACTTTACAACCTCTGTAATTCAATGTTTTCAAATTAAACTCCCCGCCCCAGAAAATATCAGGAAAGTCGGGAGTGAAATCAAATTTAAATTCAACAGGGTTGTTTCCGTCAACATCATAATAATCTTTACCAACTTCGGAAAGAAACATTTTAGAAGATAAAAAGGGTTCAAAAACAGGTGAAGTACTTAGTTTATAGTCAAATTTTAAAAAGGACACTTCCATCCCATCCTCCACACTTAGTTTCTTCAAATCAATCCAATACGATATCTCCTGGGTATCAGGAAATACTGGAACCGGGAAATTTTGAATTATCCATTCCGGGGCTTCAACAGAGCCAGGAAGCGCTCCCATTAAATTAAAATATTGAACAGTGTCTGCCGGAGGAATCGTAAAGTCAACTCTTCCCTTTGTTGAATTTTCCTGTTGATACGGATTTACAAAACTGAGCTGATTAAAGCTGAACATTAAATTGGGACGGGGTAAAACTTCAACATCATAAACCATTGTGTCATTCAAATGGTTAATATCATTTAAAGAACTTAGTTCATATTTAAGTTGATACAAACCAACTTCCGGAATCCATGAAACAGGAGCTTTTAACGTAACTGAACTTTGGGGCAAAACCGTACCAAATTCCGTTGTCCATTGATATGCGATATCAAGCGACAATTTATTTGTTACTGTAAAATCCAGACTTGCACCCTCCACTCGAAAATTTTCAAGATTGGTAATTTCTGCAACAACAGGTTGCTCCCAATCTTCCACAGCAGTTTCAATTCTGAATTTAAGTGAAACGGTAATATCGCCTGCAAATAAATCAGAAATAGAAAAGAGAACGACAAAAATAATGAGTCCAATCTTTTTGAGGGTAAATGAAATTCTATGTAAAAAATTCTCCATAACTAATGATTTTATAGTGATAACTGCAAATCAAGTTACGGAAAATAAATTATATTCGAAAATCTAATGCGCCTTAATTAGTTCATTAACAATTATTTGCGATTTAATTAATCACTATGTTACATATCTGTTCGAAACACAAATCCCCATAAAAGAGTTATTTGTATTATATTATGGAAATTCAAACAACCTTATTTTTTCGACCTTTTGTAAAAATTGATTTCTCAATGAAGACTGCACTTACCACCTGAAAATTCAAGAAGATTTTGGGATTCTTCTGCAAACCAAATAATTTTAACGTGAATTATTTAATCCGAAATCCCAGAAAAATTGAAACCTGAACCGTATTTATACCATTGTACGCAATTGGTATTCCATCATAATCATCAGGGAATACTTCTGTGGATTTCGATATAAAACCTGGATAAAACGCAATTTCAAAAGAAGGTTTTATAAAGTTATATTTTCGTGCATTTGGTTGAAATCCGGCTAAAACTCCATAGTAAAATAACCCTAAAAAATCGCTCCCTTTTTCGTTTACGTGGTTATCATACTCGGGTATTTCATCATTTAAACCGTAAATAGTTTTAGTGCCTTTTGTTTTTGTATAATAGTTTATACCACCGACTCCTCCACCATAAACAAATGCTTCGGTTTTTCCTGGTAATTTTGCCTGGTAAAGCACTTTAACATAACCATTTACCGACTGGTGATTCAAATTGAAATCTTTGACAACTTCCGTAAGATCTTCATTATGCTTTAGTTTGTCCTCCTTAAAATAATAGTAGGCCAAACCAGGGTTGATACTCATTCTTTTTTTTAACATGATTTCAACAGGAAATGGTTTTTCAATTGAAAAAGTTGGGTAACCGATTATGGAATGGTAATCCGGACTTTTACTCTGATCTTCATCAAAAACATACATGTATCCTACTCCTGCTTTTATTGCAGGGCTGATTTGTCCGAAACCAGAAAAAGCAAAGGTCAAAAGAAAAACAATGACAATTAAAGATTTCATATTCAAAGAGGTAAAGGTTTGTAAGCAGCTAAAATTAGTTTTTTATTTCGAAGTTTTTAATCCAATCCCTTAAAATTTCCAAAACTACAGGAGAGATAGTTTCTTCAATTTGAGCATATTCAGCAACTGCGCCCGTTCCGCAGGTTTGAAAAAGATGGTTTAGGTCTTCCAGTTCCATAATTTTGAAGTTTTGGTTTCCTCCCTCTTTTAAAGCCATTTCGATTGCGGCAAGATTTTCCTTTGGCGGTACCTGTAAATCTTTACTTCCGTTTAACGCCAGTACCGGACATTTTATTTTAACTAGTGCCGGATACGGATCGTAAGTAAGAAAGAATTGGAACCACTGGGTTTTTAATACACTTAGGTTGGCATTGATTATTTTTTGCTGATCAACACTCATTGTTTCGTAAGTCCCGTTTGAAAAAACCTGTTGCATTCGTTCCATTTGATTTACAGTATCTTTTTCGTTTAATAGAATATTAAAAATTGCCTTTTGAAGATTGACTTTTTGTGTTACCTGTTCCTCTGACAATCCAGCTGCCCGGTTGAGCAACTCCACTTGTTTGTAAATTATTTGCTCCCCGTTTAATCCCTGACCGGCAAGTAAAACTACAAAAGCAACGTCGTCAGATTTGTTGGCAACCATCGGCGCAATCAATCCACCTTCGCTGTGGCCAATCAAACCTATTTTATTTTGATTTATTTCTGTTTTAGTTTTCAGAAACTCAACTCCGGCATGCACATCTCCTGCAAAATCTTTGCTTGTCGCATTCTGTACATTTCCTTCTGAACCGCCAACACCACGATCATCAACCCGCAAAACTGCAATTCCATTCCTTGTTAAATAATCAGCGATCACAAAAAAAAGGTTTGTGGCCAAAAATTGTTTCATCTCTGTCTTGTGCACCTGAACCGGAAATCAAAACCACTGCAGTGCAATTTTCAGAATTTTCAGGCAGGGTTAAAGTTCCGGCCAGTTTTAAACCTGATTGTGGGTTGATATATTCTACTTCTTCCGACAAATAAGGAAACGGAGCTTTGGGTGTTTGCGGTCTTTTCATTTCTGCAACAACTTCCGTTCTTTTCAGAATCAGCGGGAAGGTTGCCCCACTTTGCTTCCACGTGCCTTCAATAATTGAGTCAGAAGTTATCTTTCCGGCAAATTTTCCCATGATCATTGCAACCGAAAGTTTCAAACTGTCTT
>JBFHJA010000381.1:0-4810 GCA_041596165.1 Draconibacterium sp. | reverse complement strand
TCCTGTTACTTATTTAAAAGCTTACGATGAGATTCGAAAGTTGTATTCTGAACAGCAATCAGCAAAAATGCAGGGTTTAAAACCTTCCCATTTTTCGTTTAACGTTGATGGCGGACGATGTGATGAATGTCAGGGAGAAGGAACAATTAAGGTTGAAATGCAGTTTTTGGCTGATGTATTTTTGCTTTGTGAAAGTTGTAACGGAAAACGTTTTAAGGAAGATATCCTTGATGTTCGATACAAGGAAAAAAGCATTGATGATATCCTGAACTTAACAGTAAATCAGGCAATTGAATTATTTTCGCAAGGTAAAAGTTCCACAGAGAAGAAAATCACCAAACGACTTAAACCGTTGCAAGACGTAGGTTTGGGATATATAAAATTAGGCCAATCGTCAAGTACTCTTTCAGGGGGTGAAAGTCAACGCGTAAAACTTGCATCGTTTCTTGCTCTTGAAAAAGATTCCCCTACCCTCTTTGTTTTTGACGAACCAACTACAGGACTCCATTTCCATGACATAAAAAAATTACTCGACTCTTTCAATGCACTTATTTCAAGGGGACACTCGATTATTATTATCGAACACAATATGGAAATAATTAAATCCGCGGATTGGATTATCGATCTTGGCCCGGAAGGTGGCGACAAAGGTGGTGAACTTATTTTTGAAGGTATCCCGGAAGATTTGATTACTGTTGATAATTCATACACCGGCAGAGCATTGCGGGAAAAGTTGAATTAAACCAAATGCTGCTCCCTGTTGCAGAGAGCAGCATTTAACAATACTAATTAACAATCAAACTGCCTGTTTTTCCACCACGGTGGGTATCACAACCGACTTAAAAATTATATTGTCAGCTATTGGGCAACGCAAAGCTATATCCTTCAGAAAAGCATCTTTTTCAGCTTTCGTCATATCTGCGTCAATATCAACAAAACTGCGGATTTCGGTGAAACCTGCCCTTCCTTCAGTGGTTTTGCCCATTAAAAAATCCTTGTCGATATCGCCTTCCACTTCTACCTCAATACCGCGCAATTTAATACGACGCTGATTGGCAATAATTCTACCAATTGCACAAATACATGCAGGTAAACTTGAAAGGAATATTTCCAAAGGATTTGGTCCTTCATCGTTTCCACCTGCCATTTTAGGCTGATCAATTATAAAGGGATGCGAACAGTTGATTTGGGTACTGAAACCTGCACTCATTTTTGCACTTACTTTCATTTTTGAGATTGGCATATTTCTACTTTTTAAATATTAAACAATAACCACAAAGTTATTAAAAATGCGATATTGAAAATATGACATACAACATTAAATGAACATTATTTCATATTAAATATATTTTAGGTGCAATTTAACCACCAAAATTCTACAATAACATCAACCTTCCGGGTTTGAAACAGTCAGCCCTTTTTCGCATAAATCATTGGGAAACTTGATATCTGAGAAATCAAAAGAAGTTGTTAACTTATCGAACTCAAAAAATTAATGATGAAGACAAAATTATTCCTGTTAAAGCCAGATTTCACAGATAGCAAATCAGATAATGAAGGGAAAGTATATTACTGTCCACAATGCGCAATGATTGAAGGAGTTATTAAATACTATCCTCGCATAACGAAAATGATTGAAATCCACTATGTTGATTTTGAAAAACCAAGACAAGCCATTGTTGAATTAATTGGTGAAGAAAACCAGAGTTGTCCGGTATTAATTATCGAGAATGTAAAGGATAACGAAAATCACACAAGTTATTTCAATAAATATGGAACTAATCTTTTTGTCAATTCACCAGAATTAATAACCCGATATTTTACTGAAAAACTTGGCACTGGAAATTTGCACTGATTTTAGCTTGCTTGTCTAACAAGATATGATCAGCATCAAAAGGTTCGATCAGATAAAAATTACATAAAAGAGTATGAACTGATTATTGCTATAATTACTTGCAACTGCTACACTTATTCACAAAGTTTTGTTTAAAGTTCACAATAAAAATTAATGATGAGGGTTACTCAAACAGTTTAATATTACTTCTTTTGACAAACTAAAAAATTAAGTTTAAAACATTGAAACCGACCTTATCAAAATATATAATTGTAGTTTTTATTTTAACCAGTGTTTCAACTGTACTATTTGGGCAAAGTTTAATAAATGTTGGCGCCAATCTGGGTGGATCAAAACTAATGGGCGAAATTCCAAAAGGCTCTGCAGGAATTATTAATGAATTTGACAACAAAACCGGACTTGCTTTTGCCTTCGAAATATCGAAATACATTTCACCAAAAGGGGAGATTGGAGTTGATTTTGCAACTTCGAATTTAACAGGCAGTACATATAATCCCGAATTCTCCGCAGAAGGTTTACAGGCTGGAATCCCAAGTGAGATAAGCGATCCTGCGGAATATGAGAACAAATTAGTTAGTCTGGATATATATTTTCGGTATTTTTTCAAACCCTATTTTACTGAAAGTTATTTCATTCCATTTGTCAAAGCAGGTGGCGGCTATTTAAATTATACATCTAAATTTAAATATATAGATGCGCCGGAGGATGATTTACTTTTTGGAAAGGGAAAAGAAGGATACACAGATTTAGCAACACCTAAGTTTACTGTTGGAACGGGAATTAAAACAACCATTTCGCCCAATTTTTACCTTTTAACATCCTTCGATATTAACATGGTAGTTTATGATTTTTTGGATGTGGTACATAATTATAGTGCAGATAAAATCCGTCAGCAAATAACTGGAGTTTATACTGAGTTTAAAATAGGCATTTTTTATACGATCAATAACCCAGGCGCAAAACAGAAGAAAAACAAGAAAAATAATGACAAAAACCATAAGGGCAGCTCATCAAAAAGCAGCTATTTGCCATTTTCACCAATAAACAAATCCAAATAGCAATCTTCATTTTGGTAGGCACTCCAAAATATTACATATCAATCTGTTGGGTTTCCAGAATATTCTAAACAATTTATTAACATTGATTAACTCAATATCAAATAACCTGTAAACATTGATATAAACCAACTAATTCTGCCTGACATAAAGTAAAATTACTGTTTAAACAGCTTAAAAATCAGACTTAAAATCCATAATCAAAACATTAATTGAGTACATTTGTTACTCAAAAATAATTCAAAACTACACAATACTCATGCATTAATTCAATGTAACCGAGGAGGCGAAGCTGTAGACACCCAACTGCAAATAACCATGTACAACCCTTTGAATTTCTACTATATTTTATCACATTTTATGTATTAAAAAAGCTTTAGCTTTATGCTCAATTCAATAATTACGTCAAAAACAAGGGTAAAACTGTTACTCAAATTTTTTCTAAATAGTAATACAAAAAGCTATTTACGGAATCTTGAACAGGAATTTGGGGAATCTACAAATGCCATCCGAATTGAGCTAAATCGGCTGGAAAATGCCAATTTATTGTGTTCAGAAGTTTCGGGAAATAAAAAATATTTTAGTGCCAATACAAATCATCCTCTTTTCAAGGATATTAATAATATTGTTAAAAATTTTGTTGGAATTGATAAGGTAATAGAAAAAGTCACCAATCAAATTGGAAATCTTGAAAACGCCTACATTACGGGTGATCTGGCAATGGGCATTGACTCCCAAATCATTGATTTGGTGCTGATTGGAAACGAACTCGACACTAATTATATTGAAAAACTAATCGCCAAAACTGAAGTTCTAATAGACAGAAAAATTAGAAGTCTGATTCTTACCGAGAGCCAAATGACCGATTATTTTATCAATAAACCTGTTCTACTCATCTGGAAAAAGGATAAATCAAATTAATCATAACAGCTATGAAAATTCTAATAACAGGTGCTGCCGGATTTATTGGTTATCATCTAACAAAAAACCAGTTAAAAAGAGGTAATACAGTTATTGGAATCGATAATATCAATAACTACTATGATGTTAACCTAAAATATGACCGGTTAAACAATAGCGGAATCTCCCAAAAGGCCGAAACATGGCACACTCCTGTGCAGAGCTCAATTTACCCAAATTACTCATTCATAAGAATGAATCTCGAAGACAAGGAAGAGTTGAACAAGATTTTTGCAGATGAAAAATTCGATTTGGTTTGCAATCTTGCAGCTCAGGCCGGAGTGAGGTACAGCATAGAAAATCCACAGGCTTATATTAGCAGTAATATTGTTGGATTTGCAAACATACTTGAAGCATGCAGGCATCATCACATAAAGCATTTGGTTTATGCAAGTTCGTCCAGTGTGTATGGCAATAGTAATAAAATGCCACTTTCGATAAGCGACAATGTAGATAATCCCATAAGTTTGTATGCGGCTACGAAAAAAAGCAACGAACTTATGGCGCATACTTATAGTCACTTATTTAATTTCAGGACAACAGGATTGCGTTTTTTTACGGTTTATGGGCCGTGGGGAAGACCCGATATGGCTCCAATACTTTTTTCCAATGCAATCACAAACAATAAATCAATTAAGGTATTTAACAATGGTAATCTTGAACGTGATTTCACTTACATTGATGATATCGTAGAAGGAATAACACGGGTAATGAATTCACCAGGCAGCAGGAATAAAATACCGGAAGATTCAAATCAGCAACATACCTCCAACTATCACATTTATAACATTGGCAATGGAAATCCTGTAAAATTGATGGATTTTATTGAGACCTTAGAAACAGCACTTAACAAAAAAGCTAAAAAAGAATTTTTGCCTATGCAGCCTGGTGATGTTTTGAAAACTTTTGCAGATGTTGAAGCATTAAAAAAGGATTTTGG
>JBFHJA010000380.1:0-4817 GCA_041596165.1 Draconibacterium sp. | reverse complement strand
TTTTCAATTTAAAAGTTCAAAAGAAATAGAAATAAACACAGTAAAAATGATTTTTGAAGATAAAATGAAATTCATGTTAAAAAAATAGGCTGAAAAAATTTCAGCCCATTTTTTGCTTTTATGTAAAAACCTATGATTTCGTTATGTTTTAATCAACTCACATCGAAATCATTTTTTTAAATTATTTGTAAGTAGCAACTCATTTTTTTATCAATTTGCCTGAATGTACTGTTTCTTTGCCATCCATAAGTTTGTAAAAATAAACTCCATCTTCCAAATTTGATAAAGATACCGATTTGCCCGATAGTGTCTTTTTTTCCATCACCTTTGCACCGGTAATCTGGTACATCTCCAGGGTCAGTTCCTCAGAATTTCCGTTCCATTTAAAACTTACTGATTCGGCAGCAGGATTAGGATAAACAGAAAAATGAGAAGTAATAGTTTCGTTAATTTTCGTTGGAGTTCCAGATGAATAATAAAAAGTTGAACTTCCTTTGTGAATCCAACTTCCATCAATCAACTCATAATATTTCATCCCTGTTATTATTTTATTAAACATTAACGAAACATCGTATTCCATACCTTCTTCCATTCCAAATAAAATATAAAAATTAGGGAATACAACATCTGAAAAATTAGTTGCACCATACAAATATTCATCTTTTTCATTTTCTATCCATGCAGTACCATTCCAGACAGAATAAATTTCAAAAGTAACATCGCCTGCTGAATTAAATTGAGATTCGGTTTTGTCCACTTTAACCCAGACTCCACCTTCCCAACTTTCGTAAACAGATTCAGACACTTTTCCGGAGGCTATGTGCTTATAGGTATTTCGTGAAGAATTTTTCAACTGGAGCGTTTCGAAGTCAAGCGTTGAAATTACCTCTGAAATCAAATTATCAGAACCATCGTAGCTGTATTCGGTTTTTGAGAAAGGAATCTGCTCATCTCCAAAATTAAACATCGTTGATATAGTTTTTATTTTCCCTGATTCAGTGTAGGCATATATATGACTCTGTGCCATAATTAATCCCTCCGCATCTTCATCGAAAGCCCACAAATCTGTTTTTATCAATTGTTTCGATGCGTTGTAATGGTGTATTTGTTTTGTTTCCAAAACCCATGTGTCAAGTTCAGTTTTTGAATACATTAATATAGAATCCTGCAATCCAGTAGAGCCATTATAAATAATCATTTTACTAAACTGAATAAGCGGATCGGTTTCCACATCCCTGTTATAAAAAATAATGGAATTAACCATGTCATTGTTATCATATCCGATATCCGTTTGGCTCCAAATAAACCATGAATTTGACTCAAAACTCCATTCACTGTTTTTCCACATCGTGCTTTTCATTTCCGAATCATAATAGTATTCATCTTTTGATTCATTGAACCAATCAAAGGATTCTTCATTCAAACTCAGATAAACAATACTGTCGAGTTTTTGAGTAGCAGCAGTACTTTTTAAAAGTGCAGTTTTGCCTGATGTTTGTTTTTCAGCATATTTAACCATCTCAGAAAATTTCAGGTATTTTTCATGCGCTTTTTCAATTTTGTTTTGAAGATTTTTACTGATTTGTGCATTTGCCATTAAGGAAATCACACAAAACGCAAGGAGGAAAGTAAATTTTTTCATGGTACATAATTTTTTAAATAAGTAATTTAATATTCGTTTATCTGTAAATTTATGACATTTGTGAACATCAAACAACTATATTTTTCATCTCAATTGCATAAAAATTAACTACTAAAAAACACGAATATCAAATGTTAATGCATAAAAATAAAATATTACTGTTACAATAATATATTTTATCGCATTTTGATTTTATTTGTCAATTACAATACCTATAATTCAAAATGCAAATTCCACGGGTTACAATTCTTTTTCTTCTACTCCTTTTTTTTGCGCGTCATGTTGATGCTCAGAATTTCCTTATTGATGTAGATTTTAATCGGATTGAGCAGGAAAAAGTACAGGAATTTGTTGTTTACCAGCAGGAACATGGCATTGAAACTTTTAATGAGATCAAACCATCATTGCACCCCGATGCCAATTTGAAAGGTTATTTTATCCGCGAAAACGTATATCAGGTAAAAAAAAGCCTTAAAGAAGTTTGGCACCATTATCTAACCACAAAACCTGAAAAGCTTTGGAGTGGGAAAAAGGTTTCTTTTGGTTTTCTGTTTTCAAAAAAAGATGAAAAAATTTATTATTGCAACGAAAGTTTCTCTAAAATTGATACCGGAGTTATCGTATACATTAATCTCAGATTGATGAGTGGGTTAAAAAACATTGCTACCGCTTTTGAATTAACTGCAATTGACGAGGAAAACAAAATCATAGAATTAAGCTATGTGAAAGGAAATGTATCGGTGGGTAAACAGCGGATTCAGTTTTACGAAACCCCGAAAGGGTACACCCAAATACTGCATACGAGCTACTACATGAACAATAATGCTCTAAGAAACTATCTTTTATATCCCTATTTTCATACACGCACAACACATGAATTTCACCGGAATAACAAAAGGCAGATACTTGCAGGGAATTAGAGATACAAGTTCAGGGTTTCGGGTTGAGTACAAACCTGAAACTTTTCTACTTCCCTCCCCACTCCAACATGTTATCAACCCGGTAGATAATCTTTTCGTTGTCGAGCAGCCATTTTATTACATATCGTAATTTCTGTTGGTCGCCTTCTAGATTTAACAATAGTTTTTCATAGGTGCATGGCGTTTCTATGATTTTTTTTACACGATCGGCAATTTTGCCAAATTCAAAAGTTGTCAATCCCAACGTTTCCAACGATTTGCAAACATCGCAGTTTCCGCACGGTGCAGAATCCATTTCGCCAAAATATTCCAGAAGTATTTGGCTTCGGCATTTTGTTGTGCTTGTTGCGTAATTTATAACGGCTTCAATGCGGTTATTTAACTCTTTTTTACGCAGGTCGTAACTCTCTTTCGATATTTTCAGTCTTTCAATATTCAGCCGTTCCCTGGTAAAGTAAATATAAGGAGTCCGGTTTTTGGGAACATAATCAATAATTTTTGATTTACGCAAATGCTTTAAATATTCATAAACCTGTTCTGATGAAGCGCCCGAACGTTTTGCAAGCATTTCTTCATCGATAACCACAAATCCTGTAAAAAGTCCTGTATATGAGCGGAGCAGCAATTTTATAAAACCATCCATTTCGGCATTTGAAACCTGGAATTTGTACAAATCATCACGCGACACAGTAAAATAAACACGCGACGCACTATCTACTTCTTCTGTAAATTCAAGATATTGTTCGCGTTGCAATATTTTCAAGCTGTTAAAAACCATGGCCTGCTGAAATTTGAAAGCCTGCGCAAAATTTTGAAGGCTAAATTCAAAAATCTGATCTTTCCCAAAACCTTCGGCAATTTGCAGATAATTACAAAGTGCCTGGTAAATGCGTTTTATAGATGCAATTTCAGGAAAAGCAACAGCGATATGTTTTTTAAGTTTTGTTTTTTCTGTATTGTTGAAAAGCAAAACTGCAGCCGATTTTTTCCCGTCACGACCAGCCCGGCCAGCTTCCTGATAATACGCTTCCAACGAATCGGGCGGTGTAAAATGGATAACAAACCGCACATCTGATTTGTCAATCCCCATTCCAAAAGCATTTGTAGCAACAATAACACGGGTTTTACCGCTGATCCACGAATCCTGTTTTGAGCTACGCACAAAGTTGCTCAATCCGGCATTATAAAAATCGGCGCTCACGTTGTTTTTTCTCAGTTCATCAGCAATCTCGCGGGTAGCACGACGGCTACGGACATACACAATTCCCGAACCCTTCACTTTTTGAAGTGTTTCGAGCAAGTAACCCATTTTGTTTTCCTTTGTTCGAACCAAATAATTCAGGTTTTCACGCTGAAATGAAACCTGCAACACATTTTTTTTCCTAAACTCAAGTTTTTCCTGAATATCATCGGCAACTTTAGTTGTTGCCGTTGCTGTTAAAGCAAGAAATTTAATGTTTGGCAGAATTTTCCTGATCTGAATAATATTCAAATAACTGGGCCTGAAATCGTAACCCCACTGCGAAATACAATGAGCTTCGTCAACCGTTATCAGATTTACATCCATCGTTGCCAACCGTTCCTTAAAATGTTCAGAATTCAACCTTTCCGGTGAAACATATAGAAATTTGTATTCGCCCCAAACGGCATTATCAAGCGTTATTTTTATCTCCATGGGCGACATCCCACTGTGGATTGCAAGCGCTTTAATCCCACGTTTATTCAGGTTTTCCACCTGATCTTTCATAAGTGCTATGAGTGGTGTAATTACAATACAAATACCTTTTTGCGAAAGCGAAAAAACCTGAAAAATAATCGATTTCCCTCCACCGGTTGGCATCAATCCAAGCGTATCTTTTCCGCTCGCAACCGATTCAATAATCTCCAGTTGCATCGGTCGAAAATCGGAGTAGCCCCAATATCGGGTCAATATCTGCCTGTAATTTTCCATGATTACAAATTAAGAAATCATTTTAGGGTTTAACAATTTTTATGGCTCAAATCGTTGACACGCTTAAAAATATTGGGTTATAATCCACTAAAATTTGTAGTTTTGCGCATTATTTTTAAAACTTAAAACAGATAAACATGTCGTTTTTGATTGACAAAGTAGAATTTGAAGGTTTAACTTACGATGACGTACTATTAATTCCTTCATATTCAGAAGTTTTACCTCGCGAAGTTGATTTAAGCTCAAAATTCTCCCGCACGATAACAATCAACATGCCCATAGTGAGTGCAGCAATGGATACAGT
>JBFHJA010000379.1:0-4825 GCA_041596165.1 Draconibacterium sp. | reverse complement strand
CACAGGATCAGAATTACAACACAAACTACCATATTACTAAATCAGGTTTTTCGTTTTGAAAACCAGAGTGGATTTAGTGCCTGATTCCTGGGACTTGATTGATAGTTTACAAGGAAGAACTCAGCATAATTAAATAGAAAAATAAAAACATTTCAGGTGTCATTTTTTGCCGTATAATTTCCATCCCTTTGGCAAGGTGTTTATCAACCATGGTAGTGGATATTTCCATGATTTCGGCAATTTCACGGATTTTTTTTCCTTCTTTCCATTTCAAACAAAAGGCAGCTTGACAACGTTCGGGCATTTCTTCGATTATTTTCTCAAGTTCCTGAAAAAGCAACTTTTCCATCGGTAAAAAATCATCCATCTCAAAACTGATGTTGTATAATTCTTCAGAATTTACCTGCATTTTGTCGATATATTTTTTTTCAACCAATTGCTTTTTTAATGCATTTAAACAGCGGTTTCGCACCAAAGTGAAAATATAAGAATCAAAATTTGAATCGATTTTTATGGACTTTCGGGTTTCCCAAACCTGCACAAAAACGTCCTGTACAATGTCTTCCGCTTCCTGATGGTCGGCTATAAAATATCCTGCATATTTTATCAGGCGGGGAAAGTGTGTCGTGAAAACCTGTTTAAGTGCTTTCTTTTCACCTTTTTTTAAATCAGCAAGTATGTCGACTTTTAGTCTCATTAGGTTTTGGTTGATCAGCAAAGACCAAATTTAACAAAATATCAAAGAATCAATCCTTCTGGATATAAATATTCCAAACCTGTTTTTGTTATAATTTGTGATTTTAGTTGATTTCCCAGGTGATTGGTTCGGGGTGGATAGTTGAGATATACCCATATTTTTCTTCGATTGCAGTTTCAATTTTTGTGCATATATCATGTGCATCTTCCAACTGCATTTTAGGTGGCAGTTTAATATGACAGCTCATTTCGGAGTGCTGACCGTAATTATGAATGTGTATGTGATGTAAATGAATAGGTTGATCGCAAGCTTTTTGCGCAGTTTCGCGTATCGATAGGAGCAATTCTTCATCGGGACTTTCACCCAGTAACGACGTAATTTCTTTTGATAGGATTTCGTAGCTTGTATATCCAATCATTAAAGCAACAATAAAACTCAAAACTGCATCGGTCCACCAAAAATAATTTCCAACAGTTAATCCAATTAAAATTACAATCGACGAGAGGGCATCGGAGCGATGGTGCCAGGCATCGGCTTTTAAAATAGAAGAGTTTGTTTTTTTTGCAGCCCAAAACGCATATTGTGCCATTGCTTCTTTTGCCAATATCGAAACAATAGTAACAACCCAGGCAATCGTTCCGAAAACAGTTTTTTCTTTTGTGCTGAATTTTTCTATAGCTCCAACAATAAAATCAAATGCTACAATAGCCAGCAAAACGCCAATAATAATGGCAGCAATGTGTTCTGCACGTCCATGTCCGAAAGGGTGGTCATCATCAGCAGGTTTTCGTGATACTTTGCCTGCAATTAATACAATTACGGATGATACTGTATCGCTTAAAGTATGCCAGGCATCGGCAATCAATGCCAGCGAACCGGTAACAATCCCGGCCCAGTATTTTACCCCAAATAAAACTGTGTTTCCGATAATCGAAATCCAGCCTTCCTGCACAATATATTTATTCCTGCTTTGCATGAAATCAAAAATAGTAAAAGCAAATTAATTTCTTGATATAGAAAACTTAACCCAATAACCCCGCCTATTTAATTTTATCCGAAACTTTTGTAAATATATTTTTGATTGATGGCTTTTTGTAGAGTTTCGAAAATATCCCTTTTTTGCCGTAATGCAACAGAATGTTCCTTGTGTACATTAAGAGTCCCAGGCTGTGGGCAGTAAACAAAACCGGATCTAATCGAGGTATGGAATACACAAAAATCATTAACGAACCAATTGTGCTGATAATCCAAAATCCTAAAGGTAAAACCGAATCTTTGTGGTATTCTGAATATATCCATTGGTAAAAAAAACGGGAGTTAAAAATAACTTGCCCCGCTGATCCCCAAATCAACAGGAAAAGCGAAACATTGTCGTTTTTTAAAATTGACTTGAAATTATAGGTTTCTCCAAAAATGAGCCAGATCAAATAAATTACAGGAATAACAATAGCTAGCATCCTTGTAATCCAGTGCATTTTTTTCCATGCATTTTTTAACTGAAGGTTCCGGATATAAACACTGTAAACCAAAATCTGGCCAAGTACTATCGAAAAATCGTTTCTGAGAATGCCATAAGTTAACATCAGCATGGAAGCCAGCAGGCTGATTTGCCAATAAATAACAGGAGAGATTATTTCGCCCTCATGTTCTGATTTGAACCATTGCACAATTGTTCTTGCAAAAAACAAGAATTGGGCAAAAAATCCGAACCCGATAATGAGGTAATTGTTCATTTATTATTTAAAATATGGATAAAAATAGAAATCTCAAATAACTAAAATGATTTTTGCCAGTGAGATTTACAAGTCTTCAAGTTTGTTAATCGCAATGCGGGCGGCATTCTGATGGGCTTCTTTTTTGGAAGTGCCTGTGCCGAATCCTATTTTTTTATTATCAATTATAACAACAGTAGTGAATTTGGGCTGTTTTGATTTCTCGTTAAACTCTTCGCTTGTATCAAATTCAAGTTCTTTTTTGTTTTTTTGACTCCACTCAATTAACTGGCTTTTAAAGTTCAAATCGTTTTGTTCTATTTCAGTAAGATTAACAAAATTTGACAATATTTTTTTTGTGATAAAATACTTTGCCGCATGGTAGCCTTTGTCAAGATAAATTGCGCCAATTAAAGCTTCCAGTGCATCACCATAAATGTGGCTGCTATCAATGTTTTTTGTTGTATTTGAATCGATAAAAACGCCAAGCCCCATGTCGTTGGTCAGTTTTGTGAGAAATGCTCGGTTAACAAGCTTTGATCTTGTTTTTGTTAAAAATCCTTCGTCTTCTTTAGGGAACCGATTGTATAAAAAATCGGCAATAACAGCACTTAGAATTGCATCTCCCAGAAATTCAAGACGTTCATTGTTTACAAAATTCCCATGAGAATCAACAGTTGAAGCCGATTTGTGCAGGAATGCGAGGTCGTATAGTTTAAGATTGCGGGGGTACGTTCCTATAAGATTCTTTAAAAACAAATAAAACTCTTTTCGATTTGACGAAAAGAGTTTTATTCGTTGTACTATTCTTCTAACCACAACTGACTATAGTTTTTTGAAAACCAAAGTAGCGTTATGACCACCAAAACCAAAAGTATTGCTCATGGCAACATTAACAACGCGTTCTTTGGCAACATTGAATGTTAAGTCAAGTTTGCTGTCAATTTCCGGGTCGTCGGTAAAATGGTTGATAGTTGGCGGTATAATGCTGTTGTTCATAGCCAAAATACTAGCGAGACCTTCAATTGCACCTGCTGCTCCCAACAAATGGCCTGTCATTGATTTTGTTGAACTGATGCTTAATTTAAAAGCATGTTCGCCAAAAGTTTTGATAATTGCTTTTGGTTCGGCAATATCGCCAAGTGGTGTTGAAGTGCCATGAACATTGATATAATCAATGTCTTCAGGTTTCATGCCGGCATCTTCTATAGCCCATTTCATTACAAGGTTGGCTCCTCTACCTTCCGGATCAGGTGCTGTCATATGAAATGCATCGGCCGACATGCCACCACCAGCCATTTCAGCATAAATGGTTGCACCCCGTTTAATGGCACTTTCATATTCCTCGAAAATAAATGCTGCTGAGCCTTCGCCCATTACAAAACCATCACGGTCGAGATCGAATGGTCGGGATGCGGTTTTAGGATCATCGTTACGGGTAGAAATTGCTCTCATGGAATTGAATCCTGCAATACCTGCTTCATTTACTCCCGCTTCCGAACCTCCGGTAACCATTATATCTGCCTTACCCAAACGAATCAAATTAAATGCTTCGATCATGGCATGTGATGCTGATGCACAGGCTGAAACCGTTGTGAAATTAGGACCTCGAAAACCGTATTTGATTGAAAGCAAACCGCCCGCAATATTGGCTATCATTTTTGGGATAAAAAACGGAGAAAACCGTGGCCTTTCATCTTCAAAACTTCTTGCTTCTTCGAAAAAAGTTTGAAGGCCTCCAATGCCGGCTCCCCAAACCACACCAACCCTGTCATGATCGATTTGATCTAAATTCAAACGCGAATCAATAACGGCCTGCTCAGTAGCTGCGTAGGCAAATTGTGTGTATAAATCGTGTTTCCGAATTTCTTTTTTATCGATAAACAGACTTGCATCAAAGTTTTTTACTTCACATGCAAATTGAGTCTTGTGTTTCGACGAATCAAATCTGGTGATTGGGCCGGCACCGCTAACTCCGTTTTTTAAATTTTTCCAAAATTCTTCAACGGAATTACCCAGTGGGTTTACGGTTCCTATTCCAGTTATTACTACCCGTTTTAATTCCATAAATGAAATTTCTGAATTTAATTACTTAGTTGCCGATTCGATATGGGCAATTGCTTCACCTACTGTAGAAATTTTTTCTGCTTCATCATCAGGAATTGCAAGATCAAATTCTTTCTCAAATTCCATAATTAATTCAACAGTGTCAAGTGAATCGGCACCCAAGTCGTTTGTGAATGATGCTCCGTTTACTACTTCACTTTCATCAACACCTAATTTATCAACGATAATAGCTTTTACTTTTGCTGCAACGTCAGACATAATTGTAATTTTTAATTAATACTTAAATTTGTTTTCAAATAATTCGGTGCAAAGTAATACATTTACGATGTATATCTCAAAGAAAAAAAAT
>JBFHJA010000378.1:0-4831 GCA_041596165.1 Draconibacterium sp. | reverse complement strand
TTAGGATCCGTGCTGGCCATGTCATGGAATTTATTTCAGAAAATATTCAATTTCGTCATTTTTTATGGGTACAATATTGTTGAAGTTTATACAAATCTGATGCAATACGCTGAAAAACAGATGCAATTAAAATTCGACGCAATTTGGGCTCCCATTTTAATATTGTTGATTTTATATGCAGCTTTTGGAGCCATTTCAGCCATCATCGGAATTCGTACCGGCAAAAAGATAGCTGATAATAAACCTGTAAATAATCAATTTATCAAACCTTCAAATCCGATTATTACACAAAACCAAAATGAGTTCAAATATTCAATCCTCTGGTTAGTATTGAATATTATTTTAATTGCAGGTTCACTTTTGCTAATTGACCGCATTAATTTTGCTATTTGGGCTTCCATTGTTACTGTAATTGCCATAACCTGGGCACTTCGATATAAAAGGGCTTTGCGGCAAATCGCCCGTCCGCGGCTTTGGATTTTTTTTGTATTGATTACCATGGTAACTGCTTTTGTGTTTTCCCGTTTGCAATCAGACTCAACTTCCACTTTTAGTGCCATTTTAATTGGAGTTGAAATGAATCTTCGCGCAATTGTTTTGATAATGGGATTTACAGTTCTCGGCACCGAACTTTACAACCCCACAATCAGGACGTATTTTGCAAAAACATACTTTAAACAGCTGCCAATTGCCATCGAACTTTCGTTGAACAGCCTGCCTGCAATGATCGCAAATACTCCCGAAGTTAAAACAATCCTCAAACACCCGGGAATGGTGGTTCAGCACTTTATCAATTACGCTGAATACAGGCTGAATGAAATCAGGGCAAACCACAACTCAAATCAACTCATATATATTGTTACGGGAAATATTGGGGCCGGAAAAACAAGTTTGATCCTGAAAATAGTTTCAAAATTGAAAAAGGAGAATTTAAAAGTCGCGGGAATAGTTACAACCCGAATTTTAGAAAAGGAAATTACCACTGGTTATGACATTTTAAATGTTTCAACCAATAAAAAAGAAAAATTTCTACGAACTATTGGCGACAATTTTCAGCAACGAATTGGCAAATTCTTCATTTATGCTCAAGGTTTGAAATTGGGAGAAGAATCATTGACTGCAAATGATGCAAATTTTATTGTAATCGATGAAATTGGCAAACTTGAACTCGAAGAAAAAGGATGGCATGATGCTCTGGTGCAACTTATTTCAAATACAAATAGTCATTTGCTTTTATCTGTTCGTGAAGAAGTTATAAATGAGGTATTAGATAAATACCAAATTTTGCCTGAAGTCATTTTCAACGTTTCGGAACAAAATGGAGATGAATTATTTTTGAAGATTGAAAAAGATTTAGATGGTAAAAAGTGATTTCAGGAATTTGGTTATCAGACACCAAAAACGAGTTTTTCAACGCCAATAAAACAATAATCTATTTTCTCAGTCTTTATCCCTGAATAAATGGAAAAACCCTTCTTTTCGCCTTGTAACTCCGTCGCGCCCTTCACCTTTGACCGCATAATAATAAACTCCGGGACTGGAATATTTTCCGCCCATTCCTCTGCCATCCCAAACGGTTTCAGTCCAGGAACCTTCAAAACCGCGCACATCGCCGCTTTGCCAATGGTGAATTCTTTTTCCCCAGCGGTTAAAAATGTCGATTTCAATGCTTTTCATCGACCAGAATTTCACAACAAATTCATCGTTTGTGCCGTCGCCATTTGGCGTAAAAACATTGGGAACAGCAATAAATGAAGTGTCTACAACAATATAATCTTCCAAATAAAAAGTATCCACACATGCCTGGTTACCGGTTATCTTTTTCGATACGAGTTTTACCATGTAACTTCCTGAATTTTGGTAGGTATATACAGGATTGTCGTCATACGCCACAATTGCAATACTATCAACTGCGGTAGTTGAACCCTCTGATTCCCTTTTTATCTCATCCAAATTGCGGAAAAAAAACCATTCGTAAGCTCCCAGCGTACCGTTTTCGGAGGTATTTGTAAAAGTTACTACCAACGGTGCTTCGCCATTTTGATTGTCAACCGAAAAACCGGCGTTTGTAACTATCGAAGTGTACGTGACAACAGAAGTACCTTCACACGAAAATTTATCATAAACCCGTAAGGTGTAATCGGTATTTTCAGCAGGTGGATAAAATATTTGGGGACTTAAAACTGCTGCAACCACGTCATCCCCAGCTCTCCACTGAACTTTTGTATCCTTAAATAAAGTCAATTCCGTATTGTTGGCCAAATCATAATAATTCAATTCGGCTGTAGTAAATTCCCCGTTTAATTTAAACCAATCACAATTCGATTCGGTAATTTCTGCAGAGGAAGCAAACCAATTGTTAAACACCCAGGCCCTTTGTACCTGAGTATTTCCGCCTTGTGTAATTGTTGCACGGTAGCAACCATCCGACAAATCCCTGATTTCGGAATATTGAACACCGACACTTTCAGAAAAATGAAATTCAAATGTTGAAGAAGTTGGATTGTATTTTTCCCACAAAAAGGTTTTTGTCCCTTCCAGACTTGTGTTTGCCCGCAAAACAGCAATTGGAGCTCCTTCCGGCTGAGCGCAAAAAACAAAAACACTATCGGGTTCATTAAAAACCGGATAATTTGTTTTTTCGGAACCGGATGCCCCCGGAGCAGAAATTTGTGCTTTTAAAAAACCAGGAATTATTGATATAAATCCAAAGACCACAAAAAATAAAAAGGCTTTACTATTCATAAAAACAACCATTTTGAGCTACAATATTAACGTATAATTTCTATTTAATTGTTTGCAAGAAAACAAAAATCAATTTACAACGGGCATTTTTCAGGTGTAATTCATATTGTTGATAAAACACAAGCCAAAAACCACTGAAACAATTGAACAACTTTTACTTTTGTTTTTTTTAACTGAATAATGAATTTTTTGTGCTCGATTATTTAAAAGATCTTAATAAAGTCCAACACGAGGCTGTTGTGCGAACTGAAGGACCGGCTTTGATTATTGCCGGTGCAGGTTCAGGAAAAACCCGCGTTTTGACTTATCGCATTGCGCATTTACTGAAACAGGGGGTGCGGCCTTCAACTATTTTGGCACTTACTTTTACCAACAAGGCAGCCCGCGAAATGAAAGAACGCATTGCAACTGTTGTTGGCGAAAAAATGGCTCGCTATTTATGGATGGGAACATTCCACAGCGTTTTTGCCCGCATTTTGCGCACAGAACATGAGGTTTTGGGATACCCTTCCAACTTTACAATTTATGACAGTGCCGACAGCAAAAGTCTGATCAAAACGATCATAAAAAGTCTCGGATTAGATGATAAAACCTATAAACCAGGTACTGTTGCTGCCCGGATTTCCAACGCGAAAAATAACCTGATTACCCCAAATGTTTATGCCGAACATTCAGAAATCAGGCTGATTGACAAAAACATGCGGATGCCCGCCATTTCGGAAATTTACCGAGAATATGTAAAACGTTCATTTCTTTCGGGCGCAATGGATTTTGATGATTTGCTGCTGAAAACCAATATTCTTTTCCGCGACCACCCTGAAATACTCTCAAAATATCACGAAAGGTTTGATTATGTTTTGGTTGATGAATACCAGGATACAAACTATGCGCAATATTTAATTGTGAAAAAGTTGGCGATGAAAACCAATAATATTTGTGTTGTTGGCGACGACGCGCAAAGTATTTACTCGTTCCGTGGTGCACGAATTGAAAATATACTGAATTTCAAAAGCGATTATCCTGAACATAAAATATTTAAACTCGAACAAAACTACAGGTCAACACAAACCATTGTAAACGCTGCAAACAGTATCATTTCGAAGAATAAAAAACAAATCAAAAAAACAGTTTTTTCTGAAAACGAACCGGGTAAACCCATAAAAGTTTTTTCGGCGCTAACCGACAATGAAGAGGGTTTTATGGTAGTTCAGGAAATTGCTGAAACCCAATTACGCGACCATTATAAAAATTCTGATTATGCAATTTTGTACCGAACAAATGCACAATCGAGAATTTTTGAAGAAGCACTCCGAAAACGAAACATACCCTACAAAGTTTATGGCGGTTTGAGTTTTTACCAGCGCAAGGAAATTAAAGATTTGCTTTCATATTTTAGATTGACAATCAATCCGGCAGACAATGAAGCGCTGAAAAGAATTATAAATTTACCCGCTCGCGGAATTGGCTCAACAACACTTGAAAAACTAGAAAATGCAGCAGTTACAGCTGAAACTTCAATTTGGAAAATAATCGAGGATTTAGATTCGAAGAATGAAATCGGCTTAAATAAAGGGACAGTTACAAAGGTTATAACTTTCAGAAATAAAATTCAAAACTTTCAGTCGGTACTTTCAGAAAACGACGCTTTTAGTGCAGCTAAAATGATTGCTGAAAATTCAGGAATTTTGGTTGAACTTCACAACGACAAATCGCCGGAAGGAGTAAGCCGATTCGAAAATCTCCAGGAATTGCTGAACGGTATCCAGGAATTCAGTCTGAACGCACTGGAAACCGGGGAACCTGCAAATCTGGCCAATTATCTTGAAGACGTGGCTTTACTTACCGACCAGGACAATGAAAAGGACGAAGAACGCGACAAAGTTACTTTAATGACAGTGCATTCTGCCAAAGGTCTTGAATTCAAAAATGTTTTTGTTGTTGGCATGGAGGAAAACCTTTTCCCCTCGCTTCGACAAGGAGAAAAACAAACAGAGGAAGCACTTGAAGAAGAACGCCGTTTGTTCTATGTTGCTTTAACACGCGCCAAAGAAAATGCATGTTTTAGTTATGCCAACCAGCGCTACCG
>JBFHJA010000377.1:0-4847 GCA_041596165.1 Draconibacterium sp. | reverse complement strand
TTGCCGAATACAAAACCATTCCTCGAAAAAAACCAAAAACAATGACAACTAATAAAATCAATTCCAAAAAGAGGAACATATAACCCGATAAACCTTTGTATTGTTTTTCCATGACATTAATTTTAAAGCATTTTGATATTATTTTAACATCACTAAATTATATCATTGTTGCATCAAAAACAATGGTTCAACTGTTTTTTTTCAAATTATTTCTTTTTTTAAAAAATCTAATTAAACAATACCTTACTTTCAGGGTTTAATTCAAAAAAGCGAAAATGAAATTTATAAAAGAACCTTTGAATAACTTTATTAAGCTTGAAACATCAAGCAGTATTGTACTTTTTATAGCAACCGTTGCTGCTTTAATATTGGCCAACAGCCCAATAAGTGACAGTTTTCTCGGTTTTTGGAATAATTATGCAACCATCAATATGCCTGGTTTTGAGCTGAGCAAACCGTTAATAAAATGGATTAATGATGGTTTAATGGTCGTGTTCTTCTTTTTAATTGGATTGGAGATAAAACGCGAATTGGTTTTGGGCGAACTAAATAATTTTAAAAAAGCATCGCTACCACTTTTTGCTGCCATTGGAGGGATGATTCTACCGGCAGTAATTTTTATTGTTTTAAACTATGGCAAGCCTGGTTCGCAGGGCTGGGGAATACCCGTTGCAACCGATATAGCATTTGCGCTGGGTATTTTGCAGTTACTTGGGAAAAGGGTACCTGTTGGGTTAAAAGTTTTTTTAATGGCTTTTGCCATTATTGATGATTTGGGAGCAATTGTGATAATTGCACTTTTTTATAGTTCGAATTTGGTATGGAGTTATATTGGAATAGGCTTGTTGATAGTTGCATCACTTATTTTTCTTTCCAATAAAGGATACTATTCAAAATATTTTTTCTTTCTGATGGGTGTCGTTGTTTGGATTCTTTTCTTAAAATCGGGCATACATGCCACAATTGCAGGTGTTTTGCTTGCCTTGACTATACCCCTGAAACGAAAAACAAACACAAAAACATTCTATAATAAAGTCAAGGGAGAAATAGACCTTTTTCTTGCGGATTGCGACAATAACGGAGATTACACTAAAATATTAACAAAAAATCAACTTTCATCTCTTGAAGAAATTGAAGAATTGGCTGAAAAAACATCTCCTCCTTTACAATATCTTGAACATTCATTGCACGGGTGGGTTTCGTACCTTATTATGCCATTGTTTGCGTTTGCAAATGCCGGAGTTGTTTTCAATTTTTCTCAGGATGCAAATATGAGCCTTTCAGCCAACATTGCATTAAGCATGATTTTCGGGAAAGCTATTGGCATTTTTATGTTTTCTTATTTATCTATCAAATCCAAACTTTCAGAACTACCCAATAATATAACTTATAAAATGCTGGGAGGCATATCAATTTTAGGTGGACTTGGCTTTACCATGTCTTTATTTATAAATAACCTTGCTTTTACAGATCAGGCATTTATTGATTCTGCGAAAATGGGTATTTTAATCGGCTCAATTACTACAGGAGTAATAGGATTTCTTGTATTAAAATCAGCCTTAAAAGAGGAAATAAAAAACGAGATACCTGTTTAAAAGGCATCTCGTTTTTCTAATTCAAATTCAATTCCACATATCCCGCTTTTTCGGTTTTACAAACCTCGTAAGAGCGAGAAAAATTCAGAATGTTTTCGATTGTCTGATCTGATGGTCCTTCCTCCTTCTTCGACATCATTTCAGAGTTTCCGTTAATACTCGTTTCAATTAAACTATTCTGATTGAATTCTGATTGAAAACTATTAACTAAATAAATTAAGGTAGAGTAATTTCTCATAGGCAATTTTAAGATTTTCATTTACTTAGAAACGCCAATGAAATGCAAATATTGTGTTAACAAAGGTTAAAACTTGGTGAGGATCAGATTCTTTTTTTCCACTAATTTCCGTAAATTAATTAGTGCATAACGCATCCTTCCAAGAGCTGTATTTATACTTACGTCAGTTTGTTCGGCAATTTCCTTGAAACTGAGATCAAGGTAGTGCCGCATAATAATTACCTGCTGCTGATCATCTGGCAATTCATTGATCAAATCTTTAACTTCGCTTAAAATCTGAGTATTGACCATCTGATCTTCGATTGTATCTTCCGAAAACCGTTGCGAATTAAAAATATCAATTTCCAAACTGTCATTAGAAACAGTGCCTTTCAATTTCTCTTTTCTGAAATGATCGATAATTAAATTGTGGGCAATCCTTAACACCCAGGATACAAATTTGCCGTTCTCCGTGTATTTTCCTTTTTTTAGCGATCGGATTACCTTAATAAAGGTCTCCTGAAAAATGTCTTCGGCCAGCTCCTGTTTTTTTACTATCAGCAAAATGTATGAAAACACTCTACCTTTATGTCTATGAATTAAAATTTCCAATGAATTTTGATCACCTGCAATAAATAGCTGAACAAGCTCATTGTCGTTCAGTAAGTTTTCTTTCGACATTACCTTCTATTTAAGTTTAAACAAAAAGTAAATTTTTTCTATAGGCGACCTTTTTTATTTGAAGTAAAACAATTTGTTAATTTTGCAGCTGTAAAAATGAAACATTTTAGCGAATTAAACAAATTTTGAACAAAATATTGCACAGCCGGGAAAATGACAAAAAATAACTTATCGAAATTCATTGAAATTCATCATGCGCGAGTGCATAACTTAAAGAATATCAGCTTAAAAATACCATTAAACAAATTCATTGTTGTTACAGGGGTTTCAGGTTCAGGAAAGTCATCTCTGGCTTTCGACACGTTGTTTGCTGAAGGTCAACGACGTTATGTTGAGAGCCTTTCGTCATATGCACGTCAATTTTTAGGGCGGATAAACAAACCGGAAGTTGATTTTATAAAAGGTATTCCACCTGCTATTGCAATAGAACAAAAGGTCAATACACGAAACCCACGTTCTACAGTGGGGACTTCAACAGAAATATATGATTATTTAAAACTGCTTTATGCGCGTTTAGGCAAAACCATTTCTCCTGTAACGGGCGAAATAGTAAAGCGTGAAAGTGTTTCGGACGTTTTGGATTATATAAATACATTTGCCATTGGAACCCGCATAATTATTGCGGCTCCTTTACTGCAAAAAAATGGACGCACAATACTCCAGGAAGCCGAATTGCTTATGCAACAAGGCTTTACGCGACTAGAGACAAACAATGAGATTAAACAAATCGATGAACTTTTAAGAACCGGATCCGACAAGTTTTGCAATGGTACTTGTAATATTGTTATCGATCGCGTTACGGTTGATTCCGATGAAGATGCGCAAAGCAGAATGGCAGATTCTGTACAAACGTCATTTTTTGAAGGACACGGAGAGTGTGTAATAAAAGTTTTTGAGGCAGAAAAAATTGTGAGCCGTTCATTTTCAAACCTGTTTGAAGCTGACGGGATTGAGTTTGAAGAACCTTCGGTGCACATGTTCAGTTTTAATAATCCGGTGGGTGCGTGCCCAACATGCGAGGGTTACGGAAAGGTAATCGGTATTGACGAAGACCTTGTTATTCCAAACAAATCACTGTCAATATATCAGGACGCGGTTGCCTGCTGGAAGGGTGAAAAAATGAGTGAATGGAAAGATGAACTGATATATTCTGCCGAAAAATTCAACTTCCCAATCCATAAACCGTTTTATGAACTTACTGATGCACAAAGGTTTTTGGTTTGGACCGGCAACAAATATTTCAAGGGATTAAATCAGTTTTTTAAATATCTCGAAGAAAACAGCTATAAAATTCAATACCGCGTTATGCTTTCGAGGTACCGTGGAAAAACTACCTGTCCTGAATGTAAAGGAAGCAGACTAAAAAAGGAGGCCGGCTTTGTTAAAGTTGCAGATAAATCGTTACAAGAACTTGTTTTAATGCCGGTTTTGGAGTTAAAATCGTTCTTTACGGAAATCAAACTGAATGACCACGACTTTGAAATTGGCAAAAGGATATTAATTGAAATTACAAGTCGATTAAACTTTTTGTGCGACGTTGGACTGGGTTATCTCACTTTAAACAGGCTATCTTCAACACTTTCAGGAGGCGAATCACAACGAATAAATTTGGCAACTTCGCTTGGAAGCAGTTTGGTAGGTTCGTTGTACATTCTGGATGAACCGAGTATTGGATTACATTCCCGCGATTCGGAAAGATTAATAAAAGTTTTACGTCAACTTCAAAAAATCGGCAATACAGTTCTTGTTGTTGAACACGATGAAGAAATTATACGAGCTGCTGATGAGATTATCGATATCGGTCCATATGCAGGAGTGCATGGCGGGGAAGTTGTTTTTCAGGGAAACCATACCGAACTCGAAACCAAACCAGAAAGTTTAACAACAAAGTATTTAACAGGGATTGAAAAAATTGAGGTGCCAAAACAACGCCGGAAATGGACAAATTTCATCGAAGTTTTGGGAGCCCGGGAAAATAACCTGAAGAATTTAACGGTTAAATTCCCCTTAAATATTTTAACTGTAGTTACAGGAGTCAGCGGTTCAGGAAAATCTTCGCTTGTTTCAAAAATCCTGACCCCGGCACTTACCAAAATCCTTGGTGGATATGGTGAAAAAACTGGTCATCATGATGCAGTTCTGGGCGATTACAAACAAATAACCGCGCTTGAATATATCGACCAAAATCCTATTGGAAAATCTTCGCGTTCGAATCCTGTTACTTATTTAAAAGCTTACGATGAGATTCGAAAGTTGTATTCTGAACAGCAATCAGCAAAAATGCAGGGTTTAAAACCTTCCCATTTTTCGTTTAACGTTGATGGCGGACGATGTGATGAATGTCAGGGAGAAGG
>JBFHJA010000376.1:0-4852 GCA_041596165.1 Draconibacterium sp. | reverse complement strand
GATCAGTAAAGAAAAACCTCTTGATGTAGATTTTACAAACACAAAAATTGATGAAATTCTTGATGAGATTTTAAAAGGTACCAACAGTTCCTATTCTATTCTGGAAAATAATTTAATTGTAATTACCCCAGTTAAAACATCTGGTCAGCAAGGGATTAAAGTTACCGGTAAAATTACCTCATCTGATGGAGAATCACTTATTGGGGCAGCAGTTGCGATTAAAGGAACCACAACTGGCACCACAACCAATGTTGATGGAAATTATACCCTCTCAGTTCCTTCCGGCAACGTAGTTATAGTCGTATCTTATATTGGATTCAGCTCCAAAGAAATACCACTCAATGGGCAATCAGTTTTAAATATTTCCTTGCAGGAAGATATTGTAGGTTTAGACGAGGTTGTTGTTATAGGTTATGGTGCTGTAAAAAAGAGTGATATTACCGGTTCGGTTTCCTCAGTTAGTGCCGAAGAATTAACAGTTTATCCGGCCGGTGATGCAATTCAGGCCTTACAGGGAATGGCTGCCGGAGTGCAGGTACAATCTACAAACGGAGAACCTGGTTCAGGTTACAGTATTAGTATCCGTGGAAATACATCGATTAATGCAAGCAGCGAACCGCTGATTGTTGTGGATGGATTTCCTGGTGCTACAATGCCACCTCCTGAAGATATCGAGTCAATGGAGATTTTAAAAGATGCTTCGTCAACGGCTATCTATGGTTCAAGGGGTGCTAATGGTGTTGTTTTAATTACAAGTAAAAGTGGAAAAAGCGGGTTGTTTAAAATTGATTTTAACTCCTCCTATTCTTTCCAAAAAGAAATTAACCGTTTGGATGTACTAAATGCAACTGAATATGCCACTTATATTAACGAGATCGATCCTGGCTATTATAATACGCCATCAAGTTACGGTGTCGGCACAAATTGGCAGGATATGGTTTACAGGGATGGCGCGCTTCAAAATTATCAATTGTCCGTTTCCGGTGGATCTGATGATATAACCTATTACGTATCAGGAACCTATTATGACCATCAGGGGATTATTATTGATTCCGATTATAAAAGATACTCGATTACAAGCAATATTAAAGCTCAGGTATTCGATTGGGTAAATGTAGGTGCAAATATATTTGCGCGGCGTACAAACCTGAATGGAGTAAATTCGCAAACAGGTGGTTACTATAATCCTGGAGTACCTGATCAGGCATACAAATTTCCCCCTACAACAGGCATTTATAATGAAGACGGCAGTTTTACAACTACCGATCGCGGATTACCCGCCGATAACCCATATGCAACTGCCACTGCAGTTCAAAAAGAAAGGATATCTGATGTAGTTCAGGCTAATTTTTATACAGAATTGAATTTGATGAAAAACCTAAAATTCAAAACGACTTTTGGTGTGAATTCATCCACCTCCAGAAATGGAGAATACGTCCCGAGTACTACTGAAGCAGGGTCAGATGATGGTGAAGCATCTCTTTCATATAATAAATATTTGGATTTGGCCAGTGAGAACTATTTTACCTATAGTAAAATTTTTAACGACATTCACGATTTTACCGCAATGGCAGGTTATTCCTATCAGCATTTCGAAGGTGAAGGGATTGGAATTGAAGGAGCCACTGGCTTTCCAACCGATGCTTTTGAATTTTGGAATATTGGATCAGCCACCGGAATTCCGTCATTTAGCTCATATATTACAAAGTCTGATTTAGCTTCGTTTTATGGTCGATTAAATTATGGCTTTGATAGTAAATACTTATTTACATTTAATGCCCGTTACGATGGATCGTCAAGATTCGCCGAAAACGAAAAATGGGCATTCTTCCCTTCAGGTGCTTTTGCCTGGGATGTGAAAGATGAAAGTTTCATGGAAGATGTTGATAAGGTTAGCCAGTTAAAATTGAGGGTTAGTTACGGTATTACCGGAAATCAGGCAATAGAACCATACCAGTCATTGGCTTCATTAACAAGTGTTTTTACAACACAAAGAGGTGAAATACTTTCTGCAGTTAAGCCAGGCACCACATCAAATCCAAATTTGACTTGGGAATCCACAAAACAAACTAACATTGGTCTCGACATGGGGCTTTGGGAAAGTCGAGTAAATTTAACCGCGGATTACTATAAAATGATTACCTCAGATCTGTTATTTAATGTTCCTGTTCCTACGTTTACCGGATTTACAAGGCAATTGCAGAATATTGGTCAGGTACAAAACAATGGATTTGAATTTGCTGTCAAAGGAAAAATCCTTACAGGTAAATTAAAATGGAATAGTGATGCCAATATCTCATTCAACAATAATAAAATATTGAAACTGGCTGAAAATGATACTCCAGGAAATGATATTTATTACTCAACTGCACCTATCGAAGGAGCTGGAGGAATACAAACCCAGATTTTAAGGGAAGGCGAATCAGTTGGAACATTTTATGGATATGTTTATGACGGTGTTTTGCAGGAAGGTGACGTACAGTTGGATAATGCTGAAGGCGTTGGAGGCGAAAAATTTGTAGATATTACTCCTGATGGCGTCCTTGATGATAATGACCGGACAATTATTGGTAATCCTCATCCCGACTTTAACTGGGGCTGGAATAACAGCTTTCAATATGCCAATTTCGACCTGAATATTTTTATTCAGGGATCATATGGTGGGGAGATGATTAACTATACAAGAATGGAACTGGGAATTATGAATGGCAGGACAAATTCTTCGATAGAAGCACTGGATCGCTGGACTCCGACAAATACGGATACAGATATTCCAATGGCTAATGCTGATCGTTTTCACGTATTTTCTGACAGATGGGTTGAAGATGCAAGTTATATTCGTTTGAAAAACATCTCTTTGGGATATAATTTTAATGACAAACTTATTCGTAAAATTAAACTCCGTTCGGCGAGGATTTACCTTAGCGCACAGAATATTCTTACCATTACAAAATATAAAGGTGTAGATCCTGAAGTTGCGTATAACAACAGTAGTACCAATCTTGGGCTTGATTACGCAAGTTATCCGAATGCTAAGTCGATTACCATTGGTGTAAATCTGGGATTTTAATTAGAAGGATATATTTAAATTAAAAAAAGAAAAACATGAAGAAAAATTTAAAAATATATATAATAAGTTTAATTGCAGTTTTTGCTTTTAGTTGTACCGACCTGCAAGAAGATCCGATAGGTGTACTTTCTCCTGAAGGATATTTTAAAACTAAAAAAGAACTACAGTCAGCAATTAATGGTTGTTATGGTTCCATGGCTTCGTCGAATTATTACGGAAGTGGATTAACAACTCCATTGCAGATAATGAGTGACATGGTTGACCTCGGATTTAATTTCTCTAACTATGCCGATTTCAGTAATTTCATCCATACACCTACCAATACATTTCCATTGGCAATATGGAAAACTTCTTATGGAATCATTGGTATTGCAAATACCGCTATAGCCGGTGTTGATCAGATAGAAGAAGAGCAAGATGTAAAAGATGCTCTGGAAGCTGAAGCCAGGTTCGTGCGGGCTTTTGTTTATTATCATTTGGTACGTTTGTTTGGTGAGATTCCTTATTTGGATAACCTGGACTACGTTGTGGATGAAGTAACAAAATCTCCGGTAGAGGATGTATATACAGGAATTATCAGCGATCTGGAATTTGCTAAAGAGTATTTGCCTATGCAACATCCGGATGGTGATGTACGCACCAGACCTTCAAAAGGTTCAGCTGCTACTGTTTTAGCTTCTGTTTACCTTACCCGCAAAAATTGGCAAGGTGCTTACGATCAGGCAAAATGGGTGATTGATAATGCCGGTGCACTTAATTATGCCCTGGAATCCGATTTTCAGGATCTTTTTAGGGCTGAAACTCAGGATTACTCCAAGGAATATATTTTCTCGGTAGACTTTCTTGCTAATCAAACAGGGGATAACGAGGTCAATAATTTTACATATGAAAATGACCACACTATTGGAGCATTTAATAGTGTGGACGGAGCAGATAAACCATGGAGAGGTTGGAGCATGCTTGTTCCAAGCCTCAGGGTTTACGAAACATGGGACTCTAAAGATTATAGGAAAAGGGTTAGCCTTACCGATTCTATTATAATGCGCGATGGCACAGGTATAGTGCGGCTATATACCGAGTTTAACATAAAGAGGCCTCATGCTGCAAAACTTGAACGCTTTTCAGGTGAAGTTAAAAGTAGTACCGCAGGCTGGAGATCAGATATGAACTATATCTGTTATAGATATGCTGAAGTATTATTAATTGCTGCAGAAGCAGGTAATGAAGTTGGAAAAACCGCTGAAGCTGTCGGGTATGTAAACCTGTTACGAACCCGTGCACGTGCTGGTGGTGTTGTGAACTGGGGTGGTGCTGGTTATGGGTCTTACGGTCCAAGCGATTCACCTGCCGATGTTTCAGCAGGAATCGGCAAGGATGATTTCAGAACTTTGGTGCTTGAAGAAAGAAGGCTCGAATTAGCTTTTGAGTTTAAAAGATGGTATGATATTGTTCGAAGAGATATGGGTGATGAGGTGTTTGGGGCCAACGGGTTGGAAGTTCAACCAAATTTTGATAAAACCAAACACTACCTGCTTCCTATTCCTCAATCTGAAATAGATATCCATCCTAAACTACAACCTCAAAATCCAGGGTATTAATTTTAGTGGCCACTGTATCAGATTGTTTTAAGTTTTTGAAATATTGGATTATAACAAATCTGAGATTTTATCATAGTTAGTTTAGTTTAGTTAAATGTTTGAATCGATTCCCCTGTTGAAATGATACAGGGGAATCTGATTCAGGTATAACTATTTTAAGGAGGTTAAATTTGTTTTGGTAGTT
>JBFHJA010000375.1:0-4862 GCA_041596165.1 Draconibacterium sp. | reverse complement strand
TCCGATAATTTTAAATGGAAAAGATACAGTACAAACACCAGCCGATCCGGTTTACCGGCTTTGTGTTCAGTGCCATGCCCCCTCTGTCCGTCATCAGTCCGGAAGTAGCGACGACCACACTCCTGCCGGAGTTCATGAAGGATTAAGTTGCCGTGCCTGCCACGAGCCACATTCAAACTATCAGCGCAATTCGTGCGACAAATGCCATACTGAAAAATCGAAAAACTGCAAACTCGATGTAAGGTCAATGAACACAACTTATATTTCGCCTGAAAGTCCGAATGATATACATTTTGTTTCGTGCAATGATTGCCACAAAGATGGGCGCGGGACACGGACTTTCCTAAGTCCGTGATTTCCACAGTCCGTAATAAAAGTCTTCGATCTGGAAAGTCGAAGTCCCGGGAGAGTCAGTGGTTCCAATCTCATGTAAAAAATTTACTTTTGAGAAAACACTTTAGCCATGCAACCCAGAAAAGAACACTATCGACGCAAAATGCCCCACTACCAGCACCCCGGACAATGGTATTCCGTTACAATTATTTTAAAAGGAGCAATGCCAAAAAGAGCAATGAAAAGATATTCGATTCAGTTGGAAACAGCGCGAACCCACTACCAACTTTTGCTTCAGAAACTTGGAGTTTCCGGAACAGGAGTTTTCAACTCCTGCACATGGGACATGAACTTTCCTAATAAGTCCGTGAAAGAAAACTTCGCCGTTGGAAAGTCAGAGTCCCAAAATCTGGAGTCCCAACTTGAAGAAGCAAAAAAAGAGTACCAAATCGCACTACGAAAATACAGGCTAGCATACGATAAAATCTTAAACAAATCAGATTTACCGGGAATTTCACTTGTCAAAGAAGAAAATAGAAAAGTAATAGGAGAAGCACTTACGTTTTGGGAGGGTAAGCGTTTAACTTCGCATGCTTGGTGCATTATGTCGAACCATATCCATTGGGTTTTATCAGTTTTTGAAAAAGAACAGGAAACGGGACGGGAGTCGGAGTTTCCCAACTCCGACAATGCCAAACTGCAGTTTGGAAACCCGCAGTCCCATCAAAAACCCGTTTACCTTCAAGACATTCTTCACTCAGTAAAACTATTTACTGCACGAAGAATAAATGAAAATGAAAACAGGACTGGTCAACTTTGGGAAAATGAGAGCTTTGATACAACTATCCGCAACGACAGACATTTTGTTAATGTAGTGAACTACACACTTCAAAATCCGGTTTCGGCTGGCCTAATAAAAGACTGGAAAGATTGGCCTGGGACACGGATTTTCGGGGACATGGAAATTATAAGTCAGTGAAAGAAACAACAAAAGAAATCTTCGACTTGGAAAGTCAAAGTCACGGGACACCGACTTTCCAAGTCCGTGATAAATTAGCCAAACTCAAGGACACGGACTTTCCAGGTCCGTGATGGAAATCTTCGACTTGGAAAGTCGAAGTCCCTACAACGAATTTCTTCTAATAAACTCAAATGGGCTTTTAATACGTTTGAAATCGCCGGTTAATATCATTTGAGCTGCAATACGCCCAATTTCATCGTGGTTAGTTGAAATTGTTGTTATCCCATCTTCCAACAACTCTTTTACCGGATTATCGTTGTACGCAACCAAACCAATATCCAGGCCCAGTTTCCAACCTTTGCTTCGGCAGGTTTTAATAAATCTGTAGAAATCATCATCCGAAATCAACACAAACGCTTCATCTTTTTTAATATCAGATTCCTGTAATTGATCGATGATTGAAAATGGCATTTTGTTTACCTGGCAAAATATCTGAAACCCGCGGGCAATGTAACGTGAGTAATACTGATTCAAAGGAAAAGCAAGGTTTATCTTTTTATATTTCCGAACCAGATCAATTCCTTTTTCAAGCGCTGTTTGAATATCTTTTTCATATTCCTGATAAACCAAGGGGTAATCTTTTAGCAATTCCATGTTGCGATCAACCAAAAGCACTTTCTTTTTTGGTATGTTTTTAATTACCCGCACCACATCCGAATCGTCATCTTTAAAATGGGGCAAAATCACAAAAAAATCGTAGTTAATCAGTTGATTTGAAATGATTTCCTCAAATTGCTCGATACTGTAATTGTAGATAAATACATCAACACCAGCCTTGCTTCCAAGGGTTTCTGACAATGAATAATAAATGCTCCGTTTGTAATTGCTGAGTTTATTTAAAATGAGTGCGACTTTTATTTTTTTGTGAACGTTTACCTGATTCACATAATAACCTTTTCCTCGCACCGACTCAAGAATCCCCTTTTTGCGCAGATGAACATAAGCCTTTTCAACCGTATCGCGTGAAATCAAAAGATCTTCGCTCGTTTCGTTAATTGAAGGAATCCGCTGCCCAATTTTAAAAATACCCGCTTCGATATCCGATAAAAGCAAATCAACAACCTGCTTATATTTGGGTATTTCAGAATCGGGATTAATGCGCAAAGCTTGAGCCATTCAATTTATTTTTGAAAGTTTTATTTTTCAAGGATTTTAATCGTCGTTCTTCGGTTCAGCATTCTTCCTTCAGGAGTGTCGTTGGATGCAATCGGTACTTTATCACCATATCCACCTGATTTCAAACGATTGTTTGCTATTCCGTTCTTCACCAAATAATCAACAACCGATTTTGCCCTTTTTTCTGAAAGTACCCTGTTATTTTCTGCATTACCAGAGCTGTCGGTATGTCCCTGAATTTCAACCTTTAAATCTTTGTTGTTTGTAAGGAATGTAACCAAATTCTGTAATTCCGATTCAGATTGAGACAGAATCCTAAACGAATCGGTTTCAAAATAAATGTTATACAACTGCACTTCAGCGCCAATTTCAATGGGTTGAAGTTCGATTTCCAAAACCTCTGGTTCACCAATAGAATTGGCCTTCCCCTGATTTACAAATTTCGAAGTGTACAGGTAACCAGGCTCAGCAACTGTAAAGGCATAATTTCGGTTTAACATTACATAAAACATTGCCTCGCCTTTTTCATCTGTATCCTGCACCTGAAATTTGCTTGTTTTAAATGGCTGGCTCTCCAACTTCACTTCCACCTGCACCGGTTTATTTGTAACCATTTCTTTCACTTTTACTCTCACATAAGCAACTGGTGTTGTTGCAAGTCCCCTGTCGAAGTTAAATGCAAAAATCTCCATTCCTTTTTCGGTTTGTCGGGAAGATGAAAAGTAAGTTGTGTCGCAAATGTAATTCAATGTTAAAGCATCATCGTCGTAATGCGTATTTATTGGGTAACCAAGGTTTTTTAAATTTGAAAGATTACCAAAGTTATCCGCATCAGCCACAAACAAATCCATTCCGCCCATTCCCGGATGACCATCGGACGCAAAAAAGAAATTATGTTTCCCGTCATACATAAATGGCGAAATCTCATCACCCGGAGTGTTAATTAAACTACCCAGATTCTCAGGTGTTTCCCACTGTGGCTGACCATCTGCTAAAAATCCTGTTAATTTAGCGCGCCAAATATCCTTTTTGCCATTTCCTCCACTTTTATTGCTCGAAAAATACAAGAATCGATTCCCTGTTGAAAAAGAGGGTTGTCCTTCCCAATTTACCGAATTTACAAGGTTCCCCGCATTTAATGGTTCGCCCCACTTTCCATCTTCAAATTTTATAAAATAGATGTCGCAATCGCCCATTCCATCCGGTCGGTTTGAAGCAGTAAAAAACAATACCCTGGCATTTTCTCCAAATTTCTGTACCCCTTCATTATCAAAAACGATTGAATCGTTTCCTGGCCGGGCAATTTGCCACATAACTGAGTCGGGTAAACCCATATAAATTTCTTCGTTTGCCTGCTTATCAATACCTTTTGAATTTCTTGTAAAAACAACTTTTTTCCCATCAGCTGAAATGGTTGGCCAATAATCACCGTTTCCCGAGTTAACCTGATCGGAATTATTCACGGAATACATGGCAAACTTACAATTGGCCATTTTACATGCCAGCAAAAATTGCTTTTTCTGGGGTATGTATTTGTAATCACTGTAAATGTTATAATATCTCAAGGCCTCAGAATAATCACCTTTTTTAAAATTCGCTTCGCCTAACCGAAAAACCACTTCCCATTCGCGCCCCAGCTCGCCGGCTTTATTCAGATGAATAATTTCGAGGTCTGTAGAATCCATTTTTTCGTAAACATCTGCCAACAATAAATGGGCATCTTTACTTTCAGGATTAGCAGCCAAAACCTGATTGGCTGTTTTTATTGTCGCAGAATAATTTTTATTGGAAAACTGTTTTTTGGCCTCCGCCATTAAATCTTCCACTTTTTTGTCTGATTGGGCAAACAACATTGTATTACCCATTACTAAAACAAATACAAAAAGCATTTTAAAGATTTTCATGTCCAATTTTGTTTAATTTCAGTTTATAAAGACTTGGTTTGTATTTCGGCTATAAAAATAAAATATTTCCGCTATTTTTCCTTCATTTAGTTCTTGTCAATTTTCAAGGTAGTTCGTCTGTTCAATTTTCGTCCTTCTTCTGAGTCATTCGCCGCAACAGGTATTGATTCTCCAAAACCTTTTGATGCCAAACGGTTTGATGAAATTCCTTTTGAAATCAGATATTCAACAACCGATTTTGCACGCTGCTCTGAAAGGATAAGATTATTATCCGGGCGACCAGTATTATCGGTATGTCCCTGAATTTCAACTCCCAAATCAGAATTATTCTGAAGAAAAGACACCAATTTCATTAATTCAGGTTCTGACTCTGGCAAAATTCTGAATGAATCGGTTTCGAAATATATATTGTACAAATTCATTTCTGCACCAATTTTCACAGGTTCAAGCCGAATATTCAAATAGAAAGGATTTTGTATTGAATTTAC
>JBFHJA010000374.1:0-4866 GCA_041596165.1 Draconibacterium sp. | reverse complement strand
TCCATTCGCCACAATAATTTACAGATTCATTAAAAATAATTCCCGGAGTGATTATTTTTTCCTCTTTTCCATCTAAACTGATTTTAACAAACGATGCAGTTTCGTTTAAAGCTGTTTTGTAGGATATAATAGTTGAATCATTTAACCAATGATTATACTGATAGTTTGAATAGGTTTTGTTTGCTTGAGAAATAACTTCGAAATGTACAGGTATAAAATTTTTATCTTCTGCTATCCATTTATTTCTCAAATCCCCGAAAATTGTATCATACAACTCAACTTTATTTAATCCGGTTTTTTGCTTAAGCACTTTGTTGAAGGGGTTCAACGATAATGGGTTCTTTCCTACCCGATCTAAAACTGAATTCCATAACTCAGCACCGTATTTTTCGCGTGTTGCCCCAACCATATAATACCCAAGCTGATAATGATCCGGAACATAATTCTTGTAAGAATCATTATACGCTTTGTCGTACTTGTAATTGCCTTTTTCAATGGAAAGCGCTTTGTGTTCCATCAAAAAAGATGGAAATCTGCCCCGTCCTGAATTACTTAATGCTGTTTCCAGAACAACTGCATCTCCTTCGATAAACCACCACGGAACATAAACGCCAAAGAACAGTGCGGTTCCCTGTTCTCCAAAAATTGCTTTTAATATTTCAGGCAATTCGCTGTTCACTTTATCTATCTGAACCACATGCCGAAACTCGTGAATAGCCAATTGTTCGATCCAATTTTGTGCATAAATTCCCTGATGTGGAATTGTATATAACTCAACCCGTTTGGGAGCCCAAGCCACTAATCCGTTCGACTTAACCGTTTGTGTATGAAGTATTATTGAAATCTTTTTAGGTTTATATTTCAACGTTTTACCTCCTGCGAGGTAAACTTTTTCCATCACACCTGCAAGCTTTTGTGCCTGGGTTTCGTAATAATCGGGATAAATAATCTGGAAATTTTCAGTATTAATCTGCCTCCATTTAAGGGATGCAGGATCTTGCCCGGTTTGAAAGTATTGTGCTTTTGAAACATGCAAAAACCCTACAAATAAAATAAAAAGAAAAAGTTTCTTCATCCTTGAAAATTAAGTTTTCCAAAATAAGAATAGATGCGTACATAAACGCAAAAAGCCCGAAAATATTTCCGGGCTTTTATGTTTTCAAGGCTGTTTATCTGGCTTCGTTCACCCCAAGTATTGGAATTGGATTTTCATCGTCGTTTGCATTTAATACCGACTGATATAAAGTTGCAAATGCAGCATGAATCCACATTATTGAAATAATAATTCCAACAATAAATACAATCAAACCACCTATTAATAAAAAGAAGGATATGATTGCCATGCCAAAAATTGTCCAGCCGTGACCTTTGGTCATTTGCCAGCTTTTTTCTACAGCTTTCATCGCCTCCATATTTTTGTCCATTACCAAATACGAAACAAAAGCCAACCTACATGCAATTATAATTCCGGGGATAATCAGCATTACAAACCCAAGTATTACAAGTGCAACAACAATCAAATTAGCTAAAATTATATTCAAATATTTTGTTTTAAATCCTTCAAAAAGAGTTTTTATTTCAACTTCACTATCTCTCATTGCTTTTAGAAACAAATACTGTTCTCCATATTTTATAACTGGTAAAAACAAAAACATGTATGCCAATCCGAATAATACAATCGGGAAAAAGAACAGCCACGGAAAATGTTCATTTCCATCCAACTCCCACCGTGAACCTGCTCCAGGACCGTTTAAAAGACCAACAATTATTACTGCAAGCAATAATGGCAAAAACGCCTTTTCAAAAATTTTGCGCCAGGCAAAACTAAAACTTCCCCCTGCAGAAGGAACCAAATCGCGGTAATTCATATTTTCCATTTTTCAAGTTTTAAATTGTTTTTTTTGAACATTGTTGAACCAAAAGTAAATGAAATCAAAAAAAAATCCTTCCTACTTTGGTAGCGTTTTTAATATTTACTACTTTGGTAGGTATCTCAAATTCAGCACTTTTTGTATTGTTGTATATCATTAATAAAGTTAAAATTTATATGTGGATTGACACTGCTCTATTTGCTATCACTTTCATTGTTTCCGCGGCTGTGGCTGTTATTGGAATAATGATTGCATACCAGTTATATCAAACCCACCAAAAACCTGTTTTGCAAATTTTACTTTACCAGCAAATCTTCATGATTTCGTTTTTTATTTATGGCATTTGGGGAAATATTGCGCTCCACGAAATTTTGGCGGATTTAAACCTGAGCAATGAATTGGAAACAAAAATCGCCATTTTCATTCCTGTGCTAGGAATTCCCTTTTTGATCGTGAGTTGGTTTATGCTTTTACGCTTTGCGTTTGTGTTAAATGGTTTTAAAGAATCTAAATTATTTCCGTGGATCTTCTTCCCATCTCTTTTTGTTGTAGTTTTTGTATTTTCAATTCTCATTAACAGTGAATTAATCAATGTTACTTCAAATCCAAATCTCTTTATTGTGCGATCTATTGCAGCATTAAATTTTGTCATTCACACATTTTTTCTTGTTCCTTTTATTTTTAGCAAGAAGAAAAAACCCTTAATCAAAGAGGTGGTTTTTAAGAAAAAACATGCTTTGTTATTTTTCCAGGGAGTAGTGGCATATACTGTTATTTTGTTCTATTTTAATTTTTTAGGATCGGTTTCAGAGAGCATTTCAATCTTACTTTTGTTTGCAGTAAGTATTTCAATTCCATTAATTATTAAGCTGAACGAAAAAACACAACTTTTACCTCAATCCTCAACAAATATCAACTTCAGCGAGTTTTGCAACCATTATGAAATTTCGAAACGTGAAGCAGAAATTATTTTGGAAATATGCACAGGAAAAACCAACAAAGCCATTTCCGAAAAATTATTTATAACACTGCAAACCGTAAAAGATCACAATTACCGTATTTATTCGAAGTTAGGCGTAAAAACCAGGGTTCAACTTACAAATTTGGTAAGGGAAAAAACAGGGAATTAAGCTCACCTTAACTATCTACAAAAGGAATGGGAAAAGAATTACTCCTCAAAAAACATCTCCTCTTTTATTCTTGAAATCCGGGTAAGCGCATAATCCACATTATTTCCGCTTTCGCCGGCTTCCTTTAAATATAATCGATAGTAATTGAGCGCGAGCGTTTTATTCGAATTAAACTCTTCATAAGTTGTGGCTATTTCAAACAAAACTTCGACATTTTCAGGGTCAAGTTGGTTGGCTTTTTCGAGGGCTGCAATTGACTCAGCAAATTTTCGTTGCTGACCGTAAATTTGGCCAAGATGATGATACATTTCGGGCAAGTAAGCTGGTGTTGCTGACTCAATTGCAGCATTCATAAAATCTTCGGCCACTTGAAAGTCATTCAATTTTTTGTGGCTTAAACTGAGGTAAAACAAAACATAAGGGTCGTTTGCGGTTTGACTTAAACAGATTTCCAAAATGGATATAGCATCTTCATAGTATAATGCAAAATAATTTGAAATCCCGTAATTCATCAAAACAGGATATAAAGAATCTCCTCCAGCCTTGAAATAATTCTCATATTCCTTTTTGGCCATCACATAACCTTTTACCTCGAAAAAGAACTTTGCACTCTCGCCGTAAAACTCTGCATCACCCGGAAAATATTGGAATCCGGTATTTACTAATTGCATAATTTTGCCAGCCTCTTCTTTCCTATCATAAATACGGATAAGGTTGAAATAAGATGAATAATCCCGAGGATTTTGCGCCAGCACTTTTTCGTACAATGCAATTGCTTCTGTCTTTTTTCCAATCCTGAATGCACTGTAAGCCAATTGTTTGTTCCAATAAACATTTGTAGAATCCTTTATGTAAATATCCGAAAAGCAATTGTATGCACTTTTGTAATCTTTTAAACTGATATAATTTCTGCCCATTTTTGCAGCAAGCGTTAAATTTTCAGGCTGAAGTTTTGCTACCTTTTGAAAGTACGGCGACGCATCCTGATAATTTCCCAAAACCGCCAATCCTTCCGCCATTTCCAAAATGATTTCGGGATTATCAGGTTGAAGTTTTAAAGCTTCTGAATATACTTTCACTGCCTCTTGATAATTCTGCAAACTACTTAATATCAACCCTTTTTTGAAATACAAATCAGCATTTTCATTTTCATCAATTTGTTTTTCAATCTCGATTATTGCTTTATCGAAATCTTTGTTCAGGATTAATAAATCGACTTCCTGCTGGGCAAAGGAAACTATTGAGATGATAGAAAAAGCGATGAAAAAGTAGATCTTTTTTGCAGTATTCATAACGCGCATTTTGGTTAATTGAAAACCGTCATTCCCAGAAATAGTGTAACGTGATAACTAAATTTTGGTTAAACTATTCACGGGAATGACGTTGCTATAAATGAATTATTGAAGTTGAAAATTAATAGGTATTGTATAACTCACGTTTACAAACTCACCTTTTTGCTTACCAGGTACCCATATTGGAAGCTCATTCACAACGCGCAAAGCTTCTGCATCAAGTGAAGGATCAACTCCACGGGCAATCTTACAATCAGCAACAGTCCCGTTTTTCGAGACAACAAATGTTACATACACTTTACCCTGAATCCCCTTTTCCTGTGCAATTTCCGGATATTTTACAGCATTTGCAATGTGTTGCCGCAATGCCAGTTCGCCTCCTGGGAATTCAGGCATTTCTTCAACTATAAAAAATACTTGCTCGTCAGCACTTAACGATTTTAGCTGGGGTTTCTCCTTTTTTACAAGCAAAGTATTTCCAACACTATCAGTTACAATTTCGAAGCCTGAATCCGTTGAAAACATCATTTTCAGTTTTTCAACGTCGGATAAAGTTCCATCAATTTTCAACTG
>JBFHJA010000373.1:0-4867 GCA_041596165.1 Draconibacterium sp. | reverse complement strand
AGCTGACAGGCCGTTGAACGGCGTTGAACAGCATTTGACTTTTATGGATTTTTTTGCAATTTTCGGATAACTCGTCAAAAGATGTAATAAGGTGTCATTCTTAATTTGGTTAAGAAAAGTGAAAAGAACAGTGTTTCTTTGTTATAGCAATACAGGTGCAATATTAGACTGTGATTCACTGGTCGGTATAATTGTAACGTATTATACAATGAATGGAGTAATTTTTAAGTAGGAAACCTTATGCCTGAAAATTCAGATGGTTGACTTTTTATGTTTAAATGTTGTGTTTAAGGTAATTGTCTTCGTCAAAATATAAATTACAAAAGGAGCTATGGAGTGAGGTTTTTTAAAATGGTTTCCTAAGTGTTTCCTAAAAAGAAAAACGAACACTGCTAAAGTGTTCGTTTTCAAATGATTGTAATTTATGTTTGTGGAGAATATCGGAATCGAACCGATGACCTTTTGACTGCCAGTCAAACGCTCTAGCCAACTGAGCTAATCCCCCATGTGAGCGTGCAAATATAGAAATATTTTTTATCCGCAAAAGCGATTTTCTTTCCGAAAATTGATTTCAATAACCGAAATCACAAGATTTATTTTGCATAATCTTTTTAATTTGAATATAATTCTCAATTTTTTTTCATATTCAAAAGAACTGGTAGAGTTTTTGTACTATAAAAAACGTTCTGCAGAAAACAGTTTTAGCCGGCTTTTTTTATCGTTCCACATTTTAATCTTTAAAAGTTATGAAAACAAAAAAAAGCGAAAAGGCAAATCTTGAAAACAAAAAAGGTTACTTTTTCTTGTTTGGCTTAATGATTTCTTTAGGAGTTGTTTTATTGGCTTTTGAATGGAGAGAACCACTGCCAAAGCCTATGGAATTGGGTACATTGAGTTTTGTTGAACCCGATGTTTTGTACATCCCACCTACCACAAATCTCGAAAAACCATTGCCACCAAAACTTGTTGTTCCTGAAATCTTTAAATTGGTTGATAACAATTCGGAAACGGAAATGAATTTGGATGCATTTAACACAGAGCCTGAAGAAGTGATTGTTGATTTGAATCAGTTGGTTTTCACCCCGAAAGAAAATCAAAACAACAGAGAAGAGGAGATTTTTTTATTTGCTGAAGAGATGCCTGGATTTCCGGGAGGAGATTTGGCCTTGAGGAAATACCTTGCCAATGCTGTAAAATATCCAGTAATTGCGCAGGAAAACGATATACACGGAAAAGTGTATGTGAGTTTTGTTATCGATGAAACTGGGAATATTACAAATGTGCATTTATTAAGAGGTGTTGATACATCTCTCGATAACGAAGCTCTGCGTGTTGTTCAGACAATGCCGAATTGGAAGCCCGGAAAACAGGGAGGGAAACCAGTAAAAGTGCGTTATAGCTTACCAATTCAATTTGAATTGCAATAGAAATTGAAAATGGAAATTATTTTGATTTGCAATTGATAATTATTTTTTATCTTTAGGCCCTGTTTTTAGGGTAAAAAAATCGAGTATAAACTAATAATAATAACAAAAATGGAAGTTAAGAAATCACCAAAGGTTGATCTGGAAGGTAAAAGAAATGTGTACTTCATGATCGGGCTTGTAGTTTCATTGGGAATTATGCTTTTGGCTTTTGAATGGACTGCCAAACCAACTAAAGCTGATTCTCTGGGGTCAATTAATGTGGCAGATGTGGAAGAGGAAATTATCCCTATTACACGTGAACAGGAAATTAAACCACCACCACCACCACCACCACCAAAAGTTGTCGAAGTATTAAACATTGTTGATGATAAAACAGTAATTGACGATGATGATTTGATGATTGATACGGAGGCAGATGATCAAACATTAATTAATGTAGCTCCGGTTATTACTGCAAAAGAAGAAGTAGAGGAAGAAGAAGCACAGGTATTCTTTATTGTTGAGGACATGCCTGAATTTCCCGGTGGGGAAATGGCTTTGCGTACCTACATTGCAAATGCGATTAAATATCCTGTAATTGCACAGGAAAATGGTATACAGGGAAAAGTTTATGTGACTTTTGTTGTTGGAAAGGATGGCTCGGTTAGCAATGCAAGTATTGCCAGGGGTGTCGACCCTTCAATTGATAAAGAAGCTTTACGCGTAATTAACACGCTTCCTAAATGGAAACCTGGTAAACAACGTGGAAAACCAGTTAATGTATCATATACAGTTCCAATCAACTTTCAATTGCAATAAGAAATTAAAAACGATATTTTTGCACTCCCGATCCATTTATGGGTCGGGAGTTTTTTATTTTATTAATATATAAAAATGATTGAAACAGCGCCAATTACGGAAAAGGCAGTGCTTGTTGGTTTAATAAGCAGTTCGCAGGATGAAAAACAAGCAAAGGAATATTTGGATGAGTTGGAATTTCTTGCGGATACAGCAGGTGCCATCGTATTAAAAAAGTTCACTCAAAAGCTTGATGTTCCAAATACCGCCACATTTGTAGGTTCAGGGAAACTGAATGAGATAGGTGAATACATAAAAATGATGGAGGCTGATACAGTTATTTTTGATGATGAGCTGTCACCTACTCAATTGCGTAACATAGAGCGCATTTTAGATTGTAAGGTTTTGGACCGCACCAACCTGATTCTAGATATTTTTGCAAAGCGTGCCCAAACAGCACACGCAAAAACCCAGGTTGAACTTGCACAATACCAGTATTTGCTGCCACGTTTAACTCGCATGTGGACTCACCTCGAAAGACAACAAGGGGGAATTGGAATGCGTGGTCCCGGTGAAACACAAATTGAAACCGACCGTCGTATTATTCTTGATAAAATAGCTTTGCTTAAAGAAAGGCTCAAGAAAATTGACATGCAAAAGTCAATTCAGCGCAAAAACCGTGGAAAATTGGTGCGGGTTGCGCTGGTTGGATACACAAACGTTGGCAAATCTACAATCATGAATATGCTTGCCAAATCGGAGGTTTTTGCTGAAAATAAATTGTTCGCTACTTTAGATACAACAGTTCGCAAAGTGGTTATTGGCAACCTTCCGTTTTTACTGGCCGACACAGTTGGTTTTATCCGGAAATTGCCACATGGTCTTGTAGAATCCTTCAAATCAACACTTGACGAAGTGCGTGAATCGGATGTTTTATTACACATCGTCGATATTTCGCACAGTGGTTTCGAAGAGCAGATTGAAACTGTGAACGCTACTCTTGAAGAAATAAAAGCCGGAGATAAACCAACAATTTATATTTTTAATAAAATAGATGCATTTTCATATGTGCAGAAGGATGAAGATGATTTGAGTTTGCGCACAAAGGAAAACTTTTCACTCGATGAATGGAAAAGTTCGTGGATGGCAAAACATAACACACCATCACTTTTTATCTCGGCCAAATTCAAAGAAAACCTTGAGGACTTTAAAACTAACCTTTACGAAATAGTAAAGGAAATCCACTCAACACGTTTCCCATATAACGATTATTTGTATAATTCGGAGTGGGAAGAAGGTGAACAATAAAATATGCCGAAGATTTTTATGATTAAAGCTTACGTTTTTATATAGATTTCAAAACTGTTTTAAAAAGAAGGGAAATCCCTATTGTATTAGTCGGGATATATAAAAAAACATCCGAATTTTTAGAACTTCTGTACTTTTTATTAACCTTGTAATCAATATTCACAACTAAATCAATAAATTATGAAAAATCTATTTCTAACAATTATCGCATTTTCCTTTGTGGTGCTGGCTTGCACGGCACAAAGCGACAAACCCGAGTTTGAAAAACCGATTAATGTTCTTGTTTTCAGTAAAACGGCGGGATTCCGGCACGAATCGATTTCATCTGGCCTAAAAATGCTATATGACCAAAGTAAAAAACAGAGTTGGGTTATTACAGCCACTGAAAACGCTGAATTTTTTAATGATGGCTTTCTTTCAAATTTCGATATTGTTGTATTTCTTAACCCTACCGGTGATGCTGTTGATGCCGGTGGGCAGGTTGCTTTTGAGAAATTTATGAAAAGTGGGAAAGGTTTTGTTGGTATTCATGCTGCATCTGACTGTGAATATGATTGGCCATTTTATGGAAAACTTGTGGGCGGATATTTCAAAACACACCCGGCACAACAGGAAGCCACCGTTGTTTTCGAAAAATCAGATCATCCGGCCATGAAACCGTTCAAAGGTATGAAATCCTACACCACCTGGGATGAATGGTATTCTTTTAAGGAAAACCCTCGTGCCAATGTTAATGTACTCGCCACACTGGATGAAAGTACAATAAAAAAATTCGACAACGACAATTTCAGGATGGGTGACCACCCAATTATCTGGTGGAATGAAAAGGATGGAATTCGTTCATTTTACACAGGTTTTGGTCACACCCATGAAGCTTTTCAGGATAAACTGATTATTGAACACATTACAAATGCCATAAACTGGGCAGCGAAACGGATTGATTAATCTATTTTTAAACTATATTTAAAGGACATTCTGTAATAAAAAAGGATGTCCTTTTTATTTATAAAAGATATTGATATGAAATACTTTGGTCTGATTTTCATCCTGTTAACGATTTCCTGTGTTTCGCAAAAACAGCCGGAAATACCAATTTCGATTATACCAAAACCAAATCAAATTGCAATAAAATCTGGTAGATTAAAATTAAGTGGTGAAATAAATCTGTTTTGCAATACTGAAACTTTGCTTCCTCATGCCGGGGCTTTTATAACGGATGTTAAGGATGTGATTACAATTAAACCCGGGGAAAGTGAACAGGCAAAAATTACACTTGAAATCAAAGGAGATTTTAAAAGTGACGAATACTATCTGTTGCAAGTGTCAAAAAAAGGGATCGTTATTCAAGCAGGTTT
>JBFHJA010000372.1:0-4873 GCA_041596165.1 Draconibacterium sp. | reverse complement strand
TTCTGTATCAGTTTTAAATTCTGAAAAAAGAAAATCACTACACATTTCGGCAGTTTTTGCGTGTAATTTTGTAAATCATTTTTACACAATTGCAGCTGATATTTTAAAATCGAACGATATTTCATTTGAAGTTTTAAGGCCGCTGATTCTTGAAACTGCAAAAAAAGTTCAGAAAATGGAACCTGAAAATGCACAAACCGGGCCCGCAGTTCGTTTCGATGAAAACATAATTAATTCGCATTTAAATGAATTAAAAGCGTTTGGCGACTATCAGCAATTGTACAAGTCAGTTTCTAAAAGTATTTTTGACCGTTATAATAAATAAATCATGGCATTTTTTAAAGATGAACTTAAGAATATAAAGGCGTTTATTTTTGATGTTGATGGTGTTTTGTCAAATGACACTTCGCCGTTAAACAAAGATGGCGATCCGGTTCGTACTTCGAATGTAAAAGATGGTTTTGCAATTCGGAATGCAATCAATTTTGGTTTTCCAATTGCTGTTATTACAGGAGGAAAACTGGAGAGGGTTAGGCTACGCCATGAGAAATTAGGCGTTTTACATTATTACGATAATGTTCGCGATAAAACAGAATGTTTAAATGATTTTTCAAAAAAAACAGGAATTGACCCTAAATATATTTTATTTATGGGAGATGATTTGGTAGATTATAAAATTATGACAGAAGTTGGAATGCCGGTCTGTCCAAAAGATGCGGTAGCCGATATTAAAGCTATTTCAAAATATATTTCCGATAAAAATGGTGGAGAAGGTTGTGTACGTGATGTAATTGAACAAACACTTCGTGCACAAAATAAATGGTTTACAAAAGACATGCTATTCAGTAATGCATTTTAAAATGAAGTGGTTACCCGATTACAATTACATTCTTGCTTCAAAATCGCCTCGCAGACAAGAACTTTTAAAATCGTTAGGAGTTGTTTTTCAGGTTGTTATAAAAGATGTGGAAGAGGATTATCCGGTCAATCTTAACAAGGAAGAAATTCCGGTTTTTTTAGCAGAATTAAAAGCCAAGCATTTTTTGAACGATTTAAAAGAGAACGATTTACTAATTACTGCCGATACTATCGTGTGGTTTAATGGTGAGGTACTTGGAAAACCCGAAAACAAAAAGGAAGCAATAGAAACACTTCAAAAGTTAAGTGGACGTCAGCATCAGGTAATTTCGGGTGTAAGTTTATCTTCTGTACAAAAACAAAAGTCATTTTATTCAATAACAAATGTACAGTTTAAACAACTTTCATTGCCCGAAATTGAATATTATGTTTCAGAATATAAACCATACGATAAAGCCGGTGCATACGGTATTCAGGAGTGGATAGGATATATAGGTATTACTAATATCGAAGGTTCGTTTTACAATGTAATGGGTTTGCCAATTCAACAACTTTACACCGAAATTCTAAACTTCTGAAACCTTGATTTGATAAGGTTACAGAATTTGATGTGTTGTAAAACAGTCAATTAAAATTTTTTATTAAAACCCTTTTTACATATAATTCGTAAATTGATATAGACAAAACAAAATCATTATTATGAACTAAAATCAATATTATGAATTATCTATTTAAGCTATTTACATTAATTTTTCTTTCTGTTTTATTGTTGAATGCTTGTAATAAGAAACAAGAAACAACGGTCGAAGTTGGTTTATTAATACATTCATTCGATTATGAAAGGTGGGAAAAAGACAGAGACTTTTTTGTAGAGAAAGTCAAGGAACTTGGAGGAACTGTTAAAGTTGAATCTGCTGAGAATGATGCCGGTAAACAATTGGAGCAGGCAAAACAGTTGATTGCCAACGGTGTTGATGTTTTAGTTGTGGTCCCGGTTGACCAGTTTGCCGCAGCTGAAATTGTTAATGAAGCTCATGCCCGTGGCGTAAAAGTAATTTCATATGACAGATTAATAAAAAACTGCAAACTCGATTATTATGTTTCTACAGATAATGTAGAAATAGGTGAAATGCAGGCAAATTATCTTACCAGAATTAAACCTGTAGGTAAATATGCACTTATTGGTGGAGCCAAAGGCGACAATAACAGTAAATTTTTATACCTCGGGCAAATGAATGAACTTGCTCCATTGGTTGAAAAAGGTGATATTAAAATTGTACATAATGAATTTACTGAAGAATGGGGCGAAGATGAAGGATATGAGCAAGCAAAGAGGATTATAAAAATGAACAAGGATATTGATGCAATTATTGCCGGCAACGATGGAATTGCGATGGGGGTAATAAAAGCATTAACGGAAGAAAATATGGAAGGTAAAGTTCTGCTTGCAGGAATGGATGCAGATCTTGTAAATCTTCAGGAAATAGTTGCAGGTCATCAAACCTGTACCATTTATAAACCTTATGAAAAACTAGCAGCAACAGCCGCTGAACTTGCAATGAAATTAGGTAGAGGAGAAGAGTTTGAAAAAACTTTTGAAACCATCAGCAATGGGGAGATACTTGTGCCTTCTGTTTTTCACGAAGGAGTGGTTGTAAACCGCGAAAATCTTAAACTTACTGTTGTTTCCGAGGGTTATCAAAAGGAGGAGGAAATTTACAAAAAGTAATAGAGTTTAATTTAAAATTATTTGGGAGTTTTGGGAGATTCTGAACATCAGGTCTCCCTTTTTTTTATATTTATAATGCTTTTCGTTTTAATGAAAAGTTGTTCGTCAATTACTCTTGCGAAAGCAAAGTTAAGTTATTAATTTTTTACTGAACTAAACTTTAAACAGATCAAAAATGAATTCAACTTCAAAAGTAAAATCAAGCGGAGCAAATTGGTTGGTAACATTGCTGAAAGGAGTAATGCTTTTAATTTTTGGTATTTGGCTTATAAAATCGCCATCAGAAAATTTAACAAAACTTAGTATACTTTTTGGCATTCTGATTATAATTGGAGGATTGTTGGAGGTTGCCCTGGCTTTTAATAATATGCAAAAAAATAAAATGTGGAACTGGGCATTAACAAGCGGTATTCTCGATATTCTGTTAGGAGCTTTTCTTGTTGCTAATCCAGCCTTAATCCTATTATTCATAACAATTTTTGTAAGTATCTGGCTTTTTATTAGGGGTGTAATTTCAATCAGGAGTGCTTTACTTCAAAAAAAAGCCAAAAATTCGAATTATAACTTCAGTTTAACTTTGGGAATAATTTTGATTCTATTAGCTGTAATATTCGCTCTTCACCCACAGGTTCTCGGAATAACAATTGTATTCTGGACTGCGTTGTCATTTATTAGTCTGGGGTTTTTCCGTATTTTACTGGCTTTTAAATTCCTTTCAATTTAAAACCAACCGGAATTCTTGTGGATGTTTTCCTATCAAGTCGGCATAAAATTTTGAAATATATTTTTTAATTCGTTTGACTTTTTCACAATAAAAAAAGTTGAATATGAATTTGTATTGTTAAATTGCAAAACCAACTTTACTAATTATAAACCAAACTTTTACGCTATGATTAAAATAGGATTTCTTATTTCTGCATTTGTATTGTGTGGTATAATTGCCGGTGCGCAAAGTGTAGGATCATCACCAGAATATATAAAAACATTAACTTCTGAATGGAAAGGAGATCGGTCTCCGGATGGACGACCAAGAGTACCTGATTCAATTCTTGAAAGATTAAAAAAGATTTCAATTGAAGAAGCCTGGGGAGTTTTACGGAACAAAGGGTTTCAAAACCAGTATGAAGGCAATTGGTCGATTATAAATCCGGAGGAAACAATGACAGGCCGGGTTGTTACTGCACAATTTATGCCGCTGCGTCCCGATATGGAAAAGCAAATTAAAGAACAGGGTATTGCTGAAAACAGGGCTCAAAAAGGTGGAACCAATTCCTGGCCAATTGACATTTTGCAAAACGGTGATGTATATGTGGCTGACAGTTACGGAAAAATTGCTGATGGTACTTTAATTGGCGACAATCTTGGGAATTCAATTTATGCAAAATCACAACGGGGAGTAATTCTTTATGGATCAGTCAGAGATCAGGAAGGTTTATCTGAAATAAAAGGGTTTAATGGATGGATTAAAGGATCGGATCCTTCCTTCATTCAGCAAATGATGCTCACTTCAATTAATGCACCCATTCGAATTGGACATGCAACAGTTTTACCCGGAGATGTTGTTCTTGCCAAGAAATATGGTGTAATATTTATTCCGGCTTATTTAGTTGAAGATCTTGTGATTACTTCAGAAGTTACTGCGCTTCGCGATGAATTTGGTCATCAGCGCCTCAGGGAGAAAAAGTACCTGGCCGGTGAAATAGATAGTGAATGGAGTGACGATATTAAAAAAGATTTTCTAAACTGGCTGAATAATTACCCTGGCAAATTACCTATGACTAAAGTTGAATTGGATAATTATATGAAAGAGAGGAATTATTAAAAAGGTGGAAGGCGGAAGTCAGAAGAAGAAAATCGGATGTACAAAGTTGGAAGTCAGATTTCATCTAAAATAACATTGTAGGAAGATATGGAATACATTAATTCAAAACTAAAAACCAATTAAGAAATTGATAAAGCCGGGAAACAAATGAAGGAAAACTAAATCACTAAAATAAAACAATCATGAAAAGCATCATTCAACAAATTGCTGATCAAAATAGTGCACGGGAAAATGCCCATAAAAAGGCTATTCTGAACGAGATTGAAAATCCCACAACAAGTAACTGTCGTCGAAATTTCCTAAAGAAAAGTGTACTTGGAGGAATTGGTTTAGGTGGTTTGTTGGGTATTTCAGTTGAAGATACTATTGCGCATACAACCGCTGGAATTTCGCGCACTTCAAGCCCATCCGATTTAAAAATAACAGATATGCGTTACGCGCTAACAGCGGTAATGGGCGGAACT
>JBFHJA010000371.1:0-4910 GCA_041596165.1 Draconibacterium sp. | reverse complement strand
CACCCAACACTACTTACGGCGAAAATATTGGTGTAATGGCAATTACACGTGTTTATTCGGTCTGGATCATCCGTGGTGCAGCTATTTTAGCTATTCTTTTTTCGCTGATAGGACAAGTTGCAGCGGCTATTTCAACCATCCCGGTTGCTGTAATGGGTGGTATAACTGTTCTTTTATATGGAGTAATTGCCGTTCAAGGGTTCAGGATTTATGTTGAGCAGAAAGTTGATTTCAGTAAAAACAGTAATATGGTTCTTGGTGCAGTAACTTTTGTTGCAGGTGTTAGCGGCGCCAGTATAAATATCGGTACAGTTCAGTTAAAAGGAATGGCGCTGGCGGCAGTAGTTGGTGTTGTTCTTTCGCTTACATTTTGGGTACTCGACAAAGTTGGGATTTTTAATAAAGAAGTATAAAACACTGTAATTAAACAAAATAGGACGAACAAATAAATAATAATAATTTACATATTGAAGATAAAAAAGGAGGTTTTAACCTCCTTTTTTTGTATAATTTCATTTAATTTCCCGTTAGTTATCAAGCACCAGCTTTACAAAAGCTTCCTAAAATATTGACCCCAATAATATACATAGGCTACTGAAAACCCAATATTCATCATACATTTCGGTACTCTGCATTTTATTTAGCAGAATTATTTGTTTTCAACAAAGATACTGCCACGCTGAAGCTTTTTGAAAACGAGGATCACACCAAAATTTAAATACAATATATATGATTGTATTTCATCGATAATATTGTATATAAGGCGAGAAAATGAATCATTACAGATGGATTCACAACAGCATTTTGTTTATAAGCAGCACCTATAAATTTAGCCAGTACAACATTGCTATACCAGTATTTATTTATTATAAAACAGACAGAAATTTTCGATGTGAAATTCCCTGGTTTGAATATGACACAAAAAAACCAGCAGGAAATTCCTGCTGGTTCTTTACAAATATTTAATCTTTTTAGAATTTAATCCAGAGTAATAACTTCCTTAAATTTCTCTCCCCAGGCGGACCCATCAAAAGTCCCTCCACTTTGGTGGAAAACATAATTCAAAGTAATTACTTTATTACAAGCATCGATTTTCCCTGAACCACTCAAACCATAAGCTGGTTGAGGATCTCCACCCCAGGTTGACACAATATAAGGTTGTTCAGCAATTGTAAATTCACCGGTTACTTCATTGACATCCATTACAAGTGGCGTATTAGTAACAATTACTTCGCCCCACCAATCCTGAAACCAACCAAAACCAATTCCATTAATCATGAATTTACCATCCTCAATATATGTCACAACTTCTGAAGGATATTCCCATGTATCGATTCCACTCCAGTTCTCACCGACCAATTCTTCCAAAACGGTGTAACAGTAATCAATTCGGAACATGTCATAATTTAATGTTGTACCCATTGCTGCGTTATGTTCACCCGCGTCAATAGTCATTACAAGTTTCATGTGTTCTGCAATAGGCATTTTTTCTACAACCGATTTTAGAATCACAGAACCTGAGGACTGTCCTGCCGGAATCGTAATAGAAGTAGCTGAAAGTGTGTACATATCCGATGAAATTGTAGTACTTGGATCAATTTTTAAAGGTATTACCAAATCTGTACTAAGTGGCATTCCCATTAAAGCAACAACAATACTTGTTTCAATATCTACTAAGTCACCATCATTATTAACAGTTGTTTCCAATGATTTACTTGCATTTTTAAACTGCATGTAATAAGTAGCACCAGTTTCAGGTGCTGAAACTAACGCATCAAAAGCAACTTCTTCATCACACGAGGTAAATGATATTGATGCTATAATTATTGCAAAAATTAGTTTAAATATATTTTTCATAATTTAAAAATTTAAATGTTTTCAAGCAGGTTATTTATCCCACCATAATTTGTCGGAAATATTTGCATTTGGAACATTGCTTCCATTATACGAAATTTCATCCTGTGCATAAGGATATCTTGTAGGTATGGCTGGTAACACACCATCTGGGTGAGGTACCAAAACAGGTAATCCCAATCTGCGATAGTCTGCATATGCCTGATTTGTACCAAAAGATGAAATGTACTTTTGTGTCATAATAAGTTCCAATGTAAGTGGTTTGCTTCCAATATTTGTAGTATACCAATCCTCATCCATTGCAGCTCCTGTGACCGCTGTTACTGACGCGTTAACTGCTGCTTTCAATGCTGCAGCAGCTTCAGTTGTTTTATTCAACATAAAATTAGCTTCTGCAATAATAAATTGAACTTCAGCATAAGATATAACCACAGATGAAGCAACTTCACCGGCAACATATATACCAGGTTTTGAAGCTTTATCATTTTGAGATCCAATTATAGAACCTACATAATTTCCATCGCCATCTTTATCTGCATAAAACGGAAGACGCGGGTCGCTGATTGAATGTAACAAGTCAACAAAAGTTGAACCCATTCTTATATCAACACGTTGTTCCATAAACTGGAAAATAGGGTTATGGTTGGCTGATTCCCATGGCACTTTCATATTATCGGCTACCGAAGTAAAACCATTTGTAGCCGCCGCCAATGCTTCAGTGTAGGCTGCGTTTCCATTTACTTTTGATAACTGTAACAGATGTCTTGCTTTAATTGAATAAGCAGCTTTTTTCCATTTTGCCACGTTACCGCCATAAATTACATCACCATTTACAGCTAACAAATTTTCAGAAGCTGGTTTACCTAAATCGGTAATTGCACTATTAAGAATTACCATAATAGTATCATAAATCTTTTCCTGAGTATCAAATTTAGGTGTCAAAACATTCTGATCTCCTTTTAAAGCATCGCTAAAAGGCATGTCACCAAATACATCGGTTGCAATACCAAGAGAAGTTGCCATAATAACCTTTCCAATACCAGCATTATATGGAGAGTATTTTCCTTCCGTATTTTCAGCTTTATTGATTATTATACTTGAATTTATCAAAACGTTCGTATATATAGAACTCCATAAATTATTAACATCAGAAGGCAGATACTGATAACGTGATACTGTTAAGGATTGTCTTGAAACCCCATCGAATTGCTGCATCCAGCTATTTGTTGTTAACAAAAGGTCATTTCCGCACATATTATATCCCAAAGCTTGCTCAACCGCCGGAAGAATAAGATTAATCGGGACATCTGCCGGAGCATCCGGGTCGGTATTAATGTCGGTGTCTATCCATGTATCGCATGAAACAAGCATCAGCGCTGAAACAAACATCAGCCCGGCCATTTTCGTAAATTTATATAAGTAATTTTTCATGATTACGATTTTTTAATTGTTAAAATGTAACTTTTAATCCGATCAGATAAGATTTTGAGCCCGGATTGTTAAAGTAATCCATCCCTTGCCCGTTTGTCGCACCCTGTAAGTTAGTTTCCGGATCAATTCCAGAATAAGGAGTAAACAATAAAAGATTTTTTCCAGAGCCATAAATCGTGGCCTCTTTTACAATTTTATTGTTTTTAATTGGCAATCTGTAACTTACAGTTACATCCCTTAACCTTACCCAATCCGTTGGTTCAATAGCTGCTGACGAAGGACCGCCTCCAAAATTACCTCCGTTACCCTGGAACCATGCCTGGTCTAAAACAACAGGAGTTACATTATCTTTTCCTGAACTAACAGGATTTCCGTCTCCGTCTAAATGTCCATAAACTCCGTCGAACACAACAATATTTTCAGCAGGAGTCTTGTCAAAATCAATTGTTCCGTCAGAAGTATAATACACTTCTCTGTTTTCAGTGACTTTACTAGTTCCAAAACTGTTCATTGTGAAATGGGTACCATTATACATTTGCCCGCCCTTTTTGATATCTAACAAAAATGAAAAGCTTATATTTTTATAGTTAAATGTATTTGTAATGTTAGCAATCCAGTCTGGATTTACATTTCCAAGAGGTACCATAACTCCAGTATTCGTCCATGGGAAACCATCACGCACGTTATCTGTTGGGTCGTCATTAATGAGGATATTTCCCTGATCATCTCTGAACCAGTCTTCCCCAAAAATACTACCATATTCTTGTCCTGCAACTGCCCTCACCTGAGGTGTTGTAAAACCACCAAGGAAAAGGTTTTCTACTCCGGGAGCAAGCTCAAGAACTGTATTTTTCACCTGTGTAAAGTTGGCAATAACATCCCAGCTAAAATCTTTTGTTTTAACAACACCGGCGTCAAAGGTAATTTCAACACCTTTTGATTCCATACTTGCGGCATTCATATATACCGAAGAATAACCTGAAGATTCAGCAATTGGAACACTCATCAACAAATCGGTGTTTTTGTTATAGAAATAAGCAAAATCAAAACCGATACGATTATTAAGGAAACGAAGTTCAGTTCCAATTTCCCATGAATCCATGGTTTCGTGTTTCAAATCTGAGTTACCCAAACCACTTCCAACAGCAAAACCGGCAGAACTCTGATACGGGAATTGAACACCGTCAGTCCATCCGTCACCGGCAGTTGCCGCATAATAATAGTTGGTAGTGTTATATGCTCCCGCAATATTGGCTGTTCTAGCCACAGAACCTCGTAATTTTCCAAAGGAAAGGATATTGTTCCCTTGTAAAGCTTCCAACTCAGTAAATACAAAGCTGGTGCTTATCGAAGGATAGAAAGCTGAAAGGTTTGCTTCAGGCATTGTTGTTGACCAGTCATTACGACCAGTTACAGTTACATACAGCATATTGTCATAAGAAAAACTTACGTCTCCAAAAAGAGCCATAGTCCGCCAGTTAGAAATTCCTGTTTCCACTGTATTATTGGCAGAGTTTGACAACTGATAGAAATCCTGAATTTCAAGTATCGATGCATCACCATAAATGTACTTGCTGAATGTAGAATAAAAGTTATTACCTATTGTAGCTTTAATATTAATTTTT
>JBFHJA010000370.1:0-4915 GCA_041596165.1 Draconibacterium sp. | reverse complement strand
CTTTGTCGGTAGGTTTGAAAACAGAGAAAAGGCACTTGCTTTGGCCGAAGAATTAAATAACAATACCAAACTAAAAAACGTTTTTGTAAAGGAAATCGATGATTTTCCGATTTCTGAAAATAAATTAAATATAACTGATACAAGCTCTAATGCGGCTAATTCAATCGACTCAACCGTAAAGATAGATTCAATTTCGAAATTGGCAGAAATAACAGAAGCCGCACCTTCAGGTACTGTCGGTAATATTTCATATGTTCCATCCAACAATAGTTCTGAGAATTTCATTTTAAGAATATTTTTGAACGATTATGAAATTTTTGCTTTACAACGGAAATTGAATGATTATGGAAAGGAGAACATACCGCCTTTTTTTCGCAGATTCTATGCGCTAACAATCGATAAATCTTTTGAATATCCTGTTGTGCTCTTTTTTCTTTGTCTAATAGTGGTTTTCATACTGAATATAATTGGAGTGTTTCTACTATTGAGTTACACCATAAAAAGGAAAGCACGGAAAGAAAAATTCAACAGAATTTTTGGCAAGATGTATGAAGAGGTTTTAGTTTCATATATGTTTGGTTTAATTGACTGGCCTACCGTATGTATTAAGTTGAAACGAAAAGAGAAAAAGGAAAACCGGAAAGTGTTAATATCAATTCTGCGAAATTTTAAAGAGAATTTTAGGGGAGATATGGAAAAGCTTGTACCTGAAATTTTCATGAAACTTGGTTTGCAAAATGATTCTCTTAAATCAGCCCTTTCATCAAAGATTTTTACAAAAATTGAGGGAATAATAGAATTGACACATTTATACCCTGAAGGCGCAAAATCCATTATTAAGGACTTAATAAATGCAAAGAATGATTGCGTTAGGTCTGAGGCACAAATCGCATTTATCAGATTAAATCCAGAAGAACCCTTTAAGTTTTTTGAAAATCTTACCAAACCGTTCACACGCTGGACCCAAATTTCAGCTTTTAATCTGATTAGAATATACCAGTTGCCTGTGCCTTCTTTTGCGACGCATCTGGAACGACAGCATATAAATATCCGGAATTTTAGCTTGCGAACTATTGTTTATTTTCAGCAGCTTGAGAATATTCCCGGAATTATACGGATGTTGGAAAGCGAGATAGAACTGACACGTTTTCTGTCGTATGTGGCAATAAACAATCTACGCATTTATGAAGGGAAGGAGATTATGAAGTATAAATATTGGAATGAAACAGGCAAAAATAAACTCGAAATAATTAAAGCTTTCAAGAATATTGGGATTGAGGATGACTTTGATTTTTTAGAGAAAATTATTCAAACGGAACCTGTTGCACTTAAAACTGAAGCTTGCCGTTCGCTATATTTTATGAGCCAAAATGGCAAAGAAAAATTAGATAAAATGAAAAATAATTCGGCGTATGAAATTGAGCAATTAATAGCCCACGTTATCGATCCAAGAAATTAGTAATAGATGTCAGTAATATATTTCAAAACCATAATTGAATCGTTTTTTATGCTTTACGCCTTAAGCATACTGTGTTTCTATTTGTGGTTGGCAGTTGTGTCTGCCAAAGAACTGACGAAAAATATAAAGGAAGCAAAAACAACCAATTATGATATCCTCCTGTCATCGCCATTTGCCCCACTAATTTCAATACTGGCTCCTGCTTTTAATGAATCGCTTACCATAGTTGAAAATATCAAAGCACTATTGGGGCTTTATTACCCAAGTTTCGAGATTATTGTAATTAACGACGGAAGTAAGGATAATACTTTTGAGAAAACAGTTGAGGCGTTTGAATTGGAAAAAGTCGCCTACGCCATTGATTATAAAATACCGTGCCAGGAAATATTGGGAGTTTACAAATCGCGTATTAAAGCCTACAGCAATTTAACCATTATAAATAAAAAAAATGGGGGCAAGGCAGATGCCTTAAACTCAGGGATTAATATTGCCAAAGGAGATTATTTTGTGTCGATAGATGTTGATTCAATTATCGATCCCCACGCTTTGAAAAAGTTGATAAAACCATTTTTTGAAGAAACTGACAAAAAGGTGATTGCTGTTGGTGGCGTTATTCAAATTGCCAACTCGTGTGTAATAGAAGGTGGTCAGGTTGTTGAAATAAATGTACCCGACCAATTTCTTCCACGATGTCAGGTAATTGAGTACAGTCGTTCATTTTTAATGGGAAGACTGGCCTGGAGCAGGTTGGATGGATTACTATTGATTTCCGGTGCACTTGGGCTTTTCGACAAGGAAATTGTGATTCGTTGCGGTGGATATTTTACTAAAACGGTAGGCGAAGATATGGAGTTGGTGGTGCGGATGAGGAAATATATGGTTGACCAATACAAAAAATACAAGGTGGTTTATATTTCAGATCCCCTGTGTCTTACAGAAGCACCTTCTACTTTAAAAGTTTTGGGGAGTCAAAGAAATCGTTGGACACGTGGTACGATTGACACCATTATGATTCACAAGGATATATTTTTTAACCGTAAATATGGTTTTATGGGAATGGTGTCCCATCCATATTGGGTTGCTTTTGAGTGGTTGGCTCCTATAATTGAGGTGTTGGGAATTGCATATTTTATTTTGATCGCCATTTTTGGGGAACCAAACTGGGCATTTTTTACAGTGATGCTTGGTTTTATTTATTTCTTTGCAGTTACATTTTCAACTTACGCAATTCTTTTTGACCACCTGGCTTACAATCGGTACAAATCAAAACGGATGATTTTCAAGCTGATAATAACCTCGTGGGTTGAACCGATTATATACCATCCATTTATTGTTTACTGGGGTTTACGCGGCAATTTCGATTATTTTATCAGGAAAAAAAGAGGATGGGGAAAAATGACCCGAACCGGGTTTACAAAGTCAAAATAAATGAAAATTGACTGATTAAAAATAGAATAATTATTAATTAAGTATAAAATGCAACGACAATTTAAAATCAAGATAAATCTATTGATGGCCACGATTGTAGTTGCCGGATTATTTTCCGGTTTAGCTGCTCAAACTTATGATGAAGCGCGAAATTTTGCATTTAACGGGGAGCGTGCCAAAGCCCGCAGTATTTGTAAACAAATTCTTTTGGAAGGATTTAATTCAGACGTTGCATTATTGATGGGGCGAACTTATGCCTGGGATGGATTGTACGATTCAGCAAGAGTAGTTTTTAACGAAGTTTTAGTTCAGAAACCAGGTAATATGGAAGCTTATGATGCACTTTCAGATGTTGAATACTGGTCGGAAAACTATGATAAAGCTGTTGAATATTGCGATGCAGCAATTCAAAATGATCCAAAAGACATATCTTTCGTTTTGAAAAAAGCGAGGATACTTTATACGAGCGAAGCCTATGAAAAAGCGGTTAAGGTTTTGGAAGATTATTTACTCAAAAAACCGGGGCAGGAAGAATTCATCAGGAAATTACGGGATTATCGCCTGGATTTGATGAAGAATAAAATCAAAATAAATTACACTGTCGATTTCTTTGATAAAGAATACAACCGCGATCCGTGGCAAATTGCGGCATTGTCATATAGCCGTAAAACCAAATTGGGATCTGTTATCGCCAGGGCAAACTATGCCAACCGATTCGGAAATAAAGGATTTCAGTATGAAATAGACGCTTACCCTAAGTTTACCGAAAACAGTTATGTTTACCTCAATTATGGATTTTCGGGGAATTCATTGTTCCCAAAAAACAGGTATGGTCTGGAATGGTATCAAAATTTGCCAAAAGCTTTTGAAGCATCTTTGGGAATGCGTTTACTGCAATTCTCAGATTCTTATGTTGACATTTATACAGCAACCATTGGGAAATATGCCGGAAACTACTGGTTTTCCTTGCGATCGTATGTAACCCCCGATACCACAGGAACCTCTGTTTCAGGTTCATTGCACGTTCGTAGGTATTTCTCTGATCCGGAAAATTATGTCGGCCTAAAAATGGGATACGGTGTTTCTCCGGATGAAAACCGTGATATTCTCGACTCGGCGCAAAGACTGGACCTCAAAAAAGGTTCGGTGCGGTTGGATTACAACCATATCGTAAATCGAAGATTGATATTGAATGCAGGAGTTGAATGGGGTTCCGAAGAAATCCGAACCGATAGTATGGCTGGTTATTATACATTGGATGCCAGCATTGCCTGGTTATTTTAAATACAGATTATGCAAAGTTTAAAGAAGTTTAATCAGTTGTTGTATTTTTCGTTACGGCGGTTTCTCAGCCTCAGTTTTATTTTGGCTTCCATGATTTTTATGGTCCGCATATACGAGTTTTTTATTATCTCTGCTTTATATCATTACCCCCTGGGAAGTTTTGTAAATTTGATGATAGGATTAAAATTTGATGCTATTCTTTATTTGCGGCTTTCAGCATTGTTGATGCTTCCTTATTTAATTATCGCTTTTTTTAGCCCAAAAGCTGGAAAGATTTTCTTCATCGTTTTCAGCTTGCTTTTTGTTTTTTGTGATATGATGTTGCTCCAGTATTTTTCAAGCTCACGAGTTCCGTTAGGTGCCGATTTGCTTGGTTATTCAATGAGCGAAATCATTCATACAGTGCAGGTTTCAGGTGAATTGGATTTTTCCCCTTTTATTATGATTGCACTTTATTTTGCATTGATGATTTGGATTTTTAAAAAGCATATTTATTACCGGATACAACCATGGGGAATGGCAGTTTTGACATTTCTTATGTTTGCTTCATTGCTTCCCCTTAATCTGTTTCGACCACAACCTTCAAATTATAGCAATGAATTCAGCATGTTTTTGGCCACCAATAAACTCAATTTTTTTGCCGAAAGTGTTACCAACCATTATTTGAATCAGGGCAAAATATACGATGAGGAATATACTTTTAAAACAAATGTTGTTTCTTCAAGCATAAACCCATTTAACTAT
>JBFHJA010000369.1:0-4922 GCA_041596165.1 Draconibacterium sp. | reverse complement strand
CAAACAAAAAATGGAAAGCACCCGCAATTCGCAAGTGTTTTCCGATGAAAAGCGAAGACATTTTTTCTATCATTTAAAACTCGCAGTTGGGTTCGAGAACTTCATACACAAAAAATTCGTGGGGCAAAAAAGGTTTTCGCTTGAAGGTGCTGAAGCTTTAATTCCTTCGCTGGATGCAGTTATCGAAAAGGGTGCAGAGCTGGGTATCGAGGAGTTTGTGATAGGGATGGCACACCGAGGTCGTTTAAATGTGCTCGCCAATATTCTTGAAAAACCGTATGAAAATATTTTCAAAGAATATACAGGGAAGGAGTATGACGATGAAAATTCACAAGGCGACGTAAAATACCATTTAGGTTATGAAAGTGAGGTTACAACGGATCATGGCAGGAAAGTAAAACTTAAACTTGTCCCCAATCCATCACATTTAGAAACAGTTGCGCCAATTGTTGAAGGTTTGATCCGTTCGCGGATGAATTTGGATTATGATAAGGATTTTAATAAAGCTGCAGCAATTGTGATTCATGGAGACGCTGCAATTGCAACGCAAGGTGTTGTGTATGAAACAATTCAAATGTCGCAGCTTGATGGTTATAAAACAGGAGGTACAATACATTTGGTAATTAACAATCAGGTAGGATTTACCACGAGCTATCTCGAAGCCCGTTCAAGCACTTATTGTACTGATGTTGCCAAAGTTACCCGCTCGCCCGTATTTCATGTGAATGGCGATGATGTTGAAGCATTGATTGTTACAATTCAAATGGCCATGGAATTCCGACAAAAATTTCATTCCGATGTTTTTATTGATATTCTTTGCTATCGAAAATATGGTCACAACGAAGGCGATGAACCACGTTTTACACAACCGGTACTGTATAAGGCAATCGAGAAACACCCTAATCCACGTGATATTTATTCCGAAAAACTAAATAAATTGGGGGTAATGTCCTTGGAAGAATCGAAAAAGAGGGTAATGGAATTTGATGAATTTTTGGAAGGTAAGTACAAGGAGTCTGAACTTATTGAAAAGGTAAAGATCAAGAAATTCCTTGCAAATGAGTTTAAAGAATATGAATTACCACATAAATTTAATTTTGAAACCGAGGTTAATACTGGAGTTTCGTTAAAAGTTTTAAAGGAAATTGCCGGAAAAATAAATACACTTCCCGATGATTTAGAATTCTTTAAAAAGGTTGACAGGATTGTTTCCGACAGGCAGATGATGATGAACGAAGGACGGCTTGATTGGGCAATGGCAGAATTGTTGGCTTACGGGTCGCTTGTAAACGAAGGTCATCCGGTTCGGCTCAGTGGTCAAGACAGCGAACGCGGAACTTTTGCCCACCGTCATGCAGCTTTTGTTGTTGAAGGCACCGATGAAAAATATTTTCCTCTAAAAAATATATCCGAAAATCAGGCTCCATTTCATGTTTATAATTCTTTATTATCAGAATATGCAGTTCTGGGTTTTGAATATGGCTACGCCCTTTCCAGACCGAATGGATTGACAATCTGGGAAGCTCAATTTGGCGATTTTCACAATGTGGCACAGGTAGTTATCGATCAGTATATTTCATCGGCCTACGAAAAATGGGGGATGATGAATGGATTAACACTATTTTTACCTCATGGCTTTGAAGGTCAGGGACCAGAGCACTCAAGCGGGCGAATCGAAAGATTTCTCGAACTTTCAACAAATAATAACATGCAGATTGTTGTTCCCACAACCCCTGCCAATATGTTTCATTTGTTGCGCCGCCAGGTTAAAATGAATACACGATTACCACTTGTGGTATTTACTCCAAAAAGTCTTTTGCGTCATCCAATGGTAATTTCAAGAATTGAAGAATTTGAACATGGACGGTTTCAGGAAATTATTGATGATCCGATTGCAGAACCTGAATTGGTTGAGAACATTGTGTTTACCTCCGGAAGATTGTATTATGATTTGGAAAAATTTCAGGTTGAAAATGGAATTTCAAATACTGCAGTTGTGCGATTAGAACAAATTTATCCGATTCCGCACAAACAAATCGGCCAGATTTTGGAGAAGTATAATAAATCGAAAAAAATGATTTGGGCGCAGGATGAGCCTCAAAATATGGGTGCCTGGCCATTTATTAACAGAAAATTGGCGGAAATTGGATTTAATGTGATTTCCCGCAAGGAAAGTGCAAGTCCGGCAGTTGGTTTAATGGAAAAACACAAGAAAGAATTAGATCATATTCTGAGATCAGTTTTTGATATGCATCAATCCGAGCTGATGGAAGTTGCCAATCATAATAAGTCAAGTCTTTAATATAATTCCAGGATGTAATTCATGAAGCTTCGTCGAAATTGTGTTTTCAAAATTTATTATTTGATTGTTATTAGAAATTTGAAATAAGTATTTTGGAGTTTTATTAGTTTTAGCATAAAACTCGAATTATCATAAAATGAAACAGGATGATCGTAGAAATTAAAGTTCCCAGTCCGGGAGAATCGATAACCGAAGTTGAAATAGGTAGCTGGCTTGTTGCCGATGGGGCAATTGTAGCAAAAAACCAGGAAATAGGAGAAGTTGAATCCGATAAAGCGACCTTAACAATTATTGCAAGCGAAGGAGGAAAAATAAAAATTATTGCGGAAGAAGGAACTTCAATTGCAGTTGGTTCAGTTGTTTGCACCATTGATACAAGTGTTGCTCCTGTGCCTGTTGACGAAAAGGTGCAACCAAAAACAAGTAAAGAACCATCCATAGAAAAGGAACAATCAAAATCAGAAGAAAAAGCAGAAACGCAAAAACCTGAAAAAATAATTGAAACTTCTGCTGAATTTGAAAACGTGAAAGTTACTTCGGTAGCTAAAGAAATGATGAAAGAGCTTGATCTTTCGGTAGAAGACGTAATTAATGGATTGAAGCGGATTGGTAAAAAAGAAGTTGAATTGATTGCCAATTTGCCAAAAACAGCCTCTTCTCTTGTCATATCTGAACAGAAAACTGCATCCCGCGAAATCGATCGCCAACGCATGTCGAGCCTGCGCCGCAAGTTGAGCGAACGTTTGGTTTCGGTTAAAAACGAAACAGCAATGCTCACTACTTTTAACGAAGTGGATATGAGTTTTGTAATGGATTTGCGCTCCAAATACCAACAAAAATTCATCGACAAGCACGGATTGAAATTGGGATTCATGTCGTTTTTTACAAAAGCTGTTGCAACGGCAATGGAATTTCACCCAATGGTAAATGCTCAAATGGATGGTGATGAAATTGTTTCGCCAAAATTCGTGGATGTTGGGATTGCAGTTTCAACACCCAAAGGTTTGATGGTTCCCATAGTGCGCAATGCCGAAAGCAAAACAATCCCGCAAATCGAAATTGAAATAAAAGAACTTGCCGAAAAAGCCCGCACAAAGAAAATATCGGTTGAAGAATTAACAGGAGGAACATTTACGATTACAAACGGTGGAGTTTTTGGCTCTTTGCTTTCAACTCCCATAATCAATCCGCCACAATCGGCAATTCTTGGAATGCACAATATTGTTGATCGCCCGGTTGCAGTGAATGGGCAAGTAGTTGTTCGCCCAATGATGTACATCGCACTTTCCTACGACCACCGTGTTATCGATGGAAAAGATTCGGTTGGTTTCCTTGTGAAATTGAAAGAATTACTCGAAAACCCGGAACGGATGTTGACAGGTGGACAGGATGCCGGGAAGTTGTTGCTGGGGATTTAGATTTGATGAACAAATTTAAAGATGCCATCTGTATATTTTCTTTCCATACAGATGGCATTTTTTTTATCCTGATTTCATTTTTAACATTTACTGAACTTCTTTTTTGCGCCTGCGTGAAACCGCAACTTCTTCTCCATTTTCAAAGTTGCAAAATTCCGCCATCGGTTTTTACATAGGCAACAACGTGTTCCAGGTTTACCAAATGGGTTTTATGGATACTGATAAAATAATGTTCCTTTAACAAATCTTCAAATTCAACAAGTGTTTTGGCTACAAATAAAGGTTTGCTTCCTTCAAAATATATTTTTCAATAATTTCCCTCGCCCTGACAGCGGATAATTTTACTTATTTCCACAAATTCAATGCGGTCGCCGGTGGGCAACCCAATGCGGGGGTTTCCGGGCTGACTAAGATTATACATGAGTTGTTCCATCCGCAGGTTTTCCTGTTTTTGCTAAATACGGGCGGCAACCTTTTCCACTGCAAATTTTAATTCATTGTAATTGATGGGTTTTGGTATATAATCGGCTGCCAAAAAACGAATGGCTTATATGGCATAATTTCCGTAAGCTGTTACGAAAATCACTTCGAAGCGGAAATCTTTAAAATGCTCCAACAATTGAAAGCCGTTTGCTTTTGGCATTTCAATATCAAGAAAAAAATAGTTTTAGCGAACTTCGCGCTTCTTTGCGTCTTTGCGTGAACCTCTTTATTTTTCCTCAGGAATAAAAATCTCAACCCGTGTTCCTTGAGTTAAATCATATCTACATTCATATCCTTCCTCAATATCAAATTTAATTAAGCGTTCCTTTGAAAAGGATTTTGAAAAGCAAAAAAAGGCGGTATAAAATATTCAAAAAGTGTTTTTATGCTGATGAAATGGATTTATCCAGATTTGCCTTTTCTAAAAGAATTAAAAAAGAACCATTTATTAAACGGTGGGTTTAGGTTATTAAACGGTAAATTTCTGGTGAAAAACATGGATATTAACAAACAAATGTCACAAGTAAGGAAATCTGTCAGGCAGATGCGATTCACGGACAGACAAGCCAAATTTTTTTTAGATATTTTTATCTAAGTCACTTCCAATTCATCGCATAACCTCCAACAAAAACCGCAGTAAAAATCGCCCCGGTATCAGAAAATGAATTCCATCCAATCCACACTACAGGCAGAAAAATAAGTACAATTTGAGCCGCTGT
>JBFHJA010000368.1:0-4927 GCA_041596165.1 Draconibacterium sp. | reverse complement strand
TTTCATTTTTTAATGCAGAAATTGTTCCGGGTGCTGATTATATTTTATCACTTTTAAATTTTGAAGAACATGTAAAGTGGGCTGATGTTGTAATAACCGGCGAAGGAAAATTGGATGCACAAACGTTAAACAACAAAGCACCTTTTGCCGTTTCGCAATGGGCAAAAAAACAAAACAAACAGGTTTTTGCAATTGGTGGTTCAGTGGAAAAAGAAGCTGCGGTGGCATTTGATGAAATTTTTAGTATCTCAGATAAATCAATGAGCCTTGAATTTGCCATAAAAAATGCAAAGAAATTGCTATATAATTTCGCATTTAAGTTTGCAAAAAAATTGTACAAATAATGATATATTGGAGACAGGATGTAAGTATCGCGATTAATAAATGAGCAAAGAAAAATTAAATCAGGTTTTAGAACTTATTCGGGTTGAAAAATCAAACGAAGCAAGAAATATTTTTAATGAAATTGATCCGGAAGAAACTATTGAATATTTGATGGTTTCAGGAAATTTAGAACAGAAATTTCAAAATTGGGGTAAAGCCATGAATGCATATTCAAAAATTTTACAAATTAATCCGGAAAATATTGAAGCTAAAAACCGTATTAAAATGATACAAAGCATTTTAAACTTTTGGAATCCTGAAATGTTTAATCCATAGGTTGGTTTAAGTTTCTGTGGAAAAGTAGCGAAAAAGCATTTTGATATTTTAACATTTTGTTTATCAGTCTATTAAAGTTTATTATTTAGTTTTAGGATTTTGGTTCAGATTTGTTATTTTTGAAAATTGAAAAAAAAATAAGTGTGTAAAGTATAAAAAACAGTTTTAATTAAATGAAAAATTTAAAAATGAAAAAGGTATTATTTTTGGTGTTAGCGGTTGTTTTCTCAGTTTCTACTTTTGCTCAGGATGCGGCAGAGAAATTGAATCAGGCACAGGAAGCCATGAAAAATCAGGATTATGCAAAAGCGTATCAGTTGTATGATGAAGCAATGAGCAATATTGGCGACGTGCAGGTTGACGCTTCGATAAATTTCAACATTGGTTATGCAGCCTACAAAGCTGAAAACCTTGAAGGAGCGGTTAAATATTTCGACAAAGCCATCGAATCGGGAACAAATGTTTCAAAATGTCACGAATACAAAGCATTGGCCTACAACGACAATAAGGATTATGCAAAAGCTGTTGACAGTTTTGAGAAAGCGATAGCAACTTCAGAAGAAGGAACCGAGGCACTTGTTTACAATGCTGCAATTGCTGCATACCGCGGAAACTTGCTCGACAAAGCAGTTGAGCTTTTTGGAAAATCGGTAGAAAACGGCTACAAAGGTGAAACAGCACTTTATTACAAAGCAGCAGTTTTAAAGAAACAAGATAAAGATGCAGAGTATAAAGCTACTTTGGAAGAGGGAGCTGTTAAATTCCCGGGCGATGACAAAATTGGCCCTGCCCTTGCAAACGTATATGTATCAGAGGGTAACGATTTTTATAAAGCTGGTGCCGATATCCTTGGCGAAGCAAACAAAAAAGTAAATGCCGGCACTTTGAAAACTGATGAACCAGCGTATGCTGCCGAAGTTGAGAAAGCTCAGGTTGAGTTTAAAAAAGCAATTGAAATTTTGGAAAAAGCAAAAGCACTGGACGCTTCAAATAAAAATGTTCAGACTTTACTTGATGCTTGTAAAGCAGTTTTATAATTGATTAAAATCAGTAAAAACGAAAAAACCGCTTCAGATAACTGAAGCGGTTTTTTCGTTTTTTAATCTGTGACAACTACATCAACTTTTTATATTTTACTCTTTTGGGAGCTTCGTTACCTAATCGTTTTTTACGATTTTCTTCATAATCGGTAAAAGAACCTTCAAAGAAAGTAACTGCTGAATTACCTTCAAAAGCAAGAATATGCGTTGCTATACGGTCTAAAAACCAACGGTCATGCGAAATAACAACGGCACATCCTGCAAAACCTTCCAACCCTTCTTCCAAAGCCCGCAAGGTATTTACATCAATGTCGTTTGTTGGCTCATCAAGCAGAAGAACGTTGCCTTCGGCTTTTAGCGCCAAAGCTAAATGTAACCTGTTTTTTTCACCACCCGAAAGAACACCGCATTTTTTCTCCTGATCAGAACCTGTAAAATTGAACCTGCCAACATAAGCTCTGGAATTGGTGAGTTTATTGCCAAGCATAATTGATTCTGTTCCGCCTGTAATTACCTCAAAAACAGATTTGTTCGGATCGATTGCTGCATGTGTTTGGTCAACGTAACTGATTTTTACTGTTTCACCAATATCTATTTTTCCGGCATCAGCTTGCAGCTGTTTCATTATTAATTTGAACAGTGTTGTTTTACCTGCACCATTCGGTCCAATTACCCCAATAATTCCTGCAGGCGGAAGTTTAAAGGTGAGGTTCTCAAAAAGAATTCGTTCACCATAACCTTTTGAAACACCTTCCATTTCAATCACTTTATCACCAAGTCGAGGACCATTTGGAATAAAGATTTCAAGTTTATCTTCTTTTTGTTTTACATCCTCATTTAACATTTTGTCGTAAGCGCCCAATCTCGCTTTCGATTTTGCCTGTCGGGCCTTTGGCGACATACGCACCCATTCAAGTTCACGTTCAAGTGTTTTACGGCGTTTTGAGTGGGTTTTTTCTTCCTGTTCCAATCGCTTCGATTTTTGCTCCAACCACGAAGTATAATTTCCTTTCCATGGAATTCCCTGTCCACGGTCGAGTTCAAGTATCCAACCGGCAACATTGTCAAGGAAATAACGGTCGTGGGTAATGCAAATAACAGTTCCTTTATATTGTGCAAGGTGCATCTCCAACCATAAAATACTTTCGGCATCCAAATGGTTGGTTGGTTCATCCAGAAGCAGCACGTCGGGCTCGCGAAGCAAAAGCCTGCAAAGCGCAACTCTGCGTCGTTCGCCACCAGAGAGTTCATGAACCGGCTGATCATCGGGCGGACATTGCAGTGCATCCATTGCGCGCTCTAATTTGCTATCCAGATTCCAGGCATCCAAATGATCTATTTTTTCCTGCAAAGTTGCCTGCTCAGCCATTAACTTGTCCATTTCATCGGGATTCTCATAAACTTCAGGCAATCCAAATTTCAGGTTGATATCTTCGTATGCTTTTAATACCTCAACAGTTTCCTGAACACCTTCCTGCACAATTTCTTTTACAGTTTTTGTTTCATCCAATTGTGGATCCTGATCAAGTAATCCAACTGAATATCCCGGTGAAAAGACCAGTTCACCATTAAACGATTTGTCCTGACCTGCAATTATTCTCAGCAAGGTTGATTTACCTGATCCGTTTAATCCGATTATCCCAATCTTTGCACCAAGGAAAAAGGAAAGTGAAATGTCTTTGATTACCGTTTTATTGGGTGGGTAAGTTTTACTCACCTTGTACATCGAAAATATTATCTTTTCGTCACTCATTTTTTTTATTTTTAATTTGGCTCAAAAATACAATAGATTGTCATAATTCATGATATTCAGTTTGAGATAATTTTTTCATAATTATCAAACAAATAAATATCGCAAACTGATTCACTTACAACACATTGAAAATAACAGTTAGCTCAATTATAATATGTTATTTAAAATTTTTATTCGCAGCAATTGATTTACCGCCAATAATTGTTTTATTTCAGAACCAGATGATTTGGAATTGTATGCTGGTAACCCTGGTAAGTTAAAATTTAAGCTATCAAAATCTGTTTAAATAAAAGATTTGAATCAGGCGCATTATAAATACAACATAGAATGTGGCTAAAGTCAGGACATGCGGCAACTTAAAAAACCGTAAGCTAAACAGGCTGTGGAAAAATAGGATTTTTTTGCACCGTGGCTTTAGCCCGTGTATAAAAAGTACAGCACCAAACTGAGGCTTTACCCGTTAAACTATTGAAAATTAACGGCTAAAGCCAATTTCAATTTTTCATAAAAATCACCGGGTTGAAACCCGGTACAAAAGATAACTGTTTTTGTTGCAGTTTTAACACAGCCTGTAAAGCAGACGGCAATAAAAACCCAATAAAGTTCAAACTGATCTGGATATTGCCGTTCACTTTAGTGAACAGCCTGCCCCGATTTTATCGGGGGATTAATGAAATACAATGCCAATAGGGGTTTTAACCCCATTCTACAATATTTTTGTGTATTGACAAAGTGCTTAATTAAATATAAGACTTTACACATTTACAAAATTCAACCACGAACTGTTTTCCCGGTAACCTTCAACTACATCGGTTTTGTTGCCAAATGAAAATGTGGAAATCAACTTTGAAATATCTTGTTTGAGCATTGTGATTCCACCTTCGATTAAATCTTCACGAAACCCTTTTTTTGCTAAATCGATGACTTGATTCAATGAAATAATGCGACCTACTACCCTACCCAGTTCAACAAGTTTTCTCTGTTGCATCTGAAAATCGAGATTGAAATTTGTTAATTCTTTGACATATTCCGAAGCTTTGTCTGAGAGGTCAAAATCCTTTAAAAACTGGTAAAGATTATTCTCTTTGGCACGTTTCATCAGCTTTATTAAACCTTCTGAAATCTGTGCATACAAAATATCGTTCGAGCCTTCAAAAATCTGAAACGGACGACTGTCAGCAGTTCCCCGTCCGGCAATATGGTTTATTCGATATGCTTTTGCACCAACAAGTTGCACCAGAGACTGGGCGGCTTCCTGCATTAAATCAGTTATCACACTTTTAACGGCGTTGGCTTCCATTCCGTGTGGTACAAGATCTTAGTCAATGCCTGCCTTTTCGCTGCTGTTGGCGCACATAGCAGAACACACAGTATATGAAGCCTGCAATTTCGACAAACGCTGCTGAACCTGATCATAGCCAAACAGACTTTTTCCACCAACAAAACGCTGCTGGCAATGTGCAATGGCTTCGTC
>JBFHJA010000367.1:0-4959 GCA_041596165.1 Draconibacterium sp. | reverse complement strand
TTTAATGCTGACTTGTGGTTTGCCATTATTTTTGTTTTATTTCTTTTTAATTAAAGTAGCCCGTAGGGGATTCGAACCCCTGCTACCAGGATGAAAACCTGGCGTCCTAACCCCTAGACGAACGGGCCCTCCTATTTTCCCTTAATTTTGGGACTGCAAAAATACTTCATTTTTGTAATCCACCAAATTTTACAAGGATTTTTTTTATGCCAATTTTAACCACTTTGATAAAAACAATGTTTTTAATTTTGGCGCTGCAAAGAAAAGGATGTTTTTTGAATTTGCAAGACAGATAAAATGAAAAATTAAAATCTGTTGAATTTTTTAACGTAACTCGAAATTCTGCCCCAGATAAACTCTGCGAACTACTTCGTCGGCTGCAAGTTCTTCCGCGGTTCCTGCTTTCAAGATTGAGCCTTCAAAAAGCAGGTAAGAGCGGTCAGTAATGTCAAGTGTTTCGTGCACATTATGGTCGGTAATTAAAACACCAATATTTTTTTCTTTGAGTTTCATCACAATTTCCTGGATATCTTCCACAGCAATGGGATCAACCCCGGCAAATGGTTCATCGAGTAGAATGAATTTTGGGTCGATCGCAAGTGCGCGGGCAATTTCGGTGCGCCTGCGCTCGCCTCCTGAAAGCTGAATTCCTTTACTTTTTCTGATGTGTTGAAGTCCAAACTCTTCAATTAAAGTTTCGAGCTTTTCTTTTTGATATTGCTTGGTGTATTTTGTCATTTCCAAAACTGCCCGCAAGTTATCTTCAATGCTTAAATCCCTGAAAACAGAAGCTTCTTGCGCCAAATATCCAATACCTTTTTTTGCACGTTTATATACGGGTTGATTTGTGATGTCCTCGTTGTCAAGAAAAACCTTGCCCGAAAAAGGTTGAATCAATCCAACAATCATATAAAATGACGTTGTTTTTCCAGCACCGTTTGGACCAAGCAACCCAACAATTTCGCCTTGGTTTACCTCAAAACTAACTCCTTTTACAACAGTTCGTTTACGATATTTTTTAACAATATTTTCAGCTCTTAAAATCATAGATGCAAATAACGTGTTTTTCAGTCAGAATTAAATTTCACTCAGCCGCTTTTCACGTTTTTTAACCACAACCTTCGAAATGAAAATGCTTATTTCATATAAAAACAGCAAGGGAATAGCTACCATAGTTTGGCTAAACACATCGGGAGGTGTAATGATCGCTGCAGCCAAAAACATTACAACATACGCATGCTTCCGATAAGTCTTCATGAATTGCGGAGTTAAAATACCCACCTTACTTAAAAAGAAGGAAAATATGGGAAGCAGGAAAATAAATCCTGAAGCAAAGGTTATTGAAGTTACTGTGCCAATGTATGACCGCATATTGATTTGATTCTCAACTTCAGGGCTAACACTATAAGTTGTTAGAAAATCAATCGATAGTGGCACTATTAAAAAGTAGCCAAAAAGTATTCCAAGCATAAAAAGTAAAGAGGTGAAAAATACTGCTCCGCTTGCGTGTTTTTTTTCTTTGTCGTAAAGTGCCGGTTTAATAAATCTCCACACTTCGAAAAAGATAAATGGGGCAGCCATAATTAATCCTAAAACAATAGCTACCATAAAATGCAGCATAAATTGGTCCGACATTTTAAGACTTATTAATTTCAAAGGCTTTTGATTAATATTTAAAACATCAGTACCAACAAGTTCGCCAAGTTTTGCCATCATTCGGTTGCTCCAAAATTCAGGCATTTTTGGTTTAAAGATTATTTCGTTAAAAATAAAGTCTTTCATTATAAAGGCCACAACTGCAAAAACTGCAATTAAAACTACTGACCTTATAATATGCCACCGCAATTCTTCCAAGTGTTCCAAAAATGACATCTCTGCCTGGGGGGCTTTTTTAGCTCTTTTTTTTGTAGATTGCTCCTCCCTGTTAGCTTTTTCGCTCATTAAAACTGGATTTTCGATTTTTTAAACTGGACAAATATAAGTACTTATTACTTTCTGAAGTTGATGTATTATTTAATTCTTTAACCGGAGATTGAATTATTTATTTTTTTTTCAACTACTTATTATCAATTTTATTTACTTTTAAATAATTTAGAAATCAGGAATCACGTGATTTAGGGAAAGGGAAATTTATTTTTTTGTTATGAAGGAAATTGTATTAGCGGATAAACTTCAACAGTATTTTGGATTTGACCGTTTTAAAGGTAAACAGGAAGCAGCAGTTAGAAATGTACTTGAAGGGAGGAATACTTTTGTATTAATGCCGACAGGAGGAGGGAAATCTCTTATATATCAATTGCCGGCACTTCTTTTAGAAGGGACAGCTATAATTATATCGCCATTAATTGCATTAATGAAGAATCAGGTTGACTCAATTCGAGGGATGCAGGCTGAGGACAATGTTGCACATTTTTTAAATTCTTCGCTGTCAAAAACTGCTATTCAGGAAGTTAAAGCAGATGTTTTGAATGGGAAAACCAAACTGCTTTATGTAGCTCCCGAATCGCTTACAAAGGAGGAGAACATTGAATTTCTGAAAAAAATAAAAATCTCGTTTTATGCCATTGATGAAGCTCACTGTATTTCTGAGTGGGGGCACGATTTCAGGCCTGAATACCGTCGCATAAAACCTATAATTGAGGAAATAGGAAAATCACCAGTTGTTGCGTTAACAGCAACAGCAACTGCAAAAGTGCAGCACGATATTCAAAAAAATCTTGGGATTTTGGATGCTGAAGTTTTTAAAGCTTCGTTTAACCGCGAAAATCTTTATTATGAAGTCAGGCCAAAAAATAAGCCCGAAAATCAAATCATAAAATTTATAAAGCAGAACGAAGGAAAATCAGGCATAATATATTGTTTGAGTCGCAAAAAAGTGGAAGAAATTGCGGAAACTTTGGCTGTGAACGGAATAAAAGTATTGCCATACCATGCAGGGATGGATGCTGCCACGCGGTCCGGAAATCAGGATAAATTTTTGATGGAAGAAGTTGATGTAATGGTAGCAACTATTGCCTTCGGGATGGGAATCGATAAGCCCGACGTTAGATTTGTAATTCATTACGATATTCCCAAAAGCCTTGAAGGATATTATCAGGAAACCGGAAGGGCCGGACGAGATGGTGGAGAAGGAAAGTGTATTACTTTTTACAGTTACAAAGACATTCAGAAACTCGAGAAATTCATGCACGGTAAACCCGTAGCCGAGCAGGAAATCGGTAAACAATTGCTGCTCGACACAGTGTCGTATGCCGAAACAGCAATATGTCGTCGCACGATATTATTGCATTATTTCGGGGAAACATATCAGCCCGATAATTGTGGAAACTGCGATAATTGCCTAAATCCAAAAGAACAGATTGAGGCAATGGACGAAGTTGTAATGGCATTGGAAGCAATTGTTGAAGTAAACGAGCAATATAAAGCAGATCACATTGCAAATATCCTAATCGGAAATAAAACTGCTGCCATAAAATCATTTAACCACTACACACTAAATTGTTTTGGCGAAGGCAGCGAACATGACGAAAGATTCTGGAATGCAGTTTTCAGGCAATCGATGATTGCCGGTTTTATCAATAAGGATATTGAGAATTACGGCCTGTTAAAAATGACGGAAAAAGGACATGAATTCCTGAAGAATCCAACAAGTTTTATGCTGGTTAAAAATCATGAGTATGAAGACGATGACAGTTCGGATGATTCAGCTGGCGCACCTTCAGGTGGTGCAAGTGGAGATCCGCAATTGTTTTCAATGTTGAAAGATTTAACCAAAAAAATTGCAAAAAAACACAAACTTCCACCATATGTAATTTTTCAGGAACCCTCGCTGGCCGATATGTCAATCCAGTATCCCATGACTTTGGATGAATTGATAAATATCCAGGGTGTTGGGCAAGGCAAAGCCCGAAGATATGGAAAAGAAATCGTGGATTTGATTTCGAAATATGTTGAGGAAAATGAAATTGAACGACCGGATGATTTGGTTGTGAGAATGGTAGCCGACAAATCGAAATTGAAAATATTTGTCATTCAAAGTATCGACAGGAAGTTATCATTTGAAGATATTGCAGATTCAAAGGGAGTTACAGTTAAAGATATTATTACCGAAGTTGAAGCAATCGTAAATTCAGGAACCCATTTAAATATCGACTATTACATTGATGACGTTTTAGATGAAGATCATCAGGAAGAAATTTTTGAATACTTTCGTGAAACCGAAGTTGATTCGATTGAAGATGCACTTAAAGAACTCGGAGAAGACGAATATTCCGAAGATGATATACGGTTGATGCGTATTAAATTTATGTCGGATATGGGAAATTAAATCTGATTTCTTTCGTCCACATTTCTGATAATCACCCTGTTTTGTATTAGAATTTGTTACTTTTGCACAAATTTTTTTGAATATAAATAATAACATTATAAAATTATGACCTTAGTGGTAGAGAAAAAGCTGAATTACAAAGTCGCCGATATCAATTTGGCCGAATTCGGCAGGAAAGAGATTGAAATAGCAGAAAAAGAAATGCCGGGTTTAATGTCGATCCGGAAAAAATTTGGCCCAGAGAAACCATTAAAAGGAGCACGTATTACCGGGAGTTTGCACATGACAATTCAAACAGCAGTTTTGATTGAAACTCTTGTTGAATTAGGTGCCGATGTGCGCTGGGCAAGTTGCAATATATTTTCAACACAAGATCATGCAGCGGCGGCAATCGCAGCAGCGGGAGTACCTGTTTTTGCATGGAAAGGCGAAACACTTGAAGAATATTGGTGGTGTACCGACAAAGCTTTGGATTTCGGCGAAGGCCACGGTCCAAACCTGATTGTTGACGATGGTGGCGATGCTACTTTGCTCATTCATATGGGTTTTAAAGCCGAGAAAAATGCCAAAGTTCTTGATAAAAAAGCATCAAGTACCGAGGAAGCAGTAATTCTCAATTTACTGAAAAAAAC
>JBFHJA010000366.1:0-4963 GCA_041596165.1 Draconibacterium sp. | reverse complement strand
GTTGTCAACAACCTGTGGTCCTTCTGCATCAATGCTTTCAGCGTTTGCAGATACAATATCACCACAAATTTCGCCAACTACTTCAAGTACTTTATCGAAACTATCCTGTGCATCTTCGTAATCCATTGGTGCAAAATCGTATTTTTTCTTTTCTTCGAAATTGCGTTCTTTCAACCGAACAATTTTCTCCATCAAAGGATGGGTCAAATGGAATTTCAGGTCTTTGTTATCAGTATAAAAATTTGCCATTTTGTTTTATTTTTTCGGTGTTTTATTTGGTATTCGCTTTATAAAACTTAATCATCTTTGGAAGAATTTCAGCAACATCGCCCGTAATTACGTAATCGGCAATGGAGTTGATGGGTGCTTCAGGATCAGTATTAATTGCTATTATCTGAGCTGATTCTTCCATACCTGCACGATGCTGAATTTGCCCTGAAATACCACAAGCAATGTATAGTTTCGGACGAACAGTAGTACCAGTTTGGCCAATCTGGCGGCCATGTTCAACATAACCTGAATCAACAGCGGCACGTGATGCACCAACTTCGCCTCCCAGAACTTCTGCCAATTCAAACAACAAATTGAAATTCTCTTTCGAGCCAACACCATAACCACCGGCGACTACAATACCGGCACCTTTAATATTTATTTTGCTTTTTTCCATATGGCGCTCAATCATTTCAACTACAAAATCAACATCGTTTGTATATTTTGAAACATCAAGTTTGTTGATTTTACCTTTGTATTTTGGATCGAGGATTTCTTTTTTCATAACCCCTTCGCGAACCGTTGCCATCTGCGGGCGACAATCAGGATTGATAATTGTTGCAATTATATTCCCTCCAAAAGCAGGACGAATCTGATAGAGTAGGTTTTCATAAATTTTATCCAGTTTTTTATCTTCGTGATTTCCAATCACCAGCGAAGTGCAATCGGCAGTTAACCCGCTGTGCAACGCCGAAGAAACCCTGGGACCCAAATCGCGGCCAATGGAACTGGCTCCCATCAAAGCAATCTGTGGTTTTTCTTCCTCAAACAATTTTACCACAATTGATGTGTGTGGTAATGTGGTATACGGAGCCAGTCTTTTATCGTCGGCAATGTGCAAAACATCAACACCAAAAGGGAAAATATCTTTTTCTATTCCATCAAGTTTATATCCAATTGCAATCGCTTCAAGCTTGGCTTCCAGTTCTGTGGCCAGTGCACGTCCTTTGGTGAGCAATTCCATGCTAACCTCGGCAACCTGACCGTCTTCAATTTCGCAGTAAACAAAAACACTATTCATAATTGTTCGATGTTTTTATCGGTTATCCGATTGTATGATTTTCAATTAACTCACTCATTAGTTGATTAATATCTTCATCAGAAGAAGTAATCACTTTTGCCCCTTTTGACTGAAGAATAACATTATCAACTTTTTTAACTTTAGTTGGCGAACCGGTTAAACCCAATTCGTTCATGTCAACTTCAATATCGCGAACTGTCCATTCCTTAATGTTAAGGTATGGTCGATCGTTGTAAAGCTGAATATAGTCATCATTGGCAACCTGCAATTCAGTGACTGTTTTTGCATGTTTGTATTTCATGATCAGTTTTGCGTTTCGTGCACGACAATCAGGTGCCGAACTGTTAACTGTAATCACCAACGGCATTGGGCATTTTACCACTTCAACCCCACGTTCAAGGCGGCGTTTTACAGTAACTTTGTCTTTTTCGATGGATTGAATTTCTTCAGCATAAGTTATTTGTGGAATACCGAGTTTTTCGGCTACCTGTGGTCCAACCTGCGCTGTGTCACCATCAATAGCCTGTCGTCCTGCTATAATGATGTCGTAATTGCCATATTTTTTTAAGGTTTGCGCTATGGCATAAGAAGTTGCAAGGGTATCTGATCCGGCAAAAGCTCTGTCGGTTAGTAAAATACCATCATCGGCTCCACGGAATAAACCTTCGCGGATAATCTCGGCTGCACGTCCGGGACCCATTGTTAAAACTGTAATTGTTGTTCCTGGAAATTTGTCTTTAATCCGAAGTGCTTGCTCAAGTGCATTCAAATCTTCCGGATTAAAAATGGCCGGAAGGGCAGCGCGGTTAACCGTTCCATCGGCTTTCATTGCATCTTTACCAACATTCCTTGTGTCAGGAACCTGTTTGGCAAGAACGATAATTTTGTAACCTTTCATCTTATTAAAATTGTTAGTTTTATTTGTATTCGATGCCTGCTTGTACGGCAGACAGGTAACTTCCGATGAATTTTATGCATTCCAACAAATTAATATTCATGGTCGTTTCATTGATTTAATATTTGATTTTATCCAGTCTGTTTTTCAAAGGTGGCAAATATAGATAATCAACCCTAAGAAATCAAGCGAATTTTTGGCCATCCCGGTATAACCAAAAGTTTAAAACTGTCTTAATTGGCCTCGGTTGTTGAATAATGAGCTCATTGTACCCTGTACTGCTTGCAAATAAAGCAAATCAAATAATCAACCTTATTTTTCAAAAAATCCTTTTGTAAATTTTTGCGAGTAATTTAAAATGAATTTAAGCAAAATGAAATCTTTGCGGCCGTGATAAAAGTTAAATACTATTGTTTTAATTCCGAAAACATTTGTATAAAATCTATACCTTTGGGTTCAATTTTTTTATAATAAAATACCTAATATCAATTAAATGGAAACTAAAAGAGATTTTTTAAAGAAACTTGGTTTGATAACCGTCGGAGGAATGGTTGGCGGATCTATGTCGAAAGCGATGGCATCTGAAACGAATGGAAATTTATTTGCTCCTAAAAAAAGTATTGGCTTGCAAATTTATTCACTGGGAAAAGAGTTTTCAAGCGATGTTCCCAACGGGTTGAAAAAAGTGGCGCAAATTGGTTATTCCACTGCGGAGGCTGCCGGTTATGGTGATCGCAAATTGTATGGATATGAAATGGCTGAGTTCGGTAAAATGGCTGAGGGCGCCGGTTTAAAAATTACTGGCACGCATGTTAATCCACCCATCCGGAAATATTCGAAAGAAAATATGGGCGAAATTGCCGACTTCTGGAAGAAAACAGTGGAAGACCACTTGAAAGTTGGTGTTAAAAGTATAGTTCAGCCGGGAATGCCAAGTATTGAAAGCAATGACGATGCATCAATTGTTTGTGAAGTTTTTAATAAAGCTGGTGAAATTGCAAAAAATGCTGGTATAAAATGGGGTTATCACAATCACAGTGGTGAATTTCAAAAGGCTGTAAAAGAAGAGGATAAAGGAAAACGAGGTGTTGCGGGAGATGTTATATACGACTTAATGCTGAATGGCACCGACCCAAAACTTGTGTTTTTTGAAATGGATGTGTACTGGACAGTGATGGGGCAAAACGATCCGCTGGATTACTTTGAAAAATATGCAGGTCGTTTTCCTATACTTCATATTAAAGATCGTTCAATTCTTGGCAAATCAGGAATGATGAACTTTGAGAATATTTTCACAAAAGCATACAAAAACGGATTGGAAGAATTTTACGTTGAGTTGGAAGGTATTCGTCAGGGAATGACCCAGTTTGAGGGTGTAAAACAATGTTTCGATTATTTAAACAACGCACCTTTTGTAAAATAGATTGACTTTATTCAATAATAAAACAGATCAGGCACTGATATTTTCAGTGCCTGTTTTTATTTGATGGAAAGTGAAATTAAACTTTCACACCTTATTTAAGTCAAATTAAGGTTTTATTATTTATTGTGATGAAGAAATTTTTTTATTCAATATTTACCTGGCTGAAATCAACAGAAATGTTTGCGAAGCCATCAAAACAAATTCCGGGGAAATGGGAGTTGGTAGAGTATTATATTGAAAAAGGAAATGAATTGCATAATATTAAAGAACCACAACTTAAGGTTAATCATGAATTTTGGCAAATAGAATTTACAGATGAACGTGAATTTGTTCACGAAAATTATTTGCCGGTTTGGCAAATAAGCAAAGTGAATAATGGAAATTGGAGTATTTCAAAGAACTTCATAACATTAGTTTCAGCAGAAAATAAAGTAAATAATATTGAGTTTCAGTTTGCAGTTGAAAAAGATATTCTGAAGTTATTGAGAAAAGATGCGTTGGGAAGGATTGAATTCTTTGGCTTTTTTAAAAGGAATAATGAATTGCATAATATCTAATCCATAGAAACAGGTAATTCAAAAGATAATATCAAATCCCGTTTTTATAGATTTCCAAAGCTGCTGGAAAGGGCTGCAACGCTCGTTCAAAAATACCGAGTGAATAAGCTATTGTCAGTCCATAATTTGTTATAGGTACTCCCGCCAATTTTGCTTTCATGATTCGGCTCAGCATTTCACGACGGTTCCACATGCATGCACCACAATGAATTATAATTTTATATTCAGAAATATTTTCGGGAAAATCATGTCCTCGTAAATTGTCGATTTCGAGTTTGCCTCCTACATATTGAGTTAGCCACCGGGGTATTTTTACGGTACCAATATCTTCACCTATTGGGTGGTGAGTGCAAGCTTCAGCAATCAAAACTTTGTCGCCGGTTTTTAGTTTATCGATCACCATTGCACCCCGCACCATCTCGTTCAAATCGCCTTGAAATCTTGCAAAAAGAATTGAAAATGAAGTTAATGGAATTTCAGGAGGAGTGTCGGCAGCAACTTTTAAGAAAGCCTGAGAATCAGTCACAACTAATTTTGGAGGTTTGTTAAAACGCGAAAGGGCTTCACGTAATTCACGTTCTTTTACCACTATTGAAAACGAATCGTTATCCAACAAATCACGAATGCTTTGAACCTGGGGTAAAATTAAGCGTCCCTTGGGTGCTTCTTTGTCAATTGGCACAACCAAAACTGCCGCTTCACCGGAGCCAACCAAATCCGCCAAAATACTTGGCCTTTCAATATAATCTGCCGGTGCTGAATCGAGAAGCAGTTTGCGTAATTCTATTAATCCTGTC
>JBFHJA010000365.1:0-4973 GCA_041596165.1 Draconibacterium sp. | reverse complement strand
GTTTCTTCTGCCATAGGAGCAAAAAATTCGTCGTGCATAATATTAACGCCATTATCGTTAAAATAAGCACCCAATATTTTAACATCTCCTTTCATCGGATGCACTGATTTGGCATCCGGCCATCCCCAAAATGTACCATCTTTTTTAGTTCCCTGACCGTATTTTGTCATAGTTGGTGTAGGCAACCCAACAAAACTATCATACGGACATCTTTTACGCCCGTCAGGATTTGCTACCGGGATGATTATAACCCTGCATTGGCTAAAATATTTGCTTAAGAGTGGCCATTCCCTACCCCTGTAATCTTTACCGGTTTCAACAAGGTGAATCAAGTTTACCAAACCTGCAATTCCTTCAACTTCCTGCCCATGAACTGGTCCAATGAAATAGACAACAGGTTTTGTACCAGCGTCTTTTTTTGCATAATACGCAGAATTTTTTGCAGCAACAGCCGAATTATAATTTGCTTTATGCTGAAAATCTTCCTTTTCGCCATAAAAAACTCCATAAACAGGCAACCCTCCCGGAGAAGTGGTCAAAACTTTTACACTACCTTTTTCAATTACGGCTAATTCTGCTTCTACATCCGATAGTTTTGACTTGTAATAATCAGGGATACTGGTGTTTTTAACTGGGTCACCCGGTTCCAGTGGCAATTGAGATCTTACATTAAGCGAAAACACTACAAGAATTGTTGCAAAAATGGACTTTAGAATTACCCTATTCATTTTTTATAAATTTTATCGATTTTTTCCCTGAAAAAACACAGTTACGAAAAATACGAAGAATTGGTGAGAGTCCACAAAAAGCGAACAGATTCATTGCTCAAAACTGACAAATATTTCAACCTTTGAAAAAAAACAATCAAATTTCTAATCAAAATTGCTTTTCGTTTGTTTAAATTATACAAACAATAATTAAACAATTATAAATGGTATTTATCGGTATATATTTCACCATACTTTTAATCATTTCAATATTAAGTTCCGGATTAAAAACCTGGTGTTTGGTTAAAGTTTCGGGTGTTTCGATGCTTGAAAAGCCACTGAAAAATATTAACCCAAAATTTGATGAATATGTAAAACGAATAAGTGCTTTTATCCCTTGGTTTCGAAAAACAATAAATGCATGACGATAATGAACCATGTAATAATCATTTTATTAATTTTATGGGGATTAACGCTAATTTTTTACCGAAGCAAGTTCAGAAAACTGGTTTACAGAACCGATTCATGGACAATAAACATTAAACCGGTTTTCTGGAAAGAATTAAAAGCAATTATTGGAAATGTTTTTCCTTACGACAAAGCTTACTTACAAATGAGAAATTCATATCGCATATACTTACTTGTGTATTTGATGCTTTTTACAGCATTTGTCACAATTGGAAACACAACAAAAAAGGACAATAACATGGAAATTAAAATTGGCAGCACAATACCCGAAATCGTATTACGCAATCAAAACGGAGAATTATTCGATCTAACAAAGGAAACAGCAGGAAAAAACGTGGTTTTGTACTTCTACCCAAAAGACGATACTCCGGGTTGCACAGCACAGGCCTGCTCTTTTCGCGACCAGTTCGAAGATTTTGCCGATGCAAATGCGGTGGTAATCGGTATCAGCGGTCAATCGGTTGAAAGTCATAAAGCCTTTGCCGGGAAACATCAGTTAACTTTTACATTGTTGAGTGATGATGAAAACAAAATCAGAAAGCAGTTTGGTGTACCTACCAATTTCTTTGGACTACTTCCTGGCAGGGTTACTTATGTAATAGACAAAACCGGGAAAGTTGTATATATTTTCAATTCACAAACAAACATTTCCGGGCACATTGAACAGTCTTTAAAAATTTTGAAAGAACAGAAATAACTAATTGTAAGCTAATTACCCATGCAACAATACGACCACACATCATTAAAAATTTCGAAAATAGTAACTACAAGTTACAGTACGTCATTTTCTTTGGCTACCGAAATGCTGGGCAAAAAACATCGGGATGCAATCTATGCCATTTATGGTTTTGTTCGTTTAACCGATGAAATTGTAGATACTTTTCATGAATTCAATAAAAAAGAACTACTCGAAAAATTTGAATTTGATTTGAAAGATGCACTGAAACGGGGAATTAGCTTGAATCCTGTTCTACATTCTTTCCAGATTATTGTAAAGGAATACGGAATTCCGTATGAATACATTGACGCTTTTTTAACGAGTATGAAATACGACCTCAACAAAAAAACCTATAAAAACAAATTGGAAGCTGACACTTATATTTATGGCTCGGCTGACGTAGTTGGGTTAATGTGTTTGCGTGTTTTCACCGATGGTAACGAAGCACAATTTAACGAATTAAAAAACCCGGCGATGAAGTTGGGGTCAGCGTTTCAGAAAGTCAACTTTTTACGCGACCTGAAAATTGATATCGAAGAATTGGGGCGAACTTATTTTCCAAATCTTGTTAGCGAAGAATTTAATGAGAAAAATAAACTAAAAATTATTGAAGAAATAGAAGCTGACTTTAAAGAAGCATACGCGGGAATTAAACAATTGCCTCCAAGCACAAGAGTTGCAGTACTTTCGGCTTATTATTACTATCTTGAACTGATGTTAAAATTTAAAAATATACCGGAAAAGGAAATTATGGCTTCAAGGATTCGGATTTCTGATTTCAGGAAAATTGCCTTACTTATTAAAGCCAAAGTTTTATGTAAATTGAATTGGTTATGAAACAAAACAAACAGGATTATGTGATTTTGGTTGATACAAACGACAACGAAATAGGAACAATGCAAAAAATGGAAGCACACCAAAAAGCCCAGTTGCACAGGGCAATTTCGGTTTTCATTTGCAATCCTGACGGTGATTGGCTTTTACAACGACGGGCTTTGCATAAATACCATTCAAAAGGATTGTGGACCAACACAAGTTGCAGTCATCCTTTTCCCGGCGAGTCGAGTTTGGATGCAGCAAACCGACGTTTGTGGGAAGAAATGGGACTAAAAGCCGATCTTGTCGAAATTTTCAGTTTTACCTACAAGGAAATGCTCGACAACGAATTAACTGAAAATGAACTTGACCACGTATTTTTTGGGATTACTAATGACAAACCCGATATTAACACTAATGAAGTAAATGATTGGAAATATGTCACTTTCAATGAATTAGAAGCTGATATTAAAAAGAATCCTGAAAATTACACAGTTTGGTTTCTGAAAATCTTTAAGCGAGTACATAAACATGTGTCTTTGAGTAAATAATTCTTTGAAATGATAAACTTTATAATTGCAATTGCAGCTTTTTTATTTATAGAATTTGTCGCCTGGTCGAACCATAAATTTGTGATGCACGGTTTTTTATGGAAATGGCATGCCGACCACCATATAAATGATAATAAAAAAAGCAAAATGCAAACAAACCTATACAATCCGGGATTCGAGAAAAACGATTTTTTCTTTCTTATATATGCAATTCCTGCTATCATTTTATTACTTACCGGCTTGTCTATTAATATCGCACTTTTAATTGCTGCCGGTATTGGCATTTCATTGTATGGTATTACTTATTTTGTAATACACGATATTATGATACACAAGCGATTAAAAATCCCGTTTTTGATGAATACTAAAAACAAATATATTCAATCCATCATACGGGCACATTTGGCACACCACCGCGGAAAAAATATTAAGGATTTCGATAATTACGGCCTGCTGATTTTTCAACGCCGGTTCTTAAAGGAATAATTTATGTCGTTATATTTTATACTTCTCCTGGTTTCAGTTGCCGTGCCTCTTTTATTGAGTTTCGACAAAAGATTGCAGTTTTACAAAAAATGGAAATATGTTATTCCGGCCATTTTTATTGTCGCTGCTGTTTATATTTCTTTTGATATATCCCTCACCAGATTAGGCGTTTGGGGATTTAACCCTCGCTATTTGTCGGGTATTTTCCTGTTTCATTTACCGCTGGAGGAATGGTTCTTTTTTATCATAATCGCTTATGCAAGCTTGTTTTTGCACTTTTCAATAGTTGAGTATTTTCCCAAGGCAAAAGTTGGTGAAAAATGGACACGGATCATTACCATTTTGCTATTTGTGATTTCTGTTTCATTGGTAGTTCTGCATTCCGATAAAATGTACACCGCCTACATTTCGCTTACAACAGCTGTTGCATTGGTGTTTGCCTACTTCGATAAATCACAAACAATCTCTTCGTTATACATAACTTTTCTTGTGATTTTGATACCATTTTTGATTGTAAACGGCATACTAACCGGAAGTTGTATAGAAGGCGAGGTAGTTTGGTACAACAACGATGAAAACCTTGGATTTCGTTTTTTTACCATTCCTATCGAAGATTTTGGTTACGGATTTAGCATGATTCTATTTAATTTACTGATAATCAATAAGCTAAAAGCTATATTCACAAAATAATACAATGACAGCATTTACTGAAATACAACATTTCTTCAACCAGAATCTTAAAAAGACCACCGGCTTTTTTGTTATTTTTTATTTGGTTGGAATAGCCGGAATGTTGCTCCCATTTTCGTTCCTGTTATTTGTAAAACTTATCCCGTTTGCACTGTTATTGAGTTCTGTTGCACTTGTTTTTTTCCATACAACTTTCGACACAAAAACTTTGACAGTTTTTGTTTCAATCTATTTGCTTGGTTTTTTCGTAGAAGTTTTGGGTGTAAATACAGGATTGATTTTCGGAGAATATATTTATGGCGAAAGCCTTGGCATAAAAGCATTTAACACACCTATAATAATCGGATTGAACTGGCTTTTGTTGGTGTACATTACTGCTTCGGTACTCGAAAACAAGAATTTACACACTTCTTTAAAAGTGATTTTGTCATCAACAATGATGCTCGGTTACGACTTGATAATTGAACAAATTGCACCCGAATTAAATATGTGGGACTGGCAAAACGCAGTAGTACCATTAAAAAATTATATTTCCTG
>JBFHJA010000364.1:0-4980 GCA_041596165.1 Draconibacterium sp. | reverse complement strand
GGATTGGAAATAACTTTTGTAGGAGAAGGTTCTGATGAGAAAGGGCATCTCACTGCTATAGATGAAAAGGTGTTTATATCGAAAATCGGGGAACAATATTTTGAACATTTTAAAAGTCGTATCCAAAGCAATACTACTTCACTATCTTTAAATGAACCAATTGTGTCTGTCGATCCTCAGTATTTTCGTCCGACTGAAGTTGAATTGCTCATTGGTGATGCAACAAAAGCAAAGGAAAAATTAGGCTGGGAACCCAAATACGATTTAAAAGGTTTGGTTACTGATATGATCCGTTCTGATATAGATTTGATGAAGAAGGATGCATATTTACGTGATGGTGGATATAGAACTTTAAATTATTTTGAATAAGACCATTTCATTTTAAATGACTTAGGATAATTTTAAACCAGTGGTTGAACAAAATTTCTTATTATGAATAAAAATGCCAAAATTTATATTGCAGGCCACACCGGACTTGTAGGTTCAGCAATATGGAAAAATCTTCAAAATAAGGGTTTCAATAATCTTATAGGCAAAACAATTAGTGAGCTTAATTTAATGGATCCAGCTGCGGTTGAGGTTTTTTTTAACGCTGAAAAACCTGATTTTGTATTTCTTGCAGCAGCAAAGGTGGGAGGTATTGTCGCAAATAATACTTACCGTGGCCAATTTATATATGAAAATCTGATGATTCAGAACAATATAATTCATAGTTCATATAAACACGGTGTTAAAAAATTGTTATTCCTGGGTAGTACATGTATTTATCCTGGAAATGCACCACAACCAATGCCTGAAGATTGTTTGTTAACAAGTCCATTGGAATATACAAACGAACCATACGCCATAGCAAAAATAGCGGGCATAAAAATGTGTGAAAGTTACAATATTCAATATGGAACCAATTTTATTTCTGTAATGCCTACTAACCTCTATGGACCAAATGATAACTATGATTTAGAAAAGTCGCATGTGCTTCCGGCCTTAATCCGTAAAATTTATTTGGGAAAATGTATGGAGGAGAATAATTGGGAAGCAATCAATAAGGACTTGGATAAAAGACCAGTAGAAGGTTTTGATGGTTCTGCAGAAAAAGCACAAACCCTTGAAATTCTTTCAAAATATGGAATTAGTTATGTGAAAAATGATACTATTGGAAAAAATGTATCTGTTGAAATATGGGGAAGTGGAAGTCCGTTACGGGAGTTTCTTTGGAGTGAAGAATTGGCTGACGCCTGTGTTTTTATTGTTGAGAATGTTAATTTTCAAGATTTAGCTGATTTTAACCAAAAGGAAATAAGAAATACGCATATAAACATTGGCACAGGTAAAGAAATAAGCATAAGAAACCTAGCTTTTTTGATAAAAGAAAAAGTTGGTTTTAAAGGCGATCTTGTTTTTAATACAAGTAAACCAGATGGAACTATGCGAAAACTGACAGATGTTTCAAAACTGCATTCTTTAGGCTGGCATCACAAGATTGAAATAGAGGAAGGTATTGAGAAAATGTATAATTGGTATTTAAGTTGACCAATTTCAATTGAAAAGAGGCTATCTGAAATCAGGTAGCCTCTTTTTCTATATGAAAGTTGAGATACAGAGTTAAATTACTTTTTAATCAACTTTTGAATCCTGTACTTATCGTAAAGCTCTGTTTTAACAATATACATTCCAACTGGTAAATCCTGAATATTTATAATCTCCTGAGTGTTTCGAACCTGACTGTTGTACACTTCGTTGCCCAATATATCTGTAAGTATTAATTTTGTTTTGTCACCCGGCAATTCTGAAAACCGGATAGTAACTTTATTGCTGGCGGGGTTGGGATACATATCGATTTTTAAGTTATTAAACAGATCAGTAGCATTGGTTGACTGGCTTTTGAGTGATGCAAACACACTTGCTTGTTTCTCAAATATCATTATACCTTCAATCACTTCAGGTTGAAACTCATTTTCCTGACCGGTTTCATTTCTCCATATTTGTAGTTCTATGGGATTTCCTTCGGTAAAACCAATGGTTTCGTTTAGCTCTGAAGCTGAAACTACCATTCCAACTGCATTGTTGGCAATATCAAATTCAGTTAATTTTATTGCACCCACGCAAATTTCACCATCAAATGCAGCTATTTCATCACCTACCTTAAAATTGGCATCATTCAGGTCAACCAGGTTAATATTCATGTGGTTAATTCCGTTCCCTTCATAACATACTTTAAAATAGGAAGTTTCTGATCTTTCGACGAAGTTGTAATTTGATTTTGATGATAAATCATTCATTGATAAAACACCACTTTTATTTGCTTGCAAAATATAACCCTCTCCTGCATTGAAGTTTCCAATCCCATTTTTCCAGCCACTATTGCGCCAGTTTTCAATTGAGTTTCCTTTTTCGTCTTGGATTTTATATAGAATTCCAGCATCAATCAGTGGTTGAACAACTTTCATCGCATCTATTGATCCATCAATCGGAAATGAAATTAGGTTCCATCCTCTTTTAATGTCTATAGCCAAAGGTAGTTGGATTTGACTTCCTGTGATTTTTAAAATACAATCAGATTCAACCCTGATTTTATATCCTTCCGTTTTTTGTAGGTTGCCAATGTTATTGGTCCAATTTTTTGAAGGCATACTTATTTCATAGGTGTAGTTAAACTCATCCTGCACCCTAATCAGTTTTTCTTCCAAGCGAAGCACTTCCATAACTGAATCCATACTCTCATTTGTGGGCATCAAATATGTCGAAAATATGTTCCACCCTTTTTTCAATTCAATGGACTGGATATTGAATTGCTCTTCTATTTTTGAAGTATCTGGAGATTCTACTTCAACGGGCAATGTTACTATAGTCTGTGCACTTTTACTTGCTGAAATATTTCCTGCCGCATCTTTAGTCCATGCATAAAGAGTTTTAGTCCCTTTTGTAGAAAATAAGTAAGTAGTTGGAACAATTGTTTTCCAACCTGAGTTATCGATAGTTGGTACGGTGGAGTTTTCTGTCAATATGAATCCTGTAACAGATATATTATCGGTGGCAGTGAAACTACTAATATTGATTTCTAGTGAAGTAGAAGTGGCGGGAATTGAGAAGGATGTAACAACTGGTCTAGTAACATCTGGCAAGGAAATAATCACGTTTGCACTTTTCCTTGAAGAAATATTTCCAGCATCGTCTTTTACCCAGGCATAAAGCGTTTTAATTCCTTCAGTGGTGAAAACGTATGAAGATGGAACGCTGGTTTTCCAACCTGCGGTGTCGGTTAAAGGTGTTGAAGAAGATTCGGTTAGCATATATCCTGTAACACCAATATTGTCAATGGCATCAAAGCTACTTATGTTTATGTTTAATGAAGATGAACTGGCTGGAACATTGAATGTTAGGATGCTGGGTTTTTCGATGTCGGGTAATGAAATTACGACTATTGCACTTACACTAGCAGATATATTACCTTTAGAATCTTTAGCCCATGCATAAAGTGTTTTTGTTCCTTCAGAGGTAAAAGTGTAAGAAGTGGGTGCGCTTGTGCTCCAACTTTTCTCCATTGAATCCGGTACTGATGGGGATTCAGTTAGCATAAACCCCGTAGCAATATTATCAATTACTTTGAAACTAATAACATCTACAGTAAGAGAAGTGGACGTTGCAGGAATTGTAAATGATAAAATATTAGGTGCCTCAACTTCGGGGAACATTATCAATATATCGTCAGTTACTGCGGTGGAAATGTTACCTGCTTCATCTTTAGTCCATGCATAAAGGGTTTTTGTTGTTTCAATAGCATAACTGTTTGATATTTGAGTTCCGGATTTCAAACCAATTACATTAAATTTCATAGCGGATGTGGGATTAATAATGAAATCATCATCAGAAAAAGTGTAAGTAACTGGTGCCAAAGATGTCCAACAACCATCACCAATAGATGGACAACCTTCTGTTTCTGTAAGCATATAACCTGTAACCTCCTTATCATCAAAAGCAACAAATGTAGTTATGGGTATAGTTAAATATCTTGTAGTATCGGGAATTGAGAAAGATGTAATAACTGGTTTAGTTACATCGGGCAAAGAAATAATCACGTTTGCACTTTTACTTATTGAAATATTACCTGCTGCGTCTTTTGTCCATGCATAAAGAGTTTTAGATCCTTCTTCAGAAAATGCGTAGGAAGCTGGAGAACTTACTTTCCATCCAGGGTTGTCGATGGTCGGTACAACTGAATTTTCTGTCAGTAAGAATCCTGTTACAGCAATATTATCGGTAGCAGTAAAGCTGTTTATATCTATTGAAAGAGTTGTTGACATGGTTGGAATAGAGAAAACATTTATAATCGGTTTTGATATATCTGGAGGATTAGTAACTACATTATTGGTAGAATATGTACAGTATATTGAAAAATTGTAATCGGCAAATGAGGAAGTGCCAAATTCTGCAGGCATTCCGGCAGACCACAATCCCGTTGACTGGGCTCTTGATGGTGTTCCAATAATGTACCTTACACCAGGATTTTTTTCAAATACCCATGACAACCAGATTGTTTGACCAGAATAAACCGTAACAGGATTTACAAGTGAAACTGTTTGCCAACCTACTGTTGAATTTATAGCTGTTGAAGCAGTAATTCCCAGCAGTGAAGATGGAGAACCTGCCTGATCAGAATAAACACCCAATAACAAATTTCCTGTCCCACCATTGTGATAAATTGAAATACTTTCAATGGTGCCAGCTTCTATTGTTTTTACTGGTACAGCTCTTCTGTTGGCTGTTGTTGATACAAGATTTGATACTTCAATATTCCCTAAAAATTTAGAGTTTTCATTTTGGAGAGTAATAGTAACTTGTGCATTCAGGCTTTTTGAAACGTTACCGGAAGCATCCTTTGCCCATGCATAAATGGTTTTTGTACCTTCTGATTGAAAAGTATACGAAGATGGGGCAGTAGTGCTCCAGCCGCTATCATTGGCGCTTGGAACACTTGAGGTT
>JBFHJA010000363.1:0-4997 GCA_041596165.1 Draconibacterium sp. | reverse complement strand
GGTACAGTTGGGCTCGACACGGGTTTTGGTTCACTCCTGCCCTCTTCAAATATTTCTTTCGTTTTTGTTCTTGGTTCGATCAATAAAAAACCTGTGGTTGTTAACGACGAAGTGGTTGTGAGAAGGGTAATGTTACTTTCATCAACGCTCGACCATCGTGTTGTTGACGGCTCGCACGGAGGAAGGCTTTTCAGGTACATAAAACAGGTAGCAAAAAATCCGGAAATTCTCGATTCAAAACCAGAACCCTCATTGTCAATGTTTTAAACCACGTTTTGATCTAATCATTATTTTTGCTTTTCCTTATTTCGTCACGTAAAATATCATTTACCGATATTTTTGCGTCTTTCAACAAATAAACCGCCGTTCCTTTTTCGCGTGCAAATTGGTTGGAAATTTCGCCAACCTGAGATACGGATTCAAAAAAAGCTTTTTCGCGTTCCCTGTTTTTATCGTCATCGTCAACATTTTGTACAAGAATTACGTTTTTAATTTCCATTTCATCCAACGGATACCAGTTTATATAATCGGCATTCATTGAAACAGCCTGTGTGTATTTTTGCTTCGAATAAAAATTAATGGAGCCAGCTTGTCCATAATTATCACAATGGATAATTGTATTTTCTTTGTCTTCGATGGATTCAAAGGTTTTATCAATAATATTTGCCAATTCTTTCCAACCCAGCATATCTGCAAAATCCTGCGGAATTTGGTGGTCTTGTCCATCTTCCCACCTTAGCAAACCAATCTTTTGAAAAATCTCCTTTTTTTGAATGATTTCAGACGGGGATAAAACGGGAAGCATTATCCTAAACATTATATTCATTGTAAAAATGGGCAGTAAAACAGCCACTGGTTTTAGGTATTTCAACCAGTGTCTGCCCAATAAACTTTCGAGATAAACCGAACCAAATGACAGTAAAACCGGATAAAGCCCGATGGCATAATAACCTTTTGCCTTAAACCAGATAAAAATGGCCAAAGTAAACAGGGTTGACCAAAAGAAAAGCCGAAACTGCCGGAAAGGTTGATATTTGAAGAATGAAATAAACGCAAACACAATAACAAATAATGAACCTGCAAAAAACATAAGTTGCTCCTTCAGAAATCCTAATCGGTCAACATTTATCAACTGAGTTTCAGCAAGGGTTTTCAGGTGATAAAAAACAGGAAAATTGTTTTGATATTGCCAGAATAAATTGGGTGAAACTAGCAATAAACCTAGCAATAACGAGTAGTAAAAATGCTTGTTCAAAAATATTTTGCGGTGTTTCGAAATCACCAGAGCAGGCAATAAACCAAGCATCAAAAACGTAATGTTGTATTTGTTCAGAAAACCAATAGCAAGCGTAATTGCAGCCACCCACAGCCATTTATTATTTCCGGAATTGATAAATTTAATAACAATAAAAAACAAAAAAGTCCACAATAAATATTCAAGCGAATTGGGTTGATACAGTGTGTTAATGCGAAGCAAAACAGAGAATGTTACTGCAACTGATCCAAGAATTAATGCAAATAATTTCCCGTTCAATTCTTCAATTGTAAGCCAAACTACAACAATTGTTAATGCTCCAAAAAGTGCGGGAAAAAACTTAACCCAAAAAACCGAATTCCCCAAAAATAAAATCAAGTATGAAATCCATGAAGTAACAGGTGGAACAGAAGTATATCCCCACGCCAAATGTTTACCCAAATCGAGATGCAAAAACTCATCCCGATGCAACTCGTAAACCGGGTTAATTGCGAAATATTGAAGAACAAATTTCAGCAAAATAAAAAACAGTAGTATGATGCTTTTTTTTGACATACTTCTTAATCGTCAGTTAACATGAATCTGTTTAATCCATTTTTATTTCCACTTTTTAATTGCTGTATTTAAACCCTTTTCATAATCCAAATCCTTTTCCAAATAAACCTTGTTTCCAACTTTCCGGATATCATCTTCTTTTGTTGAATTATATCGGATTGGCGGGTTGTCATCGGTACAAAACAAGGAATTGTTTTTCACAAGATTAATCGTGGCTTTATGAAACCGAAGCGGTGATTTTGCGATATTATAAATCAGGTTGTTTTCTATCAAAACCTCCGTTGTTCCTTCATCCAGGAACATTCCATTACTTTCAGCACGACCGGCGTTGATTTTCACGTCGTGAATTTGGTTGTTTGTAATTTTGCTGCCCGGTTGCAAACCCAGCATATAAATTCCGCCGCCGTCACTCAAAATCTGCATAATGTGGTGAATATGATTTCCATCGATAATATTGGCCCTGCAAGGCGTTGGTACCGGACTCCACATCCAGCCAATTGAAATTCCGGAATAGGGTAAATCTGCTATTTCATTATTGCGGATTGTGGTTTCAGCGGTCAGTCCGCACCAAACTCCTACTGCTCCATAAAACTGTGTACCACAATTTTTCACAGTGCAATTTTCTATTCTATTTCCAAGGGCAACCTGCTTTGGTGCAACTTGCCACCACGGTTTTCCATCCACCATGCGATCACGTCCTTCGCCAATCATAATACCGTTCCCCGAAATATCTTCGAAAATTGAGTTTTCAACCGAGCAGTTATTACAACCTGTGGAAAACCACAACCCCGAACCACCTAAATTTTGAAACGAGCAGTTGCTAAATGTTGTATTTTCAGTCCATTCGGCATACACCGCTGCCGGAACAACTGCCCAACCTTCTGTTTCTGGACGAGGATCAAAATGGCAAGCCTGAACACCACAGTAACCATTTTTCGGAATATTCCATGCACAATTCTCAAAGGCAATTCCTTGAAAATGAATGTTTTTTAAAGGATTACTTTCTGTTCCTTTCAGTTGCAATAATCCCGCTGAAACAGGCACAACAATTTTTAAATTCTCCGGGTTTATATTTTTCGGCAATTTCAATAAAAGCACGTTTTTGTTTGCATCGAAAAACCATTCATAATCAGCATCTAAAAATTCAGCAGCATTTTCAAGAGAATAACGTGGATTGGGTTCCCAGTGGTCAAGATTAAAAAATTCAGGTTGTTTGGCACCGATAGAATCCACAGCAGTTATTTTATTTTCATCAAGGTTTATTTCTTTTAACGCGATGCGTGAAATCGACCAGTCGTGTAATAAAACCAATTCCACATCTTTTACATTCGAAGGAATGGGAAAGTCCCCTTCTTCGAAAAAGAAATTGGTGCGGCGGTCGGTACCGACTTTTTTTATTTTTAAATACCCGTCATTTGGATATTTTGCCCTTACTGCCCTTATTCCATATATAAAAAGTTCCCTTATTTCGGCTGTTTCCCCCATGCTTTCAGGTAATTTAGCTTCCCAAAATCCACTATTGTTTTTTTGCCATCCTGATATTTTAACTCCTCCTGAAACAACAGGTTTTGAACCTTTTACGGCATTAAAACTGAGTTTTACATTTTTCTGCCGGATTTTTAACGATTCGAAAACTAGAGGTTCAGCAATCTGATAAACACCATCATTCAGCCAAACCGTTACCTCTTTTTCCTCCCCACTTCCCAACATTTCATCAGCCATTTTTTTTGCCTTAAATATTGATTCAACCGGCAATACTTTTGTACCCGGATTATTATCGTTTCCCTTTGGAGAAACATAAATGTCTTTGGCAAAAACTGAAATTGACACAAAAATTAACAGAACCGGAATTGTTGATTTTAATGCTTGAAAAATCAGATATTTTTTCATAATGATTTGATTTAAGTTGGTTTAAAAGTAATGTAATTTTTCGTTGTTAAAACCTTTGGCAAATTGTTTTGTACGCACAGTAACTGCAATGTTCTGCGTGCGGCGTTTGAACAAATGTATTGTTTGGCGAATAAATTTCCTCCAACAACATTTTCAATCCCGATTCGAAATCAGCTTTTAATTCACTGAAAGAAAAATCATGTTTTTCCCAATTGATTTCCGGGTTGAAATTGTCTTTGAATAAATCTTTCAAACTATAAATACCAGGGCTGAAATTGGCCTCATTTGTAATTCCCGACAGTACCCAAGAGTATATCATCGCTTGTAAAACCTCTTTTTTGGGATCCTTTATATCCTTAATAAACAGATCACTAACCTCTTTAAATGATTTGCTTTTTACGTTCCCTGTTTTATAGTCCAGCACCCGTAAACTGCCGTTTACACGGTCAACCCTGTCTATTTTTCCGCCAATTTTTATTGCTGTATTTGCACTGTTTATATCGATTTCGATTTGGGTTTTATATTTTTCCTCCAAACTCACAAGTGTAAAAGGTGCAAAACCAGAATCGACTTTAAAAAGCTGTTTCAAATAGGTTTTCAAGTTTTCGTAAATCAGCAAGGTTTTGCCTTCCAAAACAACGGGTTTTGTACTACCTGGTTTTTCTTTATAAAAATTTAAAGCGATTTGCTTTTGGATTTCGTTTGCAATCAGCACTTTGTTATTACTGATATTTCCAATGTCTTCGCGGGTTACTACTTTACCAATCAGCGGTTTGTACAATGCTTCCATCGTATCGTGGAAAATATTCCCAAAAATCATCCCATCTATTTCTTCCTGTACTTCATCCTGTTCGGGGAGCCCCATTACATACCTGAAATAAAACCGTAAACTGCATTGCAGGTAAGTATTTATCGCGCTTGGCGAAAGTGGGTGTTCATCGGTATTTTTACTTAAAAGTTTAGCAACAATTTGTTCCGAACTTTCAAATTGAATTGGCTTTGCAGTGTCGTGGGAAAAACTAAAATCGAGTGATATTTTTTCGGGTTTCTGCAGCGAATCATATTCCAACTGAAACCCGTATCTGCTTAACTCGCCTGTACTAATCCCCTCTTTGATAACACTGTATGTTGCCGTCACGTTTTCAGCACGTTGAATTAACCTGTAAAAATAATAGGCGTACATAGCGTCCTGTTCATCAATTCCGGGCAAACCAAAACCTTTTCTAATGTTTGCCGGAATGAACGAAGGTGCGGTAAATGTGCGCGGCCATTTATCTTCATTCAAGCCCAAAATAAT
>JBFHJA010000362.1:0-5000 GCA_041596165.1 Draconibacterium sp. | reverse complement strand
ATGAGCAACCAACCGCTGGCAGAACGGCTTCGGCCAAAAACACTCGACGATTATATTGGTCAGGAACATCTTGTGGGAAAAGATGCCGTTTTGCGCAAAATGATAGAATCGGGCAATATTTCGTCGATTATTTTGTGGGGTCCGCCGGGCGTTGGAAAAACCACATTGGCAAAAATTATTGCCAACACTTTGGAGCGGCCTTTTCATATTTTAAGCGCAATTAATTCAGGGGTGAAAGACATTCGCGATGTTATCGACAAAGCAAAAAAACAGCAGTTTTTCAGCAAGCCCAATCCAATACTTTTTATCGACGAAATTCACCGTTTTAGCAAATCACAACAGGATTCGCTTTTGGGAGCAGTGGAAGATGGCACGATTACTTTAATTGGTGCCACTACAGAAAATCCTTCATTTGAGGTCATCTCCCCTCTCCTTTCGCGCTGTCAGGTGTATATTTTAGAACCGCTTGACAAAGCAGGGTTACTTAAACTCATCGATTCGGCATTGACAAAAGATATTGAATTAAAAAAGCGTAAAATTACTATTTCAGAAGATCAGGCAATGCTGCGGTTTTCGGGCGGTGATGCACGCAAGCTTCTTAACGTACTTGAATTGGTTGTGCTTGCCAATGAAGATGAAGAAGTAGAAATCACAAACAAAAAAGTGTTGGATCGCCTTCAAAACAACCTCGCCATTTATGACAAACAAGGCGAAATGCACTACGATATTATTTCAGCATTTATTAAAAGTATCCGCGGAAGTGATCCGGATGCGGCAGTTTACTGGCTTGCCCGGATGATTGAGGGTGGCGAAGATATAAAGTTTATTGCCCGACGCTTGTTGATTTTGTCGGCAGAAGATGTAGGTCTGGCCAATCCAAATGCACTTTTACTTGCACAAAGCACATTTGATGCGGTACATAAAATCGGTAATCCTGAAGCTCGGATAATCCTCTCGGAATGTGTTATTTACCTGGCTACTTCGCCAAAAAGCAACTCCGCTTATTCTGCTATCGATGAGGCAATTGCTCTGGTAAAACGAACCGGTGATTTGCCAGTCCCACTGCACATTCGCAATGCCCCAACCAAACTGATGAAAGAAATCGGCTACGGTAAAAACTATAAATATTCACATGCTTTCGAAGGCAATTTTGCTGAACAGGATTATTTACCGGAGACTATTAAAAAAGAGCGGATTTATCATCCTCAAAACAACCCAACTGAATTAAAAATATTGGAAAGATTGAAACGGTGGTGGGGGGAACGGTTTTAGTCATTGGGGGGGGAATCCTGAACTCAATTCCCCGAAATGAATATATCTGAAGCATTAATTTTGGCAAGTAATTTTTTATTAAACTGTCTGTTTCAAAGCCGAGTACATCAGGAAAATCCAAAAACTTATCCTATTTTTTATGTAAAGATTCCGTGTAAAAAAGTAAAGATTTAATTTTCAAATGTTTTTTTTTGAATGTAACTTACTAGTTCCATTTGGTAAACAGTAAAAGCTGTTTGCAGTGGATAACTAAATCACTAAAACTTTTCAAAAAATGAAAAACAGGAATCAAATTACAAGAAGAAATTTTCTGGCAACCACCACCACAGCTGCTGCCGGATTAACTATTGTTCCTTCAAATACCATTGCAGGGCTTGGACATAAAGCTCCCAGCGATAAACTTAATATTGCAGGTATTGGCATTGGAGGAATGGGCAAAGGTAACCTTTCGCGTATGGAAGGTGAAAATATTGTTGCACTTTGCGACGTCGACTGGGGTGTTAGCAGAATTAATGTACCAAAAGTTTTTGAAACTTATCCAAAAGCTGCAAAATATTATGATTGGCGTAAAATGTATGACGAAATGGGCAAATCTATTGATGCCGTTATGGTTGCAACTGCCGACCACACCCATGCAATTATTACAGCTCATGCAATTGAAATGGGAAAACATGCCTATACCCAAAAACCATTAACACACAGTGTTTATGAATCTCGCTTACTAACAAAACTGGCAGCCAAATATAAGGTAGCCACTCAAATGGGAAATCAGGGTTCTTCAGCAGAAGGTGTAAGATTGGCATGCGAGTGGATTTGGAATGGAGAAATTGGTGAAGTGAAGAAAATAGAGGCATACACAAACCGACCAATCTGGCCACAAGGATTAGAGGCTCCGACGGAAGTTATGCCAGTACCTGAAACCCTGAATTGGGATCTTTTTATCGGACCGGCTCAATTCCGACCTTACAATTCGGCTTATCATCCGTGGGTTTGGCGTGGTTGGTGGGATTTTGGTACAGGTGCTCTTGGCGATATGGCTTGCCATGTTATGCATCCAATATTTACCGCAATGAAGCTACAATATCCTACCAAAGTAATTGGCAGTTCAACACCCTTTACAGCTGATTGTGCACCAAACGCCGAAGTAGTACATCTTACTTATCCTGAGCGGAAAAAACCTGCAGATATTAAAATTAATTTACCGGAGGTTGAAGTAACCTGGTTTGATGGTGGACTTAAGCCAAAATTACCTGAAAACTGGCCAGTTGACAGACGACAGAGTTCTGGTGTTGTTTTTCATGGAAGTAAAGACACATTAATTTGTGGGGAATATGGAACTGATCCAATCCTTCTTTCAGGCAGAATACCAAATGTTCCGCAAACGCTTCGTCGTATCGATGGCACTCATGAAGAAGATTGGATTCGGGCATGTAAAGAAACTCCTGAAAGTCGAGTTTTAAGTGCCTCCGATTTTAGCGTAGCAGGGCCATTTAACGAAATGGTGGTTATGGGTGTGCTGGCAGTTCGTCTTCAAGCCCTTAATAAAGTGCTTGACTGGGATGGACCAAATATGACATTTACAAATATTTCAGCTACAGATGAATTAAGGCTTGGCAGAAACAATACGATTAAAGCAAAAGAATTTGCCGATCAATTAATCAAACATAATTATAGGGAGGGTTGGACTTTACCTGCCATGCCGTAATTAAATAAATTTCAATTTCGTGCATAGTGAGGAATAAACAATACAGATTCGAACTAACGATAGTTTGAACATTAAACCGATTGAAGTTTAGCTTTCAATCGGTTTTTTCAGGCATCTTCGCTAAAAAAATAAGATATCCATTTTCGTGATTAACGGGAGTGGATTTTTTATGATTTTGAGGTTGCGCTTCAGGGGCATTTTGGATTCCATCAATTTCGAGCCTCAAAATTGCTTTTTTTGGGCATAATTTTCCTGATTAGGGGATTCTTTTTTTTTAAGACTTACGGCTAAGCAGCCTTTTGGCCAATCAGTTTTTCTTTCCTTTTGGTGGCAATTCTTTGAGCGTTTGCGGTATGTACGCCAAAGAATACCCAAAGTATTTCTGTTGATTTTATCCTTGCCTTGATTCTGTCGAGTCCGTAGTGGCGTTTTTCCGTACCGAAACTTCCTTCCATCCGGGTCGCCCTTTCTGTAGAGAGTATACTTTGTATTTGTTGTTTTTGCCCTTCATGTTTTCCTGCCCTCCCTTTTCGCTTAAAACTGGTGGTAATATTGTTCTGGGTACAATACTTCCGGTTTTCATTTGTTGCATAAATGGCATCTCCTGCTGCATGTGTTGTTTTGCCAAACAATTCCTGGCTAAGCCTGATGGAAGGGATAAAGCGCTTGCATTCATTGAAAGCATCAAAGCTCAGGTGTTCAATAAAATTGATGCCGTCCACCTGTACCATGTTTGCTTTTGGCCCAAACTCTACTTGTTTGGTTTCTTTACCGCGGACAATGGGACGGATATAGTCTTTAGCAATACTGACTATCCTGTCAGGGACAGATTTGCCCGTTTCGTACATTTCCTGTTGCTGGGAAAGTATTTTCCGGATTGTGCCTGTACGGTTATGATACCGCAGGGGAAAAGAATATTTACTGTCAATAGCCTGCGTCTCAAGGTCTGAAAGCTGGTTTAACAACTTTTCTAAAAGATATAACAGGCTTTTTATCCTGCGCATGCCTTTTTTATGGGTTTTCTTCCGGTTGCGCTGGTAGTTCAGGTATTTTTGTTTTTGTTCATTGAACTTTGAACGCGGACGTCTGACTTTCGTGTACCTGCACAGTATTTTAATCTGGTTATATACCCAGTCATTGCACTCCCAAAGCAGTTTTACATTGGTTGGAAAACGCATATCGGTTTCGTAACAGGTTGCGTCTTCAAGTAATACATTGGTATTTTCAAGCCATGGTTTCCAGTGGGCAGCCAGTGCTTTTTGACAAGATTGGATATCAAGCTTTCCTGCAAGTTCGCAGCGGATCTTGCTGGGGAGTTTCCCGTCTTTTATCCTTTGGCCGGGCATAAGGTAAATCCCGCAGAACAACTGTAGGCTATAGTCCGTGTTCAAACGCTCAATAAGTTTTTCATCCGAACTTTTTGTATACGATTTTAAAAACATCAGTCCCAGCTTACCCTGGGTGCTGAAAAAGCCTTTCTTGCCCCTTTTGTCCTTACGGGTGGAAAAAAGAAGGGGAACCAAGTCATCCCAGGGAATCGATTGATAAATCTGTCCAAGGTTTGACCCCAGAAATTCGTTCCAAAAAAGTTCTCTTTCGTGGTGAGGAAAAAACAGGTTCAGTTTTGAAATATTTTCCCCTAAATTGATTAATTTAGCCATAGTCAAAAAAAAAGATTACCCCGAATTTACCCTGTTTTGGGGTATTTTCGGGGTTTTTATTTGACTTTTTATCAACGTAATGTGTTGATATCCAAGAATTCACTTATTTAGCGAATCTCCCTTTTCATTATCAAACGAAATTACTTTCCTCAGAAGAAACAGGAAGAATAGAATATTCCTGACAGAATGAAGAAGTGAGTGAAAATTTGATTAAAAAAAGCACACCGAACGATTTAGAATCGTCCGGTGTACTTTATATGTTTTTGTATTAAAGAATTCGTGTATTTTTATTACACCAAAATATTCTTGCAATACTCAACACATTTAATAACTTCTTTTTGGGCATCCGAATTTTCAGGGAT
>JBFHJA010000361.1:0-5021 GCA_041596165.1 Draconibacterium sp. | reverse complement strand
TAAGCCATCGTCATAAACGTGGTTATTCCGGCAAGTATTTCAGTTCTTGGGGTTGTGTTATTTTGTTTTAGATTGAAAAATTTTTCTAACATAACGAATTTTGTTTATTGGTGTTCTTTAAAAAGTCCATTTTGCTGCCAGAGTAGGATTTGCATGAAAACCATCCATTCCTCCGAAGTTATTACTTAATTCCACCTCGCTTCCAAACGAAAAGTGGGGAGTAGCATTATACCAAAGTTGTGGTTCTGTTAAAAATACATATTCGCCATAGGCTGTTTTTTCTTTCCAGAAATCGGCAAAACCAGTAAATGACATTTTACCCTTTAAAAAATTGAGGTACCAAACACCTGTAAACTGGAAACTATTTGGTTTGGCATCGATAGTATTTGCCATGTTTTTATACAATGCTTTCAACGAAAAACCCCTTGAAAAATCGGCGGCATTCCACGAGTAGTCAACACCTGTTAACCACGCATTATTAATCGTATATGCACCACTTGCATCGCCAGCTTTCCACTGTCCGAAACCTCCGTTATATTCACCGTGCCAGCTAAAGGGTGTTTTTCCCAACTTCATGCAGCGGGCAATTTCGAAATAAGCAAGGCTTACACCCTCTACGTCGCCAGCGCCATAATCAAAATCGATAAAGAAAAAGGTATTACCCAATTTGTCAGGCTTAAACATTTCAACTGTGGTTGTTACAAATTTTCTGTCTTTCCCAAAATCATAGTGAGTTTGGATATTCTGGGCACTTACAGAAGCAATAAAAGCAATCATTGTAAATAAAAGCAGGATTTTTCTCATTTTAATTTGAATTATTAAAGTTAAGCCGCCAAAAATATACATTCTATTTTGTTATGTGAAGTAGATGTTTGTAGATTGTTTATAAATTGCGTGGTGCGGTTCGGACAATGGCATTTTAACCTGAATATAAGCATATTCGAGAAGAAAGAACAACGTTAACAGAATGTATATTACTGAAATAAAATGATAATTTTAAACTGAAAAATTATTTTGAAATGGAAAATATTAATCGCAGAAGTTTTTTACAAAAAAGTGCCATGGGTTTGGCTGGGTCTGTGGCTTTGGGTTCAGGTCTGATAAATATGAGTTTTAATCCAGCATCAAATGCATTCATTGATACAGTGAGCCTGGGTAAAACAGGATTGAATGTCCCCAGATTGGCATTAGGGACAGGTTCTTATGGTTGGAAAAAAACTTCAAGCCAAAAGAAACTGGGAGAGGAAAAATTTGTTCAATTAGCGCAGCATGCTTTCGATAGGGGAGTGAAGTTTTTTGAAACAGCTGATATGTATGGAACACATGAATTTGTAGGCAAAGCCATGAAAAAAGTAGGGCGCGAAAATGTAACACTACTCTCAAAAATAATGGTTTACGATCACGAAGGATGGTACAAAACCGAGCCTTTTCAGAAGAGTATCGACAGATTTAGGAAGGAACTTAATACTGATTATATTGATATTTTGCTTCTGCATTGCATGGTAAACAGTGAGTGGCCTGATGAATACAAACGGTACATGGATGATTACAGCGAGGCAAAACAAAAGGGGATAATCAAGCATGTTGGTCTGTCGTGCCACGATTTTGGAGCTATGCAAATGGCCGTAAAAAATCCCTGGGCCGATGTTTTGCTGGCACGCATTAATTACGATGGTGCTAAAATGGACGGAACGCCACCAGATGTGATGTCGGTTCTAAAACAGGCAAAAGAAAACGGGAAAGGAATTATTGGTATGAAAATATTTGGTTGCGGAGAACTTACAAAAGAAGATCAACGCCAGAAATCACTCGAATATGTTATTAAAAGTGGGAATGTGGATTGTATGACTATAGGTATGGAAAGTATAGATCAGGTAAACGATAACGTTGAAAGGATAATGAAATTAGCTACGGCATAAAAAACCCCAGTCAGGACGACCGGGGTATATTTTGAATCGGGAAGATAAAAAATATGGGTCTTATACTGTATATATTCTTAGAAATGCGGAAAGGTTACCCATTATTTTGGTTTTTTTTTCAAATATTTTTTTCCAACGCATTATTTAGAAATTGATTAACAGGGTGCAATGTTTTAAACGATTGAACCAAAAGCTCAATATAATTATTGGCTGATACCTGCGATTTGCTGAATTGGTTTGTGAATGCGAAAGACTTATATCTCAGTAAATCAATAAATTCATGATCTTTCGGAAAACCTTTTGGTGCTGTTTTTAATCTGTCATCCATCATTTCGGGATATATTTTTTTGAAATTTTTGTCATGAATAATATCACGAAACTCATCACCGTTTTCAGCAATATATTCCCGAATTGCTTTTAGCGGTTCAGCTGGTGGCATATAAACGCCACCGCCGGCAAAACTTCCTTCAGGATCAATATGAAAATAATATCCGGCATGCATACTTTTTCTGCCACCTTTTGCAATGAAAGCCCCGAAATTGGTTTTATACGGGCGTTTATCGTTTGAAAAGCGTACGTCCCTGAATATCCTGAAAACACAATCTTTTGGCGCCAAAGCAGGGATTTCAGGGTCAAATTTGCGAATCTCATTGATTAGAACATCGGTTATAAAAAGTATTTTTTCGCGACTTTCTTCATATCTCTTTTTATTTGCATTGTACCACTCCCTGTTGTTATTTGCCGACAGATCGGTCAAAAATTCCAAGACTTTATCCATGCTGATTAATTTTTAATTTATTTTTAAATCCTTAATTATGCACAAATTTACAAAACCAAAATGAAAAAGTTTGCCTTAATTGTTGCTGGGGGAAGTGGGAGCCGAATGAAAAATGACGTTCCAAAGCAATTTCTTGAAATAAATAACCGCCCGATTTTGATGCATACTTTTGATGCCTTTTTGCGTTATGACACACAGATTGAGTTTATTGTTGTTCTACCTGAAAATCAAATAGAATCCTGGAAATCATTATGTGAAAAGTACAAGTTCGGTTTAAAACATAAAATAGCTTTTGGCGGAGCAACGCGTTTTGATTCCGTAAAAAACGGTTTGGATTTAATTGAAAGTGAAGGAATTGTTTTTATCCACGACGGTGTTAGACCTTTGGTCTCCATAAAAACCCTTGAAAATTGTTTTGAAACTGCCTTGGAAAAAGGAAATTCCCTGCCCGTGATTTCGGTTTCAGAATCAATCAGAATTGCGGAAGAATCAGGAAGCCGTGCTGTTGATCGTTCAAAATATTTTTTGGTGCAAACACCACAAACTTTCACAACGCAATTAATTAAAAAGGCTTACCAGCAAGCACTTACAAATATTTTTACCGATGACGCCACAGTTTTGGAAAATATTGGTGAAACAATTCATCTGGTTGATGGAAACCGTGAAAACATAAAAATTACATATCCAGAAGATTTGATCTACGCTGAAATCTTTTTAAGTAGATAAATCATTGCAAAAAATTTTTCCGTATTATAAATGCCGGGTAATGGGGCAGGGGAGTTGGTGTTTGCAAAAGTACCTCCCTGAGGATTTTTTGGGCTTGTTTTTAAGTTGATTTTAAAATTCTTTCAATTGCAGTTTTTATCCTCTCGATCGTTTCTTCCTTGCCCAAAATTTCGCATATTTTAAATAAATCAGGCCCCACGTTTCCGCCAACCAAACACAGGCGCAGCGGGTTCATTATTGCGCCAAAGTTCCATCCTTTTTCGTTCATGAAATTAGAAAAGGCTTCTTTGATTTTTGTTTGTTCCCAATTTTCGACAGTAGAAAAAACCTCGCAAATCGCCGTTAATTGCGCCGGAGTTTCTGTCAGCCAGCGTTTTTCAACAGTTTTTGCATCGTAACTCTCTGGTATGGCAAAAAAGAAGCTGCTTTGTTCCCAAAGTTCAGAAACAAACTGGCAACGTTCTTTCACTTCTGCAACAACTTTCATTATTTTATCATCGGTTGCCGAAACTCCCTTCTCTTTTAAAATCGGCTTAAATAATTCAGAAAGTACTTCAATCGGTTTCTCCTGAAAATAATGTTTGTTGAACCATTTTGCTTTTTCAGGATCAAAACGTGAACCCGATTTTACAACACGTTCGAGACTAAATATTTCTGATAATTCTTCCAGCGAAAAGAATTCCTGTTCTGTTCCGGGGTTCCAACCGAGCAGTGCAAGTAAATTAATAAATGCTTCCGGAAAGTAGCCATCTTCGCGGTAACCATGAAAAGTTTCTCCGCTTTCGTTATCGTTCCAAAGCAGTGGAAAAACAGGGAATCCCATTTTGTCGCCATCGCGTTTGCTGAGTTTTCCTTTTCCAACCGGTTTTAATATCAGCGGCAAATGTGCAAATCGTGGTCTTGTTTCTTCCCAACCAAAAGCTCGGTATAACAAAACATGCAAAGGCATTGATGGCAACCACTCCTCACCCCTGATTACGTGGGTGATTTCCATTAAATGATCGTCAACCACGTTGGCCAAATGGTAGGTTGGCATCCCGTCCGACTTAAACAGTACTTTGTCATCCAGACTTTTTGTTGTATTAAAAGTAACACTGCCACGAATGATATCTTCTTCGGTAACATCAATATTTTCAGGCATTTTAAACCGGATAACATAATTTTCGCCAGCTCCAATTTTTTGCTGAACTTCGGTTTCTGAAAGCGAAAGTGAGTTGTTCAACGTTTCGCGGGTACCTATTCCGTAGGAAAAAGTTTCATTTTTTGCCTCGGCTTCGGTGCGTAGTTTTTCAATTTCTTCGGCACTGTCAAAAGCATAATAAGCCCAGCCCGATTCAACTAACTGGTCGGCATATTTTTTATATAAAGGTTTGCGTTCGCTTTGGCGATAAGGACCAAATTTGCCACCAATCCCCGGTCCTTCAACCGGATTCAGCCCACACCATTTCAGGCTTTCTATAATATATTCTTCGGCTCCCGGTACAAAACGATTTTGGTCGGTATCTTCAATACGGAGCAAAAAATCGCCACCATGTTTTTTGGCAAACAAATAATTGAACAATGCCGTGCGCACACCACCAATATGCAGTGGTCCGGTT
>JBFHJA010000360.1:0-5029 GCA_041596165.1 Draconibacterium sp. | reverse complement strand
CTTATTTTTTTATGCTGTTCATCTCCCAATCCGGTCAAATCAACCATTTCGGCTATGCGTTGTTTTGTGTTTTTAAGTTTGTAAAGTCCTGCAGTTATTTCTAAAAACTCTTTTACGTACAAATCGGTGTAAAGGGGATTGTGTTCGGGTAAATAACCAATATCTTTTCTGATTTCGAGATTCTTAGAAAGAATTTTTTGACCATTTACGAACACTTCTCCTAAATCAGTTGGCAAATAGCCTGTAATAATTTTCATCATTGTTGACTTGCCTGCGCCGTTTGGTCCCAAAAAACCCACCAATTCACCTCTTTTTATCAAAAAATTGACCTCATCTAAGGCCTTTTGCTTCCCAAATAATTTTGTTATCTGTCTCGTTTCTACGCTCATACATTTATATTCAAAAACAAAAATAGTCCTTTCTTTTTATTTTGAAAGCATTAGACTAAATTTGCATTTTTTAGTAAAAACCGTTAACAAATTCAATAGAATTCTGTTACAGTATTTTACAAGCATAAGAACTTGAAAGCTTCAGCATTAAACAATTTTGAAATTTGACATAGATGAAAGATCGTCATTTTAATTATATTGAAGATTTAACCCGATACGAACGTCAAAAAACCTGGGAAGTAAAAATAGGCACGGTGCCCGTGGGTGGTGATAACCCAATTAGGATTCAAACTATGACCGATACCGATTCTATGGATACAGATGCCACGGTAGAACAAATTATCGGAGCTATTAAGGCAGGTGCCGATTATGTGAGGGTTACAGTTAAAGGAACGCCTGAAGCCGATAATCTAAAAAATATAAAACGAGATTTAGTTGCACGTGGTTATAATACGCCGTTGATTGGTGATATACATTTTAACCCGAGACTGGCTGAAATTGCAGCTCAAACTATCTCCAAAGTGCGTATTAATCCAGGTAACTTTTATGATAAACGAGCTCAGTTTAAAAGCAAAGTGTATTCTGATGACGAATACAAACAAGAGCTCATGAAAATTGAGGAACAGTTTATTCCTTTCCTGAAAGTGCTTAAGGAAACAAATACTGCTTTGCGGATTGGCGCCAATCATGGATCGCTTTCCGACAGGGTAATGAGCCGTTATGGAGATACCCCAACCGGAATTGCCGAATCGGTGCTTGAATTCTTGCGCATTTGTAAAAAGGTTGATTTTAATAATGTGGTGGTTTCAATAAAATCAAGCAATACACGTGTAATGGTTTACACAGTGCGCCTTTTGAATTTTAAAATGCGCCTTGAAGGAATGATGTATCCTATTCATTTGGGGGTTACTGAAGCTGGTGAAGGCGAGGATGGAAGAATAAAATCGGCAGTTGGTATTGGTGCTTTGCTTGCCGATGGAATTGGTGATACTGTTAGGGTTTCTTTGACGGAAGATCCGATTAAAGAAATACCCGTTGCTTTAAAACTTGTTAATCATTTTAAAAGCTACGAAAACCACCAGCCTATATCGGCCCCGATGATAGCACAGGCTAACCCATTTGAATATGAACGCCGTTCAACCCGCCCGGTTTTGAATATGGGAGATAAGCAGCTGCCTGTGGTAATAGCAGATTTAGGCGATCGCAGTTTAAGCGAAATGATACCTATCCGGGGGAAATTAATCCCCGATTATTTTGTGTCGGGCAATAAAATATTAGATATAAAAGGCGAAGAATACCCTGTTATTTCGTTGGAAGAGTATTTGTTTGAAAGCACTCGCTGGGGAAGAATGAAATTTATCCGTACAGATAAAATGGAGTTTGACCGTTTTATGGACAAGCATCCTGAAATTATTACAAAATTGAAACAAACCCGCAAAACAGTTCTTATTCTTGAAAGCTTTAATAAAAACCCGTTTGCTGAGCTTCGGGCATTTTTTATGTCCCTTGAAACTCATATTTGGAAGGTCCCGGTAATTCTTTATCGCCGATATAACGAGAGCGAAATCGAGGATTTACAAATAAAAGCCTCTGCCGATCTGGGCGGGATTTTACTCGATGGTTATGGTGATGGCATCTGCTTGTCAAACGACAATGAGAAAATTACTTTTACCGAACTGAAGGATCTCAGTTTTGGCATACTGCAAGCCAGCAGGATGAGAGTTTCAAAAACCGAGTTTGTATCGTGCCCCGGATGCGGACGTACTTTATTCGATTTGCAGGAAACAACTCAGAAAATCAAGAAACATTTCAAACACCTCGACCACCTAAAAATAGGAATTATGGGTTGCGTTGTTAATGGACCCGGTGAGATGGGCGATTCAGATTATGGTTTTGTGGGAACCGCTGTTAACAAAGTAAATCTGTACAAAGGATTACAACCGGTGAAACGCCATATTTCATACGAAGATGCGGTGGAAGAACTGGAACAGATAATTCGCGAAAACGGTGACTGGAAAGATCCAGTAGATTAGTCCATTTCGCGCATTTCTTCCATTATCTTGTTTAAAATTTGTCTTAATTTTTTTGTTTCTTCTACTTCTTCAGCAGAAGAATAGCTGATTTTGTATATGCTGTCATTTTTAGTAATTTTTATAATCTCATCGCATCCATCAACACAAACGTTGCAGGAATTGAACTGGAGTGTTTTAAACTGCGAATAATCGAAAGATGACTGTATTTCACCCCATTCCTGAGTGGTAATTTTTCTCTCTCTTTTCTTTGTCCCCTTTTCATCTCCGCACGGAATATTTCGTATGTATTCAATATTTGAATTTGTAACTGCAATAAACTCCTGTCCTGCGCACCAACCGCATTCCGACCCAAATTCAATTTTAAAATTTTCTTGTTCCGGAATTTCGATTTCTTCGCAACCATTAAAAATCAATAATACAACTACCAATAATCCGGTTTTTAGCAATTTGTGCATAAACAATGTTTTAATTACCTGACGGTAATATGGTGAAAATAGTTGCGCGAACAAATAAAATTGAATTTTCAAATCCATTGGGATTGATTATGTTTGTTGACTGATTGATAATAACTTGTTAAATCAAAAATCTTATGGCGAGAACATATTGGAAACCCGGAACGATTATTTACCCACTTCCGGCTGTTATGGTGAGTTGTGGCGAAAATGAAGAGGAATACAATATTTTAACAATTGCATGGACAGGAACAATTAATAGCGATCCGCCAATGTGTTATATATCAGTTCGTCCGGGGCGGCATTCTTACGAAATTATTAAACGTACTGGAGAATTTGTGATTAACCTCACCACAGAAAAACTGGCACAGGCAACCGACTGGTGTGGTTGCAACTCGGGGAGAAAATACAACAAATGGAAAATGATGAATCTTACACCGGCACCTGCAAAAATTGTAAAAGCGCCAATTATTCTTGAATCGCCGGTAAATATTGAATGCAAGGTTAAAAATATTGTTGAATTGGGTTCTCATCACATGTTTGTTTCTGAAGTTGTAAGCGTTTCTGTTGACGATGAATTCCTGAATGAACAACAGGCATTTAGTTTTGCAAAGGCCAATCCGCTGGTTTACAGCCATGGACACTATTTTGGGTTAGGGAAAAAAATCGGGAAATTCGGCTGGTCGGTCGAAAAGAAAAAAAACATCAAAAAGAAATAGTCAATAAACCTATTTAGTTCAAAACAATCCTTTCATAATTTTGTATTGAAAGTTATGATTTGATTACACGTTCATCATGTTTTATTAAATCACTATAAAATGAAAAATAAATTAATTGCAGTAGTAATATTATTAATGAATATCGGAATGGTAAATGCACAAAATAATCCGCTTTTAGGTGATTTTAAATCACCTCATCAAACAGCGCCTTTTAATGAAATTAAAAACGAACATTTTATTCCTGCATTTCAGGAAAGTATAAAACAGGGAGAGGCTGAAATTGAAGCCATTGTAACCAACACCGCCGCCCCGACTTTTGAAAACACAATAGTGGCGCTTGAAAATACAGGACGATTGCTTAGCCGGACAGCCGGTGTGTTTTTTAACCTGATGAGTTCGGAAACCAACGAAGAATTGCAGAAAATTGCGCAGCAGGTTTCGCCCATGCTCACAAAGTTTCAAAACGATATTACTTTGAACCCTGTTCTATTTGAAAGGATAAAGGCTGTTTATGCGCAAAAAGATAAGTTGAACCTGAATGCTGAACAACAAACTCTTCTCGAAAATAATTATTCAAATTTCATCAGACAGGGAGCCAACCTCACTGACGAACAAAAAGATAAATTCAGGGAGATTAGTACTGAACTTTCGAAACTTTCATTGAAATTCAATGAAAATGTACTAAAAGAAACAAACAGTTTTGAGTTGCTCATTACCGATAAAAACAAACTGTCAGGTTTGCCTGAAGGTGCACTGGAATCTGCCGCAGGTTTGGCAAAATCAAAAAATAAGGAAGGTTGGCTTTTTACATTGAATATGCCAAGTTACCTGCCTTTTATGAAATATGCTGATAATCGTGAATTACGCAAAGAGTTAAATATTGCCTACGGTTCGAAAGCATTTAAAGGGAATGAATTTGACAATCAGGAAAATGTTCGAAAATTGGCTGCTTTGCGTCTGGAAATAGCGCAGTTGCTGGGGTATAAAAATTATGCAGATTATGCTTTGGAACGACGCATGGCAATGAATCAGGCAGGTGTGTATAAACTCCTCGATGATTTATATGAAGCATCGTTTAACAAGGCAATTCAGGAGAAAGCTGAAGTTCAGGCTTTTGCACAAAAAAGTGGTTTTGAGGGTGAAATCATGCCCTGGGACTGGACGTATTACAGCGAAAAACTCAAGGTTGAAAAGTTCGATTTGAATGATGAAATGCTAAAACCCTATTTTGAACTTAATAAAGTTGTGGATGGCGTTTTTGGCTTGGCTACCGAGCTTTTTGGGATAACTTTCAGAGTAAACAGCACAATTCCGGTTTATAATGAAGAGGTAATTCCTTACGAAGTTTTTGATGCTGACGGGAAATTTTTGTCAGTACTTTATACCGATTTCCACCCGCGCGACGGAAAACAAGGCGGTGCCTGGATGAACGATTT
>JBFHJA010000359.1:0-5063 GCA_041596165.1 Draconibacterium sp. | reverse complement strand
TGTTTCAACAATGGGATCGGGATCATCTGCTTACATGATGTCGTCCGGAAGTTATAGCCCTTACGTTTCGTCAGCAGGATTGGTTAGCCCTTCATTGACATGGGAAACTGTTGCTACTCAGAATATAGGATTTGATTTTACCGTACTTAAACAACGGCTTGATTTCTCATTCGATTACTTTATTCGCGATACCAAGGACATGCTAATGGATGTTACTTATCCTTCTATTCTTGGAACCGATGCCCCTCAGTCGAACGCAGCCGATTTAAGAAACCAGGGATGGGAACTTTCAGTCGCCTGGCGCGATCATATAGGGAAAGATTTGGCATACGGAGTAACTTTAGGGCTTTCGGATGCTCAGGCAGAAATTACAAAATATGACAATCCGACTGGTTCATTGGATGAATATCGAACCGGACAGAAAATAGGTGAAATCTGGGGTTATGTTACAGAAGGCATATTCCAGACTGACGATGAAGTAGCCTCACATGCCAGTCAATTAAATTTAGGCGCTAACTGGCAAGCTGGAGATATCAAATACAAAAACCTTAATGATGACGATGTAATCAGTGCAGGTAGTAATACATTTGACGATCCTGGTGACATGCAAATTATTGGGAACAGTACATCAAGATACAATTTCGGTTTTAATCCTGATATCAAGTACAAAAATCTTTCACTTAGCGTTTTCTTCCAGGGAAGATTAAAAATGGATTATCTTCCATCGAACAGCAACTGGAACGCATTCTATCCTTTCAATTCGGGTCATATCGAAAATTTCTATATTACTGATACCTGGAGCGAGGATAATCCAGATGCATACTTTGCTGCACCAACAATTTCCACCGATACTAAAAAGAATATTCAGCCACAGTCAAGGTATGTTCAAAATGCCGCATATGTCAGGTTGAAGAATGTAACTTTAAGCTACTGGTTGCCAGACAACCTGGTAAGTAAATTAGGTATGAGCCGGGCTCAGGTTTATCTTGCAGGAATGAACCTGTGGGAAGCATCGGGTATGCGAAAACCACTTGATCCTGAACAAACAACTACTGTAACTCAGGAGTATTATTTTGACCGTATATATACGGTGGGAGTTAAGGTTACATTTTAATAACGGATAAAAGCAAGAAAAATGAAAAAATATAGTATAAAGCTTAGTTTAGTTGTTTTTGCAACCCTGTTATTTGTCAGTTGCAACAATGAATTTTTAGAAAGATACCCGCTGGATGAAGTTAGTAATGAAACATACTGGAATACTGAAAACGATTTGTTAGTTTACAATAACAGTATTTATAATCTGGCAAAAGACGACAATAATGTGCCAATTTTAATGGCACACGATGATGGATTTGACAGCAATAACCAAGGTATCTGGTATATCGATGAATTCTCAGATAACATTGCTCCAAAACATTCACGCCACAGCAGATATCAGGAAGTTCGTGCTGGTATTCACACTGTCCCAACCAGCCCGCAGTTATATGGTTGGAGAGATGCAGGCTGGTCATTTATAAGAGAAATAAATGTTGGAATGGATAACTACGACAAAGCACTGGAAAACGGTGTGGAAGAAGCAGTGGTTAACAAGTATAAAGCAGAAGCACGTTTGTTCAGAGCTTGGTTTTATGCCGATAAAATATCGAAATACGGACGTGCTCCCTGGGTAGACCATGAATTAAATATCGACTCTGAAGAACTTTACGCTGAATTGGATTCGCGCGAAACGGTTATGACCAACGTTTTAGCCGATTTGGATTTTGCATGTGAATGGTTGCCTGATGACTGGAATGATGGTGCTTCACCTGGTCGCATTAACCGCTGGGCAGCATTGCTTGTAAAATCAAGAATTTGCTTGTTTGAAGGTACATGGAGAAAATATCATGCCGAAGGCAGTGACTACAATACATGGTTACAGGAGGCAGCCAGTGCCGCCAAGGAAATTATGGATGACGGACCTTATGTATTATATAACACTGGCGATCCTGATAATGACTATCAGGCAATACATAAAATCAGATCCGATCTGACCGGAGTAGACGAAGTAATGTATTGGAGACGTTACGAACTTGGCTTTTTCACCAACCATGTTCAAAGTTATCACAGAAGCTATAATGGAGGCGCTACAAAAAGTTTTGTTGAAGATTATCTTTGCACTGACGGCCTTCCCATTTCACTTTCACCACTTTATAAAGGCGACATTTCTTTCCGTAATATTTTTGAAAACCGCGATCCCAGGTTACGGCAGACGATATTACATCCTGACGATGTTTCCCGCTGGTCATGGAACAATAACGACCAACTGCGCACTTACCCAAGATTAACTGGTATGAGTGGACAAACCTCGGAAACTGGATACGAAATTTGCAAGGTGTATGAACCGATAGCTTCGTTTGCTTCTTATAACACATCCGATACTCCGGGAATTATTCTGAGGTTTGGAGAGGTTCTTTTAAACTATGCCGAGGCAATGGCTGAGTTGGGCACTTTGGATCAGGCAGGACTTGATGCAAGTATAAATCTTCTGCGTGACCGCGCAGGTATGCCTCATTTAGATTTGAATCCTACAATGGATCCCCGTTATGCCAATGATGGTGTATCGGCATTGATCGTAGAAATTCGTCGTGAGAGAAGGATTGAGTTATTTATGGAAGGTTTCCGTTATGACGATCTGAGGCGCTGGAAACAAGGTGAAAAACTGGAAGTTCCTTCATTGGGAATTCGTTTTGATGATGCAATGAAAGCTGAAATAGACCCAACTGGATTATCTACCGTTAAAACATCAGAATATAATGGTGTTGTATATGTTGATGTTTATAAAGGAACCTCTTATGCAACTCCTGTTTTCGATGAAAGTAAACACTATTTGTGGCCAATTCCGCTGAGTGTAATTTCACAAAATGAAAATATAACTCAAACACCCGGGTGGTAACAGTTCCAATTTTAAAATAGAACAATTCGTATAAATGATAAAGCCGTAATCCGTTGCATGATGGATTACGGCTTTTCCTTTCTTATAAAGTTAAATTTGCAGGGTAGAAAATAGTAGAAAATAAATCTTCATCTCTTTTGTCGCATCAGTTTAGCAAAACTAAAATCCAAATGCACATAATCCTTGACATATATAAAGTACAAATGTTACCATCAACTGTAATTCGTTAAATGGAGAAGGATTACAAAGGTAATTATCTCGTTTTAATGCATGGTTAATTTGCGATTTCTTGGTTGAACAATAATAACTCTAAAAAGAATGTACTACATGTACAATTCGTCTACAAGTAAGTTAAATTCACTGATTTAAGCGTACAAATTAAAATAAGGTTTTGTTTGTCATCTGCTTAATATATAGACATATACGCAAATTCTCCATATTGTATTTTTCAAACTAATTTAGCACTTTTAAAGCCGAACTCATGTTAAATTAATACATTTGCACCCTTAAAATATTCAACATGCAAAACTTTTTTGTGAAATCTCATGGCTTGGGTAACGACTACATTGTTTTAAGTCAGTATGAAATCAGTTTCGAATTAACAAAAGAAGCCATTCAAAAGATATGTGACGTACATTACGGTATCGGCTCAGATGGTATTTTATTAAAAGTACCCAGTTACAAAGCTAATTTTGGATTACGCATTTTAAATCCCGATGGTTCGGAGGCCGAAAAAAGTGGGAACGGCTTGCGAATTTTCGCCAAATATTTATACGACAGTAAATTCTCGAAAGAAAAAATATTTACAATTGAAACGCTGGGTGGAATAGTTCGTGCCGAAATTGTGGAGGAAGTAAATAAAAAGGCAAAAACCATAAAAGTTGACATGGGGAAAGCCAATTTTGTTTCGGCAGAAATTCCTGTAAATTGTGCAAACCAAGAGTGTATCGACGAAGTTTTGAACCTCGAATACAAAGACTACATTATTAATTGCGTTTCGGTTGGTAACCCGCATTGTGTTATTTTGAATGATGAACTTGATGAAAAGGAAATCAAACAGTTCGGTACTTATATCGAAAATCACAAAATGTTTCCAAACCGTATCAACGTTCAGTTTGCAAAGGTAATTTCTCCCACTGAGGTTGAAATTATGATTTGGGAGCGCGGTGCAGGCTGGACTTTAGCCTCTGGAAGTTCTTCATGTGCGGTTGCCTCAGTTGTGGTTAAAAAAGGTTTGTGCGAACCAAAACTAACGGTAAAAATGCCGGGGGGAAATCTTCAAATTGAAATTGATAATGCCTGGAATATAAAAATGACTGGTGAAGTGCGCGAAATCGCTTCGGGAACTTTAAGTCGTGAATTGATTCAAGACTTCGAATAAGATAGATTATAACTCAATTTTATTGTAGAAGTTGGTTGAATTCTGTTTCTAATTTCATAATGAGTTTTTTTATAACTACTCAAATACCGTATATTTTGAGGACCTTTTTTGACTTTTTCCCGACAAAAAAAAGTTTTATGAAATTGTATTCATAAAACTTTTCGCAAACCCAGACCATTAAAGGATGATAAAGGTTTTATCAAACTATTTTTAGCTTTAGTACCAGAAATAAGAAAATACAAGAGTTATAGTACCTTCTTAAATGATTATTTCCCGTATCTATTCTTTATCCATTATTTCAGTTTGCATCCGCACCGAATCTTCGTGAATTAATTGAAAAAGTATTTTGACAAATGTTTCGTTTAATTCCAGTTTTTTACCAATGTTTACCCGGTCTTCCATTAATTTGGTCCAACGGTTAATTTGCAAAGCAGTAACATTGTTATCTTTTTTGTATTGACCGATTTTCTTAACAATATCAACTCTTGACGAAAGCGTTTCAAGTAATTCTGTGTCAATAGCGTCAATCCGGTTACGTAAAACATCCAATTGACTTTCAAAATCGGGGTTGTTTGCATTTTCATGCCTTATAACCAAACGGTCAAGTAATTTTGCCAAATCAGCAGGAGTAAGTTGCTGTGCGGCGTCACTCAACGCACAAGATGGATCAATATGTGATTCAAGCATCAAACCTTCCATTCCCATATCGAATGCTTTTTGTGATATTTCATACAAGAATTCACGCTTGCC
>JBFHJA010000358.1:0-5082 GCA_041596165.1 Draconibacterium sp. | reverse complement strand
TATTAAGAATTGGCTGGTCAAAATTAAAATAATTTGAAGAAAATAATGTTTTAACAAAGTTGAGAATATTTGTTTTTTTGCCACGGATTCACTCATTTAAAAAGTAATAAATGCTTTCGATAAATATTCCGGTATATAATTTCGAGGTTGGCGATTTGGTTGCAGCTTTGGTTGAACAGGCTGAAGCTATTGAAATTCAATATGAAGTAAGGGTTTACGATGATGGTTCGGTTAATGAAATAAAATTGCAGAACCGGCGGATTTCAGAAATCCCGAATGTCGTTTATTTTGAATTAGAAAAGAATCTTGGGCGTTCGGCAATCCGCAATAAAATGGGTTTCGATTCAAAATTTCAGTATTTGCTTTTTATCGATGCTGATTCGATTCCGGTTAATTCAAACTATGTCAAAAATTATGTCGACAATATAAAACCTAACCGTGTTTTATGCGGAGGAACGGTCTATAAAAATGAGAAACCAGCCGAACCTGAAAAATATTTACGCTGGTTTTATGGTACAAACCGTGAAGCCATTTCAGCAAAAGAACGAAACAGTAAAAAAGGTTTTATTATCACTTCAAACAACTTTTTAATTGAAAAACCTGTGTTTTTAAAAACGCATTTTCGGGAGGACTTAACAAACTACGGGCACGAAGATACTTTGCTGGGTTACGATTTATTCAGTGCCGGAATTGTGATTTTTCATATAGATAATCCGCTTGAACACACTGGTTTGGAGGATTCAACGGTTTTTATCCGTAAAACCCAAACAGCGCTTAATAGTCTTTTTCTGATTGAAAAGCAATTGTTATTCGGAGATAAAAAATTTGTTCAACAAGTAAATTTTCTGAATCAATATTTTAGAATAACTAAATTTTTACCGCCTGTTTTTTTAAGGTTTTTTTACAAACTAAGTCATCGTTTTTTTGAAAGAAATTTGGAGGGCAGCAAACCCAACCTTTTCTTTTTTGATTTATATAAACTTGGTTTTTACGCGGGTTTGAAATAGGAGAATCTAAAAACATAAAAAATCGGCCCACTTTGCTGTGAACTGATTTTTTATGATTTTCCAAACACTTTTCTGCTTCCGGAATTCCTATTCTGCCAATTTTATTTCTCCATATCTGCTTCGTATCATAACTGTTCCGCCGGCAGCTGAACCAACTTTCCCTTTCAACTCGAAACTTGTGTTTTCTTTCATGCGGTTTCCTTTAAATCTTTGATCGGGGTAGGAGATTCCGCAATAATTGCAGGAGGCATCAACTGTGTAACTAGCTTTGTTCAACCCCAACGAAATTTGCCCATAGGAATTTGTAATAGAAACCGACTCAAAATCGGGTGCAATTTCATTTACTTTAACACCTCCGTAACCACTCTCAATTTTTAAATCCGTGGCTAAGTAATCTATTCTCAGGTTGCTGTATTTTGTGTTTGCGGTTACCGATTTTACTCTTCCGAAACTGAATTTGTCGTATTTCGAGTTAATTTTGATTATTCGGCCTTTATTAAATTCAATATTTGAATATTTTGATTCGAGTTGTAGGTCGTTTATAGTTCCCAGAGAAAGGTTCGAGGAGTAACTTACAACAATATTAATATCGCCTGTTGTTTCAATATTTCCATTTCCGTAGGCTAGTTTAAGGTTCATTTTTCCGTTTGCAGGTGCAACCAGTTCATTTGCTGTGATATTGCCATACTGAATGTCAAAATCGCCGTTGGCATTTAATTTATTTACAACTGTATTTCCGTATTTGTTCGAAACAATCAGGTTTTTGTTGATCGGAACATTTATTACATAATCGATGCTAAACCCGCGATTGCTCTTGAAATTGTTTTCAATCGAAGTTTCTGCCATTATTGTGCTTCCGTTTTTGCCAAATTCCACGTCAATTTTGTTTAAAAGTTCGTTTGCTTTACTTTCACTTGATGCTTCCACAGTTACAACTACGTCTATTGTAATTTCGCTTCCGTTTTCGTTTTTGAATTTCACTTCACCGAATTTATTCGTAATTCTGAGTGTTTCAACGGTACTGGAAGCCCAGGATTCGTGGTATTTTTTTGTTTTTTCAACTGCCGAAACTGTGTTTGCTGCTGCTAATCCAAGAATCAGGATTAGTATAAAAGTTGTTCTAAATGTTTTCATTATTTATGTTTTTATTTTGTTTAACTTCCTGTAATTTGCTCACAATCATATTGATAATGTTGAGTTTTGCCTGATAATATTCGAGCATCGCATTAATTACACGCTCATCGTTTGGATTTGCCTTGAGATCGGTTTGCAGATTTTTAAACCGTATTTCAAATTCAGCCATTTCATTGTCAAGTAATTCTTGTTCTTCTTTCGAAATAAAACCATCGGTTACCATTGAATTCCATTGGTTTAGCTCAACATCTATTGCGTTGGTATAGTAAAACTCAACCTCTTTATATTCGGGCGAAACAGATGCAAGAGTGAAGCCTGAATTGTTTTCAGTTTGAATTTCATTTTGCTTTTCGGGTGAAAAATATATGTTCGCCTGGTTTACCGATAACAATACAAAAACCACGGCTGCTGCCACTTTCCAGACCACATTAAAAGTGATTGTTTTCTTTTTTTTCTGCGCATTTAACTTTGCCTGAAACCTTTCGAAATGCCCATCTTTTGGTTCGAAGTCGTTCAACTCCTTCAGGTTGTTCAGTATAATTTCTTCTATGTTATCTCTTTCTTTCATTTTTATCAATTGTATGAAAATACTTCTGTGTCCTTTAAAATCTCCCTCAATTTGTTTTTTGCCCTTAAAAATTGCGTTCGCGAGTTCGAATTACTGATGCCCAAAATCTCGCTAATCTCTTCATGGTCATATCCTTCAATTAAATACAAACTAAGCACAACGCGGTAACCATCGGGCAATTTCTGGATTGCATCTTTTATCACTTTCATATTCACCTCTTTTGTTTCCATCTGGTGATCGATAAACTTGTTTGTTTTTTCGTTTATCTCCTCAAACTTCACTTTTCTTTTTTTCAAATAATCCAATGAACGGTTTACTACAATTTTTTTAAGCCAGGCGCCAAAACTCACTTCTCCCTTGTAAGTATCAATTTTTTTAAAGGCATTTAAAAACGCTTCCTGCATCACATCTTCAGCCTCGGTTTCATTGTTCATCAAGCGCATACAAACACTAAACATAGGTTTGTAATATAATTTATATAACTGAAATTGAGCCTTTTGACTTCCCTCTTTGCACTGGTCAATAATTTCCTGATGAATATTTTCGTAAAGTGTTTCCAATCTATATCTTAATTTCTGTATGAATGACGAATGTAAAAAATCAATGTTGCATGAGGTGTAAAAAAAAATGAGAACCTTTTACAAAGTTCTCAATTTCAGGAAAAGTATGCAATATTTTGTATTTCTAAGTATGGGCAGTTTTAACTAAAAACTACAATGAATTGTAAAATTCAACCAATTCTTTTAACGTTTCGGGATTATTGGTTTTTATTTTGTTTTTAGAAATATATTTTTCGATTTTGTCCTGATTATCAGGGAAAACAGAAATAAGGTCCTTTTTATTGTTAATGATTTGTGCCGGTTCTGAACCTGCAATTATATAATAGTCGTCGGATTTTTTTATGTATTTTGCAGGTTCGGGATCTTTGTATGCCGCAGGTGGGGTTGCTTCTTTGAACATTAATCCAGGTTTGGCATAAAGTGAGGCTTTTCCTTCTTTTAAAATTATAAAGAATCCTTTTCTTATCTTATTTGACTGTAAATAAGGTAGATATGCCAGGGTAGTATCGCCTATAACAACTTTTTGAACAATATCTGGCGTTGAAAGAGCGAGTATTTCGTTAGAAGGAGTTTTAAATTCAAGTTCATCGTTAAAAATATTGTAACGCAACGGAACTTCTTCAAACTGAAATTTTTGAACTGTATATATCGAACCATTTACAAATTCATCCATTAAATAAGGCGAACCTTCAACATCAACATTAGTTAGTGTGCTATTATCGCCCTTTGAAATGAATTTATTTGTATTGTAAAGTTCAAGTGCTTGTCGTGTTTCGTAATTAATCCCAAATTGACTAAATGAGTTATTTACAAAACTTAAAATGAAAACCAATATTAAAACAAATACTTTCATAATACATTCTTATTTTTTTTAGATTGCAAAAGCTAAAAATATCATAAACCAAAGATAACAAACAATGTTATAGATAAAAAAAAAAGAATGGCACACGACCACGATACTAAACAAGTCTCATTACCTAAACTAATTTTTACTATAATCCTGAATTTAGTAATTACTACGGCTCAGTTTGTTGGTGGATTAATATCCGGTAGTTTGGCTCTAATTTCGGATGCAATTCATAACCTGAGCGATTCAGTATCGATTATTTTAGCTTGGTTTGCACAGGTTTTAAGCAGGAAACCGTCAACATTAAAATCTACATTTGGTTATAAACGAGCCGAAATTCTTGCGGCATTCATAAATTCTATTGCGTTAATTGCTATCTCAATTTACCTTATTATCGAAGCAGTTGACCGACTTTTACACCCAGAACCAGTAGATCCAAAATGGATGTTTTGGCTCGGTTTACTTGGGCTGGTTGCCAATGGTATATCTGTTTTAATTCTTGAACGTGAAAAGAACAAAAATATCAATATTAAAGCTGCATACCTGCATTTGTTGGGCGACGCGCTAACATCTCTGGCTGTTATTGTTGGTGCCGTTTTAATTTGGCTCTATAATATAATTTGGGTTGATGCGCTTGTCACAATCCTTATCGGGATTTATTTATTGATACATACCGGGAAATTACTAAAAGAATCGGTAACAATTCTTATGCAAATGGCGCCTGCCACTTTTAATATTGAAGCAATAAAAGCCCGGTTAATCGAAATTGATGGTTTGAAAAATGTGCACCACATTCATGTCTGGAATTTAACCGACAAACTTTTGCATTTTGAGTGCCACCTTAATCTTGAAAATGATTTACACATTTCCGAAACAGGTTTCATTTGCGCCCAGATCCGTAAAATACTACATGATGAATTTGACGTTGAACACGTTACCTTGCAGTTTGAATACGGCGGAAAAAAT